>CAJJDH010000054.1 GCA_905182905.1 marine gamma proteobacterium HTCC2089 | reverse complement strand
TTTATCGGTTCTAGGGATACGCGAATTAATTTTAGAGGGTATGCAGGAGAGCACTAACATCGCTGCAACTGAATTAAAGTGGTAATTTGTACGGCGCATTACACCAAGCATGCCGAAAAATTAGCATCATCAGATGCTAAGGTAACGATAACTACTGCTATCGTTCCTCAATAATCTAATCTTCAATATTTCGAGCTGCATACTCTGCCTTAGCAGGTCTGAGGATTTATTTGTTGTCATTCTATTTTGCGTTTGGACACTTTTTGCAAATTTTGTTCGCGCGTTTCCTTTAACTCATTTGTTCTGGCCGGCACGTCTTTTTATTCAAATGCCAGGGAGTAGCACTTCAGTGCGCTCGACTTTTACCGAATACTTTGGTTTCATTAGCTTCTGGTTTCTGGGGGTGTCGATGCCCTCGACATCAGTAGTTTAGCCTGCTATGTCACTTTGCTAGTGCGTCACAAATGCTAGCAAGGATTCCCGCGAGTTCGTGCTGTAGTAGGAAAAAATGGTCCTAAGCAAAGTTGCTTGATCGGTAGTAAATGGAGAGGCACTCATGCCAATGATTTTGAACGAAGAACAAACCATGCTTAAAGATAGTGCAAAGGATTTTTGCACTACGAATACGCCTATTACACAGCTGCGTCAGCTGCGTGATGACGCCAACCCAGACGGTTTTGACCGTGCAACATGGAATTCCATGGTTGAGCTTGGTTGGGCTGCTATTCCCTGGGGCGAGGAGCATGGTGGCCTTGCGTTTGGTTACAAGGGTCTCGGTGTAGTCACTGAAGAATCTGGTAGAACCCTTACAGCTAGCCCGCTTTATGCTTCAGTATGGGTTGGTGGCACTGTTATCAATGTCGGTGGCTCTGACGAACAGAAAAATGAACTTTTACCTAAGGTAGCGGCAGGTGAGCTACTTTTGGCCTTGGCGTTAGAAGAATCGCATCGCCATAATCCGTACAATATCGCTACCACGGCTACTGCTGCGGGCGATGGTTATACATTGTCTGGCAGCAAGACGTTTGTCCTCGATGGCAATGTAGCTGATCACTTGATTGTTGTAGCGCGTAGTTCTGGAGACACCCACGCTAGAGATGGCATCAGCCTGTTCTTGGTCGATGCTAAGGCTGAGGGTGTAACTGTTACACGCACGATTATGGCGGACTCGCGTAACGCAGCTAATGTCACGCTTGCGAATGTCGCTGTTGGTGCTGATGCGCTTATTGGCACATTAGGCCAAGGCGCTGATATTTTAGATGCGGCATTAGACATCGCCCGAATCGGTCTATGCGCAGAGATGCTTGGTGGTCTTCAAGAGTGTTTTGAACGCACAGTAGAGTACTTAAAAGAACGTAAGCAGTTTGGCGTTGCCATTGGTTCTTTCCAGGCACTTAAGCACCGTGCTGCCGATATGTTTTGCGAAATTGAATTGTCGAAGTCTTGTGTTTTAGAAGCTCTGACAGCATTAGACGAAGGTCGGGATACAGAAGAGGTTGCTAAGTTAGCGAGCCTTGCTAAGACTAAAGTAGGTGAAACCTACAACTTGGTTTCTCGTGAAGGCATTCAGATGCATGGCGGTATTGGCATGACGGATGAATTCGAGATTGGCTTCTTTATTAAGCGGGCTGCGGTCTCCGAACAAACCTTTGGCGATGTGAACTTTCACCGCAACCGCTATGGTGTTCTTGAAGGTTACTAATAGATATCCAGTGTTCTAGCGGTTGAAGAGGGAGGCTTATGCCTCCTTTTTTTTTGCTTTTTGCTTCTTATTCGCTACCGTGAACTACTTGCGCTTGATGCCAATCACTCTGCCTACTTGAGGCGGTACTGGTAGGTTCTTATGTGCTGCCATTATATTTTCTAAAGTGTCGAGTACAGTGGAGGGGAAGGGTGCTGTCCTTCGTGTTTGCATATCCACGTGCAATGATAACTGCTCTGAGGTCGCTGCAAGGTAGCCTTCTTTTTTGTGGTACATCTCTTGGAAGAAGTGCAGGCGCTTGCTGTCGAAGTCCAAGAGCTGCAGCCGGACTTCTACCTCATCGTTTAGTGCCACTTCGTTTAAGTAGTTCACGTGTACTTCCATGGAAAAGCAGGAGCCTGCACCGCTGCGGGCATAGACCGAACCCACACCTAAATGATCAAAGAAATGGTCTACGCTGTGATCAAAGATCACGTGGTAGTAGGCCATGTTTAGGTGACCGTTATAGTCAATCCAGTCTTCAATTACGGTCTCTGTTGGACATATTAGTGGCGCGCCAATGCTTTGATTAACATCAGTATTCTCAGTTGTCATGCTTGATCCCTAATTCGTTTTCCGCCGATAAATTGGCTTTCAATTCATCGTTTATTAGCCTAAGGCAATCTGCTTATAAGCTAAAGTCTTCTCGCTGTTTTGTTAGGTCTAGAAAAATCTTTTTTTGCTTCGGATTTTTTAGTTACTCCTAGTGTTGGGCGTTGTACTCTTTAGCTATGGAAGTAACACCCCCACCGCTGACTCGCGGAATAAAAGTAAGTTATGGCGTTGGACAAGCGGCGGAAGGCATTAAGAATGGTGCGTTCTCGGTTTTCGTGTTTTTTTACTATACCCAGGTGCTGGGTCTACCCACCATTTATACCGGTTTTGCTGTCGGTATTGCATTGGCATTCGATGCTATTTCAGATCCGTTAGTTGGCTCTTTGTCGGACAATTGGCGCAGCTCAAAGGGGCGCAGACACCCATTTCTGTATTGGTCCATTGTGCCGCTGGGTTTGGCTT
>CAJJDH010000053.1 GCA_905182905.1 marine gamma proteobacterium HTCC2089 | reverse complement strand
AAACGTCTCGTCCTGAAAGTCTTCTAATTTGCGTATCTCGAGGCTGTTCCATGTCTGCTGCGACATAAAGACCCTTATCGGTGTAGGCGATCTTAACCTGGGTTTCGTAGATTCCTTTTTTTAGGGTGTCTGGCTCAAGCGTGACAAATTCATCAATTACAGTAATTTCCTGCCAAATGGGTTCGTCTAAAATGCCGTCTATTTTGAATGGTGTTTGTGCCTCATCAGTGCGACGTATGCTTAGTGCGCCTTCTTTGCTAGGCGTGATGTCCGCGGCTGGAAAGGATACGGGTATACCTTTGCGACCGTTCAGGGCTTGTATGCCTGAGCGTGGTTCATCGGCTTGAGTTTTTGTGGCGGTTTTCGCCACGGTTGGTAATTTGGGTGTGAGCGTGGTTTTCCGGCTGGCTTGTGCAACCGGGCGATCTCGAGTTAATACCCATGCTCCGGAGATATTGGCTTGGCGGGCTTTTGCGCTGACTAAATCCGCCGCGCTGCGTGACAAAAAGGGCTCTGAAACCACGCGATAAATATTGCCGTTAGCAGTTTGGGTAGGTTCTACGTAGTAGCCATCGCCCAGTTCTCTTGCAGCTTTTGCTGCTGCTCTTTCAGCGTTCGCCTGATTTTTATAACTACCGACGGAAACCTGATAGGTAGTTTGCGCCATTACTGCCTGAGCCAGCATGAGGCCCAGACATATTGCTGTTAGTTTTGTTGTAAGCATTTTTTTGCTTCCGATATATACCTAAGGATTGCAAGCGCCGTCATTCCGAGGTGCTTTGGCGATATTCATTTAGTTCCCCTGCATCATAACCCAGATCTGCATCGACAATTTTGTCTTCCATGAAGTCCCCGGTCATTGCGCCACCTTGGTTAGCTTCTACCATAAACGCTTGATTGGCCGCTGCTGAGGCCGGTGCGGGGTTGATGTCGCGCAGTTGAGCCTCACTAAGGTGGCTTATGCGACAGGGAATACCTTTCAGGTGCGGGATACCTTGCTCCCTATCCAGATAATCTTCGTCGTCGGGGCAGAGCTGCGCGTCTGCATATTTATGTGCCCCTGAAAGTTCACCGTTGCCTTGGGGCATTTCAGGCTTCCACCAACCGTGAGGGATTCTGACCAACCCAGAGGGCATTTCTGCCTTGATTGCCACTTTGATTAGGATGCTCCCGGTTGGGTTACTCACCTCCACCCATTGACCTTCTTGAACGCCGGCACCCTTTGCAGTTGCTGCGTTGATAAACAGCAGCGGCTCGGGTTTGCGTACGCGCATTTCAGGAATATGCCTGTGGCCCGTTTGGAAGTATTCGTCTTCTCGAACACCGGTAAACATCATAAGCGGATAATCAGGGTCTACTGGCGGATCTTCGCGGAAATAGGGTAGCGGGTCGAAGCCCAGGTCTTGCAACACAGAAGACACCAGCTCTACTTTGCCACTAGGGGTGCCAAAACCTGTACGCAGATACTTTTTTTCCTCAGGAGGTAGGAAGTAAATATCGTGATTTTCTGAAAACTCTTTGAAGCTCATTCCTGTGGCTTCAAGGCGCTGATCGTAAAAAGATTCTATTGAATCCCAAGGTACTAGCTCTGGGCGTTCAAGTGCTTCAGCCGTATGGCGCCAAAACTCAAAGGTCGAACGGCATTCGCCTGGTGGTTGCATAGATTGCTGTGAGGGACGATATACCGAACTCCAGCCGTATCCGTCACTCAACCATGGGCGTTCCAACCAACTGTCTCCGGGCAATACATAGTCTGCCATTTGCGCGGTAGGCGACATAAATTGCTCATGCACGACCACCAAATCTTGATTCATGATGGCTTTGATAATGAGCGGCATATTGGCAAAACTCATAGTTGTATTGTTACCCAGCGAGAAAAAGGCCTTTACAGGATATTCCCCCTCTCCGGCCATAGCTCTGAAGGTGGCCGAAGGATTAGCCATAAAGCAGCCGGTCACTTGGTTGGGATATTCGTGGCCCCACACCCTTTTACTGGGTTCGCGTAGCGCACGCTGCCCAGTATAGGTGAATGCTGGATGGGTTTTAGATCCCAGTTGCTTAGCTTTTTGGCTTTCGCTGAGCGCCTCATGCATTTCGATCGTAGATTCAGGTATTACGTTGGGATTAAAGCCGTGCAGAATTTCGCCGCCCTTAATGTCTAAATATCCGCATACGGAACGCAAAATACTGTGTAAGCGAATGGCCGAAGTGCTATTGCGTTGCATGTCGGTGATGGGTGTCCAAGGAATAATCGAGGGTCCAGCGGTGGCATAGATACGCGCAGCTTCAGCGATTTGCTCAGCATCGCAGCCAGTTAATGCAGCAACTCGCTCTAATGGATACTCATCTACTCTTGCTTTGAGTTCATCAAACCCGACGGTCCAATCTTTAACGAATGCTTTGTCGTATAACTCTTCATCTAATATGACTTTCAGCCAACCCAAGCACATGGCGCCATCGGAACCAGCTTTGAGTGGTAGCCATATATCTGCCACTTCAGCGCTTTCGCTTTTGCGCGGATCTAGGACGATTAGTTTTGCGCCCCGAGTCTGGGCTTTACGGATATTGTTGTAGATGGGAACCCAGCTGTGTCGTTTGGGGTTGTGGCCAAATAAAACTATGCAATTAGTATTGCCATAGTCAGGGCTTGGGAACCAGCCATAGGTAAATCTATTAATGGCTGCCGTGTTGCCTGCGCATAGGGCAACACCACTGATCCAGTTTGGGCTGCCGATATTGTTCATAATACGGCGGCCTAGGCCGTGGTCTGTACCGGTATTCCATTGGCTGGTGGCCACAGCCCAAGCTTCGGGTCCATGTTCGTCTATTATTTTCTGTAGGCGCGGGCCAATGTCTGCCCATGCTTCGTCCCAAGTAACTTGTTCCCATTCACCGGAGCCGCGTTCACCGACTCTTTTCAATGGATGAGTAATTCTATTTGGGTTGGCGAAACCTTTGGGCGCAACGATACCCTTCATGCAGATATTGCCACGAAACATTGGGTTATCTGAGGAGCGAACCTTGATGACTTGACCGTCTTTCACCTCGCTCACCACACTGCATGCAATATCACATGTCGCGCACATAACCCGCTTAGTTTCTACATTGGCTTTCGCGGTTCTTTTGATCGGTTTAGCCTGCGCAACCATTTGCGCGTCAAAATCCATATGTCCTGGCATATTACCTCTCCCCAGTAAGTAACTTATCTACACATAATAGTGTGTTTCTGAGGTTTTAATCTATTGAAATAATATAGACCGGAAAGGCGTTTGCCATACATTGGTAGGTCATTACGAACCGGCGGTCATCTAGGGGCTGGTTCAAAGCTCGGAGGGTGGATTGCAGATATGGGACAAAAAAAGGGCGAACAAAGTTCGCCCTCACTAACGCAAAAC
>CAJJDH010000052.1 GCA_905182905.1 marine gamma proteobacterium HTCC2089 | reverse complement strand
CTAGAGACAGAGACAGAGACAGAGACAGAGACAGAGACAGAGACAGAGACAGAGACAGAGACAGAGACAGAGACAGAGACAGAGACAGAGACAGAGACAGAGACAGATCAAAGAACAACAAAAAAAGAACAACAACAAAAGAACAACAACAAAAGAACAAAAAGAACAAAAAGAACAAAAACAAAGATCAAAAATAAGACAAAAGGGATGAAGTTATGAAATGGATAATTGCGTTGTTGCTCAGCGGCGCTGCGATATTTGCTCAAGCATCTATCAAGGAAGGCGATCTAGCACCTAATTGGACCTTGGAAGGGTCGGACGGTAACAGCTACCAGCTATCTGACATGCGTGGTACTCATGTGGTACTTGCCTTCTTCCCAAAGGCATTTACTGGCGGTTGCACCATTGAGTGTAAGTCAATCCGCGACAGCAAAAGACAGGTTCGCCGCTTTGAATTTCAATTCTTTATGGCCAGCACAGACAATGTGGAAACTGCTGTAGCTTTTGCCGAGCAGAATAATGCGAATTTCCCTATCCTTGCGGACGCATCGCAGTCAGTGAGCGATGCATACGGAGTATTAGGCTCAGCTGGCATGGCTAAGCGATGGACTTTTTACATCGACGCTGAGGGTGTTGTCACTAAGATTGATAAGGATGTAAATCCTCGAACGGCGGGTCGTGAACTGCTGCAAAATCTTATTGCTCTGGATGTGCCTGTAAACTAAGACTGCATTTTTTCAAAAACACTGGGGTTTGGTGAGCTGCCGCCAGGCCCAGATTTATATTCTCAGTAAATATTGATCTTCAATCCTTCTGGGTTCTTAGACGCCGCTTACCGTGTGCGACTTGCTGGACCTTAGTACCCCTCCCTCATCGCTTGCCCTTACTAAAGTGCTACCTAACGTTGAGTAGGTCTTAGTTAAAAATTTTAGGTTAGTATTGGATTCCACCTGATGGATAAGTACTTTGACCACATACGAAACCGTTGTTGCGCTGTTAAGTTGCGTCTTCTTTATGGCCCTAGTTGCTTGGATTTCATACCAAAAAACCAAAGGCGAAGTAGATACTCGAGACGGCTACTTCCTTGCGGGTAGAGGCTTGAGTGCGGTATTTATTGCAGGATCCATGCTGTTGACTAACTTGTCCGCAGAACAATTGATTGGTCTAAATGGTTCAGCCTACGGCTTTAATCTAAGCAGCATGGGTTGGGAAGTGACGGCTGCCTTTGCCACTATTTGTATGGCCTTTCTGTTTTTGCCCCGTTATTTGGCTGGCGCCTTTGCGACGCTTCCCCAGTTTCTAAACGACAGGTTCGATGGTGGTGTACGCCGGATGTCTGTGGTGCTTTTTATGATTGGCTACGGGTTAATCACTATTCCATCTGTACTCTACGCCGGCTCTATTGCTGTGCTCCAGCTGTTCGATGTGCCCGCTCTGTTGAACATTCCCTATAGCCAAGCTCTCGCTCTAACAATTGTTATTATTGGCTGCCTAGGTGCGGTTTACGCTGTTTTTGGCGGACTTAGAGCGGTTGCTGTTTCAGATACTTTGAACGGTATCGGCTTGCTCGTAATAGGTCTTGCGGTGCCTATTCTTGGGCTCTCTGCGCTGGGCCAAGGCAGCATAGGGGATGGTTTATATACGGTAGCGAATAGTCATACTGAAAAACTCAACGCTATTGGTTCTGAGTTTGATCCAACACCCTTCGCAACTTTATTTACCGGTATGATTTTCGCCAACCTATTTTATTGGTGTACCAATCAATATGTAATTCAAAGAACTTTAGCTGCAAAAAATCTTGCCGAGGGGCAGAAGGGCGTGTTGTTTTCTGGCTTTTTCAAGGTCTTAGTGCCGTTCATGATGATGTTGCCTGGCGTCATTGCCTATCATCTTTACGGTGGTGTCGGTGAAGTTGGCGGCCTTGCGTCAATAGATTTGGCCTACCCAAGACTAATTCGTGACGTGTTGCCCATAGAGGCCACGGGATTCTTTTTGGCAGTGCTACTTGGTGCGGTGTTTAGTTCATTTAATTCATTACTCAACAGTGCCGCTACTCTATTTTGTTTAGATGTTTACTTACCGTACAAAGAATCTCGAGGCCATGCTCAAATAGACGATGGCCAATTGTTGAAGGTGGCTAAACGCGCCAGTGTGGTCATAGCGCTATTTTCATTTATCGTTGCACCACTGCTGCAATTCGCTGCCGATGGCTTGTGGCAGGTAATACGTGTTTTCACTGGGTTTTATAACATTCCTATTATTGCCATAGTAATTGTTGGTTTGTTTACTCGGCACGTTCCTGCTTTAGGTCCTAAGTTAGTGATTGTTTTCCATGTACTGGCGTACGGGCTTTTGCAGTTTGTATTTAAGCAATCCGTAGACATCCACTTTTTGCACCTATACGCGATCCTCTTTGTCATTGAGGTCGGCATTTTGTTTGTCGTGGGCAAAATGTATCCGCGCTCTTCACCTTGGGTTTATAGCACAACTTCGAAAGTTGATATGCAGCCCTGGTTTTATGCGGTGCCTTGCGCGGCGACGCTGATGTCCTGTGTTATTGCCTTGTACCTGCTATTTTCACCAATTGGTATGGTGGGTGGATTAAGTGACTTATTCTGGCCGCTGATTTATGTCCTAATTGGGTTGAATATTTTACTTTGGTGGCATTTCCTAATACGCAAATCTAAGGTTACAGCTAACACTGAGTTCTCCTAGCGGTTATGCTATTAACAACTGTTTTGCGGAATGAAATGGATCGACAAATTGACTAAAACTAGACTGCGGATGTTTGAAAGCTCGACTGGTCAAAGCCACGTGACCGAGGAAGATCGATTCCTATTTGCCCGCCCGCTCGCAAAGCACAATTTGGTAATTATTGGTACTGGTACCATTGGTCAGGAACACATGCGAGTTGCCGCTATGTTAGGTCGTGCGCGTGTCCATGGTATTTTTGACACTCAAGAACATAGTTTAGACAGCGCAGAGAAGAACTTTAAAAAACACAGCTCGGATCCTTTGGTGCGTTATGCGGATCTACATACAGCATGTAATGATCCCGCCGCGGATGCGTTGATGATATGCACGCCAAATTACACTCACTTTGAGGTGCTCAAAGTAGCGATGGCCTCAGGTAAGCCGATTTTCCTAGAAAAGCCAATGGCCACTGACCTGCACGATGCCGCAGCTATAGTAGATCTCAGTGCTAGCTACAGTGCATTTATTCAGATTGGCTTGCAGTACAGGTACAAGGCCCAGTATGTAGAGGCTTTTCATGAAGCTTTAGAGCGGCGATCCCTCGGAGACGTTAAGACCATAAGTGTAAGCGAACATCGCCCACCGTTCTTAGACAAAGTAGGTCAATGGAACAAATTTAGTCGTTTCAGTGGCGGTACCTTAGTAGAAAAATGTTGCCATTACTTTGATCTCATCAATCTGCTCGCACAAGGGAGGCCTGCGCGTGTCTTTGCCAGTGGCGGGCAAGCCGTGAACTTTGTTGATTTTGAAAAAGACGGCGAACGCTCAGACATTGAGGATAATGCTTTTGTGATTGTCGACTATGCTAACGGCGTACGAGCGAATTTCACCTTGAACATGTTTTGTCCTGATTTTGATGAAGAAATGATTATTGTTGGTGATGAAGGCAAGCTTATTGCCAAGGAAAACTTCAATTTTCAACACCAAACGGAATCCGAGATATCGGTAGAGGTATTGAAGGGTGAATTGGGTATTTCGAAAAAATCTATAGTCGGTTACACCCGCCCCGTTGAACAAAGTGGTCACCATGGTTCAACCTATTATGAACACATTGCATTTGTTGATCAGCTGGAAGGCAAAGTAGTGGACTGTGCCACTGCCATGCAAGGAATGTGGGCAATGATTGTGGCAAGCGCAGCCCAACACTCTATGGCTGATGGACAAGTAGTCGACGTTGAAGAATTTATAGGCTCTCAAGGCCTAGCTAACCTGCTAGCTTAAGCTCTAAGAGTGTTTAAAATTATGGCGGGCTTGTAACTTATGACCGTCACGCAAAAAGAAAAATGGATTAGGATTTATAATGGTTCAAACAATCAATGTTGATAACCAAGTTATGCCAGCGGTGGGATTGGGTCTATGGAAAATAGACCCCGATACAGTGGCGCAAACAGTTTATGACGCCATTAAGGCTGGTTACCGTCACTTAGATAGCGCTGCTGATTATGCCAATGAGGTGGAAGTGGGGCAGGGTATTGCTCGAGCAATTGCTGACGGTCTTTGTAGCAGGGAAGAGCTTTGGATTACATCTAAACTGTGGAATACCTATCACCGCAAAGAGCACGTTGAAGCTGCTTGTCGTAGGTCGCTGGCTGATTTGGGGCTAGACTATTTTGACCTGTACTTGGTGCATTTCCCTATAGCGCTACAATTTGTAGATTTTGCAGATCGCTACCCACCTGAGTGGTTGTTTGATCCGCAAGTTGCTCAGCCCGGAATGCAATTAGACCGAGTGCCGCTGAGCGAAACTTGGGGCGCGATGGAGCAATTGGTAGAAGCGAAGTTGGCGCGGCAGATTGGCGTGTGTAATTACAGCGCAAGCCTACTTCACGATCTGATGAGTTATGCCAATATAAAGCCGGCAATGCTGCAAATTGAATCGCACCCATACTTAACACAGGAAGCTTTGATCCGCACCGCTCAGTCCTACGACATTGCGGTAACTGCGTTTTCTCCGCTAGGTTCTTTGTCATATGTTGCAATTGATATGGCTAGCGAGGCCGAGACAGTGCTAACTCAGCCGGTAGTTTTAGCTGCGGCCGAGCGTGCTGGCGCAACGCCAGCCCAAGTCGTATTACGCTGGGGCTTGCAGCGCGGTACAGCTGTTATTCCTAAAACGACTAATCCGCAGCGTTTGGTAGAAAATCTATCGTTGTCGGATTTCTCGTTGACGGATGAAGAAATGGCGGCGATTTCTGGCCTTAATCAAAATCGCCGCTTCAACGACCCCGGCGCATTTTGTGAGGAAGCTTTTAATACATTCTATTCCATTTATGACTAACGGGTCGAAAAGACTAAGGCTAGATAGCTAGATGGTCGTATAGCAGTGAAGGAAATTATGATTGAGCAAACAGTATTATCCGGGCAGCAGGAATATGCGGGTGGCGATGTTTTCCCTGTATTTTATTCAGTTGAGGAGCAGCCTGCGGGAGAGGCTATTGAGCTTCAGCAGGTCTATGCATGGGTAGAAGAAAATCGCGAAGGTTTATCTGCCGCGCTGAATACACATGGTGCAATCTTACTTCGCGATCTAAATATTAAGACAGATCAGGAATTCGACCAATTGATACAAGCGTTTGCTTGGCCTAACTTTACCTACGCGGACTCACTATCCAACGCCGTACGCCGCAATCGTACAGAGCGCGTATTTACTGCTAATGAAGCGCCGGCAGATGTTTCTATTTTTTTACATCACGAAATGGCGCAAACGCCAGTTTACCCCTCAAAATTGTTCTTCTATTGCGAGCATGCGGCAGATGTAGGTGGCGCCACACCCATCTGTAGATCCGACATATTACTAGAGCGTATGCGCAGTCAAATCCCAGAGTTTGTAGCTCAGTGTGAGAACAAGGGTGTTCGCTATTCCCAGACTATGCCTTTGGAGGATGATTTAGAGTCGGGCCAAGGTCGCAGCTGGGCCAGTACATTGAGTGCAGAAACTCAGCACGGGGCCGAGGCAAAATTAACTAAGCTTGGATACACGTGGGCTTGGCAAGCCGGCCAAGCACTCAGCGTCACTACACCCGTGCTACCCGCCGTACGTGATTTGCCGGATGGTCGAAGCGTGTTCTTTAACCAACTTATTGCTGCTTTTCGAGGCTGGAAAGACGCGCGTAATAGTGGCGAGAAACAGATTAGTTTTGGCGATGGATCTGCCATTCGCCACGAAGATATGGCAGTGGCTATAGAGTTAGCAGACGAGCTAAGCTTCGATATACCCTGGCAAACCGGCGATGTAGCGGTGGTAGACAATTATTTGGTTATGCACGGGCGTAGACCATTTGAGGGAACGCGGCGAGTTTTAGCTTCGCTTGTGGCATAAATTCCTTCGTTGGGTGGTTGCCGCCTTCCGATGGCTCACCCTCGAATAAAATTTTTTATGGAATTGCTACTCTTGCTGTGTGCAGTATGAGTGTATTTTAGATTTGCTTGAGGCGAGAGTAAGCACGCAGAGGCCTAGCTTTTGTAGGTCATCGCAAGGATAGCCCAGTTGTTAGAGCCATGGATTCATAATCAGAGAGCCTAGTTATTTCACTCTTTCATCCTCAAAAATAGCCTCTAAACGTCGATTGCTGGTGAGAAATAGATTTTCTTTGAGAATTATTAGGACTGTAACCCAACGTTTGTAGGGCGAGGCAGTTTTTACTACCTCGCACATTCGTTTTCTTCTTGGTGTTCTGGTTATTTACATGCTGCGTTTTAAGATCGCTTTGTTTGTCGTGAGTTTTCCGTCAAGGCTTACCGAATTTTCAAAGACCATTGAGTTTGGGTTTTGCGAATCAGTGGTCCATGTCATTCCAGTCACGAAGCTGTGATGCCCTGTGTGCAATTCATTTTTCGCTTCGTCCAGACTAATACTCATACTAGATGCGGTTATGCCACTCACTTTGAATACTGGCTCTGTGCCCAGGGCGCAATAGTGTTTTACCACCAGCTGTCCGCCTTCGTCGCTATAGGTACTCAGCATTTCAACGCCATCTTCAACAATGGTCTCAGTGATAGTGTTGCCGCCAGAAGTGAGTTTGTACTCATAAGAAACATCAAATACTGCGCCATCTAAGGATTGAGTCATCTGGCCTTCCCATTTTCCTAACTTTTGCATTACAGCCTCAAAAGCGGGACTTTTGCTACTGGCCGCCATCTCTACATCCCCAATAGTAGTCTTTTCGTTTTCTGCTATAGCTGAGCTAAAGCAGAGCGTGAGTAACGTAGCGATTAAAAGTTTAATACTATTCATAGTCATCTCTCTTTTTATTGTTTTTATGATGATGTGATTAGACGGGAAGCTGCTTGTGCGTTGCCGTACAAATATCCATCCGACACAGTTGGACTATGTAGCAAGTTTTTCGCTAAAGCAATCAGGCTGACCCTAGACCCAGGCGGCCATATGCCTACCGCTCATAGGTAGTAATGTAGTTACATTTTGAGTGGTTTTGAAGTTGTCAGGGCGTAGCAATACGTTGGGGTTGGGTGGTAGTAATGAGATGGCGGCCTAGTATATCTAAGTCGCCTTCGTGCAGGCTAATCGTCAGCAACGACCTTCTGCTTATATAGTCGAGTTTCTACAAGTAGGTCACTTGTATATTCTCTTAGAGATATAATCTGCCCCTCAGAAAACTTGAATATAAATACATACTTATTGTTGTAGAGGCCGTTAATTCCGTCAGCGTGACCCTCGACCATTAGCGCGACACCCTGGTCATCACCAACAGCGTCGACCACATCAAGTTTCCTAAAGCCGGCAGGGATAAGCTCTCCCACGGTAACCATCCATTTGGAAAATAGGTTTCCTTGTTGTACATAACATTGGCTAGTTGAGAAACGTCCATAAACTCAAAATCGAAGTCATCATGCAGTAAGTCTTTAAGTCTTTAAGTCTTTTGGCTCAGTGAGCACTGTCTGCATGAATTGAGTCGCCTTCGCTACATTTTGTGCAACGGCATTTTTTTACTAAACGGTATTCTCGGTTATTTCGGATTTCAGCGAATTGCTTGCGCTTCAGATGAGTCAGGGCTGGGTGGAACCTTTCTTTAAAAGCGGTGTCGTATCAGATCTGTAACTTTTAATTAGTATTCGTATTTACCCTGCCAATGGTGGGTTCGACTTTTTGACTGGTCGGATGAAATTTTTAGAGATATCGCAGCTCTTGACCCCGCTAGGAAACACCCTTAAATAGAATCCTATTACTTCGATACCTTTAATAAAGTATTCTTTTTGTCTTGGTGCAGCTTTAGATACAATGCAGCAAGAAATGCGTTCGTGTTGTGTGGGATATATCAAGACGTGTCAAATTTTCCGGTGTCATGTAAGCGCTATGCGAACAGTTTGATTCGTATATTGCTCATGTGAACCTATGTGCGCAAATAGGGGTGACGGGTTCGCGTCTAAGTGGCTGATTTGTAAAGATAAGAATTATTGCCGGGATAGCTCAGTTGGTAGAGCGACTGATTCGTAATCAGTAGGCCCGCGGTTCGATTCCGCGTTCCGGCACCATATGAGAGCCTTAAGCGCCTACAAAACGTGCTTACCCCCAGATATTCGCTCCATAGGTATAAGGGACCCGTTCGTGAATGATTGTTTGTAAGTGTTTGTTTAGAAATGAGCACTCGTGAGGGTATGATTTTTACGATAAATTGGAGTGGTCACCGATTTTGCGAGAAAGAATTTTTGCCGTAAATAACGGAAACCCTCAGTTAGTATGCTTACCCCTAAATCTATTGTTAGAGTAGAACAGCCCCTTAAGCGGGTCAGTCGGCGAACTATTGCAGGCTATGGCTTTGGTGACTTTGGTTTCAACCTGTACGCTACCGGCCTGAATCTCTACCTCCTTTACTACTATACCGACGTGCTGGGCATAGCCCCTGCGGTTGCAGGCCTTATCTTTATGATCCCGGTGATCTGGGACGGTATCTCTGACCCATTGATGGGTTGGATCGCTACGCGTACGAGCAGTCGGCTTGGAAAGTTCCGTCCGTATATTTTGTTTGGTGCGCCCTTTGTGGGGCTGAGTTTCGTTGGCATGTTTGCCGCGCCCGTTTGGTTTCCAGATCAGGTAGTGGCGGCCAGCTTGATTTCACACTTACTGTTCCGCACTCTGTACACGGTGGCCTCAGTACCTTACTCGTCTCTTGCGGCGGCAATCACCCAAGACAGTCAGGAGCGCGGCATTATGGCGGCGGTAAGAATAATGAGTGCTATGGCAGGTGGCGTTGTTACCGCCGCCACTCTGCCCGAACTTGCTGATTATTTTGGCGAAGGTAATTTTCGCGAAGGGTATGTATTGACCGGGTTGCTTTATGCGCTGGTTGCAACGGCGGTGATGTCGGTGGTTTTTTTCACCACTTCCGAGAAACCCGTTGCCCCAACTCAGGTGCAACTTACCACCGCGCAGACCCTGACCTTTGTGAAATCTAATACGGCGTTCTGGATACTGTGCGCGGCCTCTTTTATTGGCATCATTGGCTCAACAATGGGTGGCAAGGCGATGGTGTATTACATCAGTTACTACGTCGGACACCCTGATGCTGTTTCCACCATTCTGTCGCTGGGGATATTGGGTGCCTGTGCAGGCATTCCTTTGTGGACTTTGGTCGCTCGGAAACACTCCAAGCGCGCTGCGTGGATTATGGGTGGCGGTGGTGTCGTCATTGGTAATTGCATAATTTTAGCGCTGGAAATTATCGATGTTGCTACGTTATCGGCGTTGGCTATATTCAGTGGCGTTTGTGGCGGCTCAGTTGCGGTTATGTTTTGGTCCATGCTACCAGACACCGTGGAGTTTGGTGAATGGCGCAGCGGAGTGCGCGACGACGGCATTCTGTTTGGTCTGTGCCAATTTATCAGTAAAGCAGGCTCCGGCTTGGGCGTTGGTATGATTGGATTATTCCTCAGCTTCATCGGTTACAGTGCCAATGAAGCCCAGAGTGAGGAGGCGCTGCAGGGCATTCGCATGGCCACTTTTTTGATTCCCGCCGTGTGCTCACTCGGCTCTGTTGCAATCATCACCTTGTATCCACTGGACGCATTCACGCACCGGCGCATTGTGCGAGCTTTGCTTTGGAAGCGGCGGAAAACGCCGCTTAGTTAAGAGCGCAGTGGAACTACAGTCGCTGGTCAAACCGGCTCTATATTCAGATCTAGATCCAAATTTAAAGCCAGTACCAACCCTCGCCTAATGACGTCGCTGCTAAATTTTTGTTGACGCGTTCCGCTCACCAAACAATTCTCGATTGGCGCGTGGTAAAAACAACAGTCCTATGGCTGCGTTAAACAAGATAAAGAAATTGTGCTGTACAAAACCAAAGGCTGCCATTTGGCCCTCGTTGTCTGGAAAGAGTACCACCCAGAACGTAATTGCAGCGGCCCGCATGGGCGTTGGCACAGCGGCGGCAAAGAAAATGACCGGTAGGATCGGAAACAGGGTGGCGAAAGAAGCTTCTACGCCGAATAGATTTAACGCCACTGTGTACACAACAATTGCCGCGATGAGGGCGGGTGAGCGCAACATAAAGAACGCCCCATAGTGCCAAGGCTTGGCTTGGCGAAAAGCATGAAATACTTCGCGCTCTCTCAATTTATTATTGGGCAACAAAATACCACGGAAGTAGGCGATCCACAGGATCAGAAAAATTGCTGCTCCAGCTGCAATATAGGGTATTAGGCCAAATACTTCGGGCAGCGCGCTGCCCCCGACAAAGTAGCCAATTGTGGCCCATACCAGTAGGTAAAAGACCTCGCAGAACATAATAAAAAACATCACTGAGGCGACTTCCCACCCAGGCACTTGGTCGCGCTTGTTTAAGTAAAGGGCCATAGCACCTTTACCTATTTGTTCGTTAAAAATCGAAATGATGTAGGAGCTGGCGCGTATTGGCAGAATGTCTTTGTATTTGATCTCTTTCACAAACCAGTTCAGGGCTTTGGTGACCACTAAGGTGTCAATGGTGAAGTAGAACAGGGAGTAGGTAATCATCACCAACAGCCAAGGAATCCAATTTACCGTAGCAAATACCTGGGTCATATACTGGACGAGTGTAAGGCCTTCGCGTATTGCTGCGCCGTTGAGGCGATAATACAGGTAGGCAAAGCACAGAGCTGTGATCAGCAGCATGGCAATGCGTGCCAGACCATTGCCTTTGCGTGGTGGTTTGGCCGAGGCCGCTGCGCCGTCTTCGTTGACTGATTCTGGATCGCTCATAGGACCACCTTATTGTTGCTCAAAGCTCGACGCGAATAAATTTCCAGCGCTTTGCATATTGATAAATGTTTTCATTGTTTTGTTTACCCTACTTTTTCATAGTCAGGGTGAGTGTTGTAAGAATAACCACCAATCGCCAGTTTGTATGCCAAAACGTGCGCACGCCCGTGTTATTTTGCAGTTGCGATGCGCACTCAGCTAATTGCGTTGAGTTGGCGCTTTGTTTTACCAGTCATCTCCACCGGCTTGTACACCTTTTGTTCTGAAAAGCACGCAGCCATTTGGTTTCAGTGCTGGCTCACCCGCGGCTTAACACATCACAGTTAGACTCTAACGAATAAAAGTGGACGCAAGAGCGCTTAGAACGTTTTTATTGGGTTAACAAAGCGTTTGATGCCGTGGTCCGGCAGCATAATAATAGACTTACCCCCTACAAAAGCGTCCCTTTATTTCAGGTTTGTAGTGCTCGATTATTGTTCAAACTTAGGTAGTTTAGCGAACAACACAGCTGACAAAACCATAAAGGCTGCGGCTGTAAACAGAGACGCGGTGTAGGTGCCTGTGGCGTCACGAATGGCCCCCAAAATTACTGGGCTTAGACCAGTAGCAATTAAGAATGTTGAGTATTGTCTGCCGTAAATCTGCCCATACGCGTGTATTCCAAAGTATCTGGCCACCAGATAGCCAATTAGATCAACCTCAGCACCTACTGAAAAACCGATGACAAAGGCGGCTGGCAGAGCTGCAACCGAGCCCAATAGGGCCAAAGCTAAAACGCCAGCGGTGCAGGCGAAGAGAATGGCAATAGCCACGCGTGGCGCAAAGATACGATCAACAGCAAAGCCAACTAAGAGCCGGCCAAGTACAACAGCAATACCGATGACCCCTGCAATTTGAGCGGCCTCACTTGTGACGAAGCCGACCTCAAGCAAAACCGGTACAAAGTGAATCATTAACCCGCCAAGTCCCAGAGACAGACAAAATACTGCAGCCATGATTGTCCAATAGGTAGGACTTGCCTTCGCGAGTTTAAAACCTTTACTAGCCGCCTCGGTGTCGATATCAACTGGCGTTTTAGCGCCGTTCAGGCGGGACAAGACAATAACGACCAGTGTGCCTACTAAGAGTGTAAATGCAGCCATTGCAAAGTAAGCGCCGCGCCAGCCGAAGGCGACGATGGCTTTACTGATCAATGCAGGTCCAAATGTGGCTGCCACACCTGCACCAGACAGGGCAATGCCAAGCGCTAAACCCCGTTGTTTGTTAAACACTGTATTGATTGCGCGAGTGTAGGCCAATGGTGATGAAGCGCTGCCGAGTACGGCCTGCAACATTGCTAAAGCAATAAAGGTAGCAATAGACTGGACGAACATGCCCATCAATACGTAAGCCACTGACAGGCCCAGTAACGAAATCATTACCGGCTTTACAAGACCGTAGCGATCAACTATCAAGCCAATAAAAGGCAATACAGCAGCCAGCGCTACTGTGGACCCCAAAATACCGAGGGAGGCTTGAGCGCGGGTCCAACCAAAGTCTGCAATCCACGCTTCGATAAATATCCCTTGGGTGTAAAACGGCAGCGCCGAAACACCCACGCCGATCCCCACAGCACAAACCAGTACTAGTAGCCAATGTCTAGAAAATTCGCCACCTTTGCTGTCGTCGTTCATCTTTTGGCTTTGTTTGTTACTCACTTTTGCTACCGCCTCACAACTTTGTTCAAGATCAATCTAATTTTTTTCAACTTCGAGTCCGGAAATGCCGCCATCGTTTAAAATCCCACATGCTCTAAACCACAGCAGATTTCCACCGCATCTAGACCAGTCGCTCGGTCAAGGTGAAGGACCTTATCGATCCTTCTATGCACGCCCATGTCTAAACACTTGCAGAAATTTGTATTGCTATTGTTATCGCAACACGCTTCCGGACTGGCCCGAGCCAGCGCGAGTAAGTTTTACGGTGTGCTTATAACAGTCGGGTTGCCTTCAAGTGGTCTTAACCATAAACTCAAGGACTTAAATGACCGGTGGTCAGTATGGGGGCGGAAAATGTGCATTGCAACATCGAATGAGCTGCAAGAATAAGTGAACTGAGGCTGATCAACTGATCATTCTGCAGCGCCCCGACGCATAACTAAAACAATATTAGGAGTTGAATACGATGCCCGTTTATATAGTTGCCCGCTTTAACATTCATGACCGCCGCGAATATGATCAATATTCAGCTGGCTTTGCCGACGTTTTCAAGAAGTTCGACGGCAAGATGCTGAGTGTTGATGAAGACCCCACGGTATTGTCGGGTAGTTGGGATGATACGCGGTCGGTAATCATTGAATTCCCTTCAAAAGAATCTGCTCTAGCATGGATGACATCCGAAGATTATCAAGCGATAGCAAAACACCGTGACGCCGGAAGCACATCGAACGCCATACTGGTCAACGGGTTAGACGTATAGCCGTAGTCGCAGGCAGCGTTTCCGGCACTACCTTCCTAACCGTTACATTGGGTGTTCACTTAGGGCGATCACTTATCAACACTGGTAATAGGCTATGTCAGGGGATAGAAAGTGGTCAGCGGTTGCAGTGGGATTACTTAATTCGGATAATATTTTTTATCCAATGTGGTGAGTTAAAGGTCGCACACTGTCCTTGTTTGCCGTCTAACTCTTACACTAAAAGTTGATTACCAAGGTGGAGTGGGAGCAGATGATAGATATGCTGGTTAAAAATATTAAGTGGATAATGCTTGTTGCTGGAGTTGCTACTTGCACAACACTTGCAGCTGTCATAGCGCCTCAGGATGCACTTGTGAATATGTTCGGTTCTAGCTTGACGGAGCCGCTTGCCAATTTAGTTGTGAGGAGTTGGGGATTTCTTGTATTTCTTATGGGAGCCTTGCTCATTTACGGTGCTTTTGATCAAGATTCTCGAATGCTTTGCATCTTTACGGCTGGGTTAAGCAAAATAGGGTTTTTGCTACTCATCCTAATGTTTGGAACAAAATATATTGATACCTTATGGGTAACCATAGCGTTTGATTCGATTGTTGTCGTAGTTCTAGGAATATATTTGTTTTCTGTGAGAGCAACAGCTTGAAACCTCGAGTGAAAATTACTGTTCTAAGTGGCGGCTACAGTAACCAGAATATTGTTTCAACAGTAGGCGAGGGCTTGTTGAGGCTGACCAAAATATTAGTTGTTACGGTCGTGAAAATTTACTGATCGGATTTTATTTTTTTGCAGCCCACTAACGTACATATAGTAACGCAATCCTCAGAGTAATCCCCCATAAGTGATAACATTTTACGTTAGCCGCTGCAATATAAGATGCCAGTAACTCTGCACTAGGCCTCTGAGGAGTCTTTCGCGAATCTAAACCACCCAAAGCCTCTCGTGTGTTACTAAAGCGTAAATATCCCCAAAGCGATCCTTGAAAACCTAATTCCCACCTTTTCCAAAGACTCCATGAAGTACCTTTGCGCGCACGTGGAGTACGTTAACCTGCAAAACTTGGCTTACACATAAAATCATACTTGATAGTATAAAAATGTTGGGTGCCTCTAGCTCAGCGCTATTGGATCCAATTCGGTGCCTGGCGGGTAGTTGTCCGCAATCTGGTACATACCGTCCATTGTGATTCTTGTTGTAATGATCATGATGCCGTCAGTATTGGACTCAACAGGGCCTAGTTCAGCTACCGAGCAACGGCGTTTGTTCATTGGTCCGTCGAGTACCGTGAGTACAAGACCATCCTCTCCAGCTTCTATCCCCAATTCCCTGATTGTCGACTTGAGCATGCCGCCGTGGGCTTCGAACATAACGCTGCCTTGGAATCGCATTGCACCTGTTGCAGTTCCATCGGGTGCAATGACGAGATCGCCACCCGGTTCTGCTATAAAGATAAAAGTTCCGTCATCCGCACGAGTAGCTCCATCGCCGAGGGTAATCGTACCTTCTGCTGCCTCAACGTAACTTCTAAAACTGGCTTTTACACCCCAAACTAATTTGTTAAAACTCATCGATGTTCCATGTCTCTCAAAGCTTAAGGATGGAGCAATCGACGATAAATTGCATCACCGTTTCTGCTGTAGGGTAGAGCCATGATTGAAGCGGATACGTTGCAGAATCTTTGGGTCAGAAAACCTAATGCCAAATTTTTTGCTTAGCCTTGGTCTAGGCTTTGCGAGTCAGAATCTAACTAGATAGCGAAGGTTTTGCGCGGTCGGAGCGAAGTCTTGTGTATAGTTCGAACGTGTCTGCCCATGGTTGAACCCAAGGTTTGAGCGTGGATTTTTTTCGCGCCGGAATTTTACGTACAAGAATCCGTCGATTGCTGACACTTTCGGTTAGATATCACTACCTTTTCTGGCAACTTTTGCAGTCTAATGTTTCAATGCGCGCTTATGTAAGTGGATGCTAGAGAATGCCATTTGCGACTCTCAAGCGTGTGCTTAGAGGTTACTTTAAAGTTCGAATTGTAGCCCCACAAAATGGGGTGATTGTTGAGGTGCCGAATGGCCGACACACGCGATACGCTGTTGACTGGCGAAGAATTCGAAGCTCTGAACGCTTTGGGCGCGTCAGAAAGAGTGGGGCGAAGAAAGATATATTTCTGGATGTGGGCGCGACTCTACTTGTTAGTTGTATTGCTCACATTCCGCGCGTTGTTGGCGATCTTCTTTCCCGAACAATTTGCCATTTCTTATGCCTTTGATCAGGAACATTATTATAGCGTCGCTCTCTTTCGGTTATGTTTATTTTCGCCAATGGTGGCAGCATATTTATATTGTTTGAACAAAAGAATATTTTTGTCGGAGGCTTCTCTTATTGCTGCGGTTGCTTTGGGAGCATGGATATGGCTGGACCTAGAGATGATCTCGCTTTCGTCGCCTCCAAATTGGATTTTAGTTGCGTTTCAGATGTCTATGCGAATAGCGTGCTTATGCTTGGCGATTTTAAATTATCTAGATGCTCGGTCATTGGCCAAAAATCGAAACTTATAAGATTTCGATATGTTTTATTTGGCTGTCGGGAAAGACTGTTATAGCTGCGTTTTTTAACTTAATGCAACTACTCCGGATTGATCCAAATTGGTGACGACCATGCTCGTTCTTGTATGGTTACCTTTAGTCCTTCGCGTGGTCCTACACCGGCTCGTATCGCATCCCATGTTGACCAACGACAAGTTGGATTCTCTAACACTCTTGCGTAGTAGAAGGCTTGTTGTTCTGGAGCGTATTGGGAATCTGTCCAAACTGTTTTTATTTCCGCTGTGCCAATGTCTGCGCTAAAGGAACAGTCTTCAAGATTTACCTTCGCGCCGTTATCTGGGCAGCGTTGGGTCTGAGGGTCTACTTGGTTGCCATCAGAACACGCCACGTCGAAAACTTGCTCTTTTGGCTTGCCGTCTTCTAACCAGCCTTTGATTATCTGTAGCCGTTGTAGGGGTGCCGATTGTGCATCTTGGGTCGCCCAGATAAGAAAGTTGGGTTGCCCCTCGGCCTTTGCAGTAATTTCAGAGCCCATTGCGGCACCGGACGAGTACGCATTAGCTATGGTGTCTGTTTCCAGTTCGAACCCGGCAAAGAAGCGTATGCGAATTCTAGGCCCTGAAGTTGCAAACGTTTCCTTACGTCGAAATGCGTCATAGATCGAATCTCGCGTGTTTGCTTCAGCCCACACACCAGTGAGGCCAGATGCTCCCCAGGTTTCGAAAGCGCCTTGGGTATAATTGCCCTGCTCGGTGGCAACAATTGTAAGCCTGTTAGCTTCGGCAATGGTTTTTTCTTGTTCTGCGCTTAAGGGTACAGAGCCACGGTAGGCAGCGCGACCATCAATTAGAGCTACTTTGGAAAAGTAATTGTCTTCTTCCACTCCGGATGCTGCATTGTGGGTGTCCGATGCGCCTATAAATCCAAATTTGTAGGGGTTAACGGTGTTTTCTTGTTCTAGGACGAGACCGTTTAGTAGTGCTTCTCGTACATAAGAGCCGCTTGGTGCACTAGGTAGTGAGGTTGCTACACGAAAGGGCATGATTTCAAAATCAGCCCACTCGTCAGTGGTGGAGAGTGCAGGGTGAGTTTCACTGGTGCCTTTTATTTGGGTAATTTCCACTAAAGGTTCATTGCGGATGCGTTGACTAAGATAGCTGTCATCCATGGGGTCACCTGCCCAGTCAACTACCTTGAACATCTGGCCATTTGATCCGTTGGAGTTGTGCGGTATCGCTAATGACTCAACGCCCTGAGATCGCAACTCGTCCATCCAAGTCCATAGGTCCTCTGGATCTTGGCTATGAAAGCGCGAGAATGGAATTGATGGCAATTTGTCTGCGCCTCGGAAAATCAAATTTCTATGCAAGTTCCCCTGGTCATCTGAAGTTGTAGTGTACTCGTAGGCTACAAATGTAGTGAATTCGTTGGGTGAGTTGTGTCGCTGTGCTGCGCCGACAATATCAGCCCAAGCAGCCTCTGAAGCGTTTTTCAGAAGGTCCGGGTCTAGATCGCCCAACATCAGTTCACCAATAGCTGCGCGTAGATAGCTTGCAAAAGTTTGGCCGCGAGTAGGAATGCTGCCGTCGTTAAGGTTCTCAGGCGCATTTAGGTTGTGCAGCGGCTTATTGATTTCCAGTTGACCCAGTTGGGTAGTCGGATCTGAGCCTTCCTTAAGTGCGCCAAGAAATCCGCCATGATCGGTGATGGCGTAAAAATCCAAAGGACGATTTAGCTGCATCTCATAACCGGACGGATGTTGTATGGCTTGGCCCTTAGCGTAGCGATAGCCGTCATCAGGGGTAGCAATGGTGCCAAAAGCGAATGCGTCAAATGAATAAGCCGTATGCACGTGTAGGTCGCCGAAATATGCCTCGCGATTCCCATTGCTCGTTGGGTTTGGGGTGAAATACTGAGTATTCCCGTCAAAGGCATTTTCTATAAATTCCCGAGCTGCTATTTGGGTTAGACTTGACTGCGGAACTTTGTCGAGTGCCGTTGGAGCGCTTTCTTCCTGGCTACAACCATTGGATACGAGCACTGAGAGCAGAGTTAGAGAGAAAAGCGTCAACTTCATAAAAATTCCAGTGGCTATCGATGATTGGTATTAGTTTATTATATACACTATATATTAAGAGCTCATCAGCAGTTTAAGGAAAGGCTTTGGTTAATTTGGCCGAACTTATTTTACTGCCAAGGCAAAGATGGTCAGAACTAATTAAAGCGCCCTAAAGCGCAGTAACTTATAGGCTTTGCACATGCCACAAACCGTTCGGCGCAGACTATCTCCAGAAGATCGCCGCAATCAACTTCTAGATTGCGCGCAACATATTATATTGAGTGATGGTTTGTCGTCGTTGACGATGGAGCTACTGGCAAACAAAGCGAGTGTAAGTAATCCACTAATCTACAAGTACTTTGCTACGCGACTGCAAATTCTCCAAGAGCTTCTGATTCGCGAGTATGGTGCATTTCGCGAGTCGCTTGCCGAGCCTGACAAAAGTACCACTAATTATCGTGACGCCGTCCGACGCTATGTCGACATCAATTTCAGACAGTTTTCAAACGGCGATATTCTAGGCATTTTATTGGGCCAGCCAGATGTGCGCCAAGTGATCCATGAGAAGGAACGCCCGCGCTATGCGCCACATTTTATCAATGAAATGGCTAAGGAGTTTGGTATCCGGCGACGGCTTGCAGAAAAGGTAGTAGTGCTTGCATCTGGAGCGTCGATTGCGGCAGCTGAACATTACGGCAGGTATGGTGGTGATAGAGAGACGCAGATTGACCAGACTGTGTCTTTTATATTTGGAGGTATTGAGTCTCTGCTGAAAACTCAAAGCACTGATTGAACGTGTTAGGTTCCAAGTAATGCTGCTAGCGCCGCTTGGGTTTTTGGCATTAATTAGAGCTAGGGAGCAACAGTGGCGATGCCGCAGAATGAGTATCGGAGTCGTTGTTGAGGTCTGGCTTGAAAAAGCGCGGCTGTCACCGGTAGGCGCGTTTCCACCTACCAGCTTCAATCAACCCCGCTTTGTAGAGCTCAGAACTCCTGCTTTAGTGCTAAAGAGCTTTTAAACCAAGGTAGTCTTCATAGTTCTTACGGTAGAAACCTTCAAGTTCTTCTGGCGTTGCACTCACCGCGTCTAAGCTGCGTTCGTAAGCCCCAAAAGGATCTTTGCCGCCTTCAGGGTGTGGATAGTCCGTATTAAACATCAGAATATCTTTGCCTACATTCTTCAGAATCCACCCAGTGTTTTCCGTGTGCAGTGGCGCTACACGAATTTGTCGTTGGAAGTATTCAGATGGTTTCAGCGAAAGTTTCTTAAGATTCTGATCAAATTTGCCGAGTAGAGAAACACCCATATCGAGATTCATTATTGAGGCGGGTACCCAGTTAGCACCTAGCTCAATAATGCCGACTTTGAGCTGAGGAAAGCGTTCAAGTACGCCGTCATAAATCATGCAAGTTAACCAACGCTCAATTGAGTGGTGGACGACAGGCAGGTCTTTCGGCTTGGTTGTTTCGATGTTTCCTATATTGCCTTCAAGTACCCGTTTAACGCCGGTATTCATATAAACAGAAGGCATATTTTGCCCGCTACCAATATGTAAGGTGACCGGTACTCCAGCTTCTTGCAGCATTGCCCAGAGTGGGTCGTAGGCAATATGCGATGGCGCTCGTCCTTCCATAGCATCTGAACCAATCCAAATAGCATTAACACCTAACTCAAGCGCAAGTTTAAGCGATGTCTGTGCAAGCTCCGGATGGCGCAACGACAAGTAGCCAACTGACTTTAAACCTTCATCATCTGCACAAAAGTCTGCCATACCTCTATTGAGTGCGTCACATCCGCCGTAAACCACTTGCATATCTTTAGAGCGCGCGAAGCGGGCTGCGCCAACGGAAGGGAAGATTAGCTGTGACGTAACGCCCATAATTTTACGAGCATCACTGCGCTCGCTCTTTTCCACTGCGCCGTATGCACTCCACATGTTGCGCTTGCCCGGGTGTGCAAAAAGATCGGATTTAAGGGCGTTGGTTAGCTCTGGATCGTCTCCGGCCAGGCGCTTGTTTGCGGCTGCCATTAAAGGATCAAGTTCAGGCATGTCTAAATCGAAGGCACCTGTATCAAGGTTTTCTCGAACGTATTGGCTGGCATAGCTCTCCAACCATCCCCTGCCTTCGATAATGTGGCTGTCAGCATCGTGAATTATTCTGCCTTCTTGATGGGACATGGTGCTTTCCTTTTGAAATTATATAAACACCTTATTATATAGATAATATAATAAGAATCAAAATCTGAGCTAATGTTGAGCTAAGGAATGAGAATTACCGATCAGAGGGTAATGGCATAAGCATCATCAGGTGGGGTTGGAGTATTGCTCTGCTTCTAAGGACTATTTAGGAAGAGCTCTTTAGGAAGAGTTGGGCAAGTGCCGAATCTACATGGCGAGCTGAAGGCGACAATATTCAGGCGAAAATCGGCGAACTAACGACCTGCAAACAAGCCGGCGTTGTGCACCGGCCCTTTTTACAAAACCTACATTCGAGTTAGTCTGATGCCACGTTTTCCATGTTACTCGGTGTAATTTGCACCTGTTTCAAAAACCGATTCTAGATTGATCAGGGCTTTAGCTTCGCCATCAATGATGATGGGTTCGTACTGTGCTTTAGATACTGATCGGTTGATTAGGTTTCTATGTTCTTCGCGCGTGCCTTTACCCGTAACGCCTTTCGGTTCTCCTCGGAGGTATTCACCATCGATAATATTGGCTTTACCCTCTGCCGATATCTTGTAACGATATTTGTAAGACATGTTGTAGCCCTCGCCAAAAGCCATACGCTGAACTTTCTTTGGCGAGCAGTAGGTGTTTCTGCACAAAGTTTCTCTGTCTTCAAACCCCGCCGGCCACACGCGCATCGCGCACTCGCTACCGATACAGGCTAGACAGGCTTTGGCGAAGCGCTCTCTATTTGCAAGAGCCATTTTAAGGCCGCTTTTTGTTAATGCTTTAGCTTCGCAGCTAAACGTAGGCAGGTTCTCTGGAAATTTAGCTGCTGCAAATGTCCACGTCGATGCCATAAGGCCCGCGGCTAGAGCAACAAAAAAGAATGATTTACGCATAACAATTCCTCGCTGCACTTGTTCACTTTGACCGGATTGTTGGGCGACTTTTTTGCTCTCTTGTCGAAGCTTTAATGCCATTGTTATCAAGTGCTTATTTAGTTCCAACAAGTGGAATATGGCTCAAATTGTTCAGCCAAGTCAAATCAGGGTTCTGGTGGTTTTCTGCCTTGAATTAGAGATGAATGTCGACTCAGCCTGAGCTCTAATCGAATGAAGTTTGCAGATAAAAATCAATTCCTTAGTGGAATGTATTCGTTTTCAATTATTCCATATACAGAAACCTAGAGCCGTTGTTTAATGCTCGCCGTTGACCAACCTATTCGATTAAACACAACTTGGGACTAAAGAAATGCAACAGCTAACTGCTAATCAAACTGTAACGCCACGTTTCCAGCCTGAAGTTCAGGAAGTGAAGAAAAGCCTACCCTTGCGTAAGGTTGAAGGCACCTTATCCGAATTTGATCGCGCTCGAGAAGCCAGCAAAACTTGGTCCATGGGACAAGATTAACAGCTGCGAAAACGCCCAGTTGCTTGCTTCGGTTAAAGCGACCATTCTCTTCAAAGGCCACCAATCTTGGTGGTCTTGTTCGTTTCGAGTTCAAAAATTCGCACCACCTCTCCTGCCGACCTGTGACGGGTAAGTAAACGCCAAGCAGAAAATTGCGTGTTTGAACTTTGATGTCTTGTAGCAAGCTAAGAGTCTGCTTTCACTATGCGGTCTTAGAACTCTCAGTTTTGCACTTTTAGCGTAATCCCATCGCCAGGGTAAAACACCAAGCTTTGTACCCACCTATGCATTAGCATGTGGATCCGAAGTTTTTCACTGTTGCCTAATGAATACACCTAAACCAAGCAAACCCAAGTCATCATGGATTAAAGCAGGTTGGACCAGTGTTCTGCTGATTGCTCTGGCTGCTGCGGTGGGACAGGCATTCGGGCGTTTTGGTTATGGGGTGTTATTGCCCGCCGTGCGCGATGATATGGGTATCAGTAATACTTATGCAGGTCTTGTTGGTGCCGCCAACGTGGGTGCCTATTTATTCGGTACTCTGTTGGTGGCCTGGGCAACTAGCCGCTATTTGCTAATCAACGTGATGCGCCTTGGTCTTGTCCTTGCCACTTTGGGTTTAATGATTGCAGGATTGGCGGGTTCGCCTTGGGTCCTAGCAGTTGGTCTATTTGTGGCAGGTGTTGGTGGGGCGTTTCTATGGATTCCGGCCCCAGTGATTGCCGCAGATGCATTGCCCGTTAAACGTCGTCCGCTAGCTGTAGGCTTGATGAGTTCTGGCATCGGGTTTGGGGTTATGTTCGTTAGTATTTTGAGTGGGGCACTGCGTCCCATACAAGGCGATAGTGCGTGGTCTAGCGTATACCAAATTCAATTTTTCATTGGCTTGGTAATACTCATAGCGATATTGGTGGCTGTACGTCACAAGCAAGCTGCGCCCACAGGTGGCGCGGGTATAGGCGGGTTTGCTGCTCTAAGACGTATGCCCGGCTGGTTGCCTCATGTTGTTGCCTATTCCACATTCGGTTTTATGTACTTACTTATCTTGGGGTTTTTAACCACCAGATTAGAAGATGACAGTATGTGGAGTTCTACGGACGCCGCGTTTGCGTTCACGCTAGTTGGTTTCACAATGATTTTTGGTGGTCCCACGTTTATCACCTTGGCGCAACGCATAGGTGTACGCTTAACTTTGGCTACAACATTTGCCCTTTGGCCAATTTTTGTCGGCATTATTCTCACTGGTTATCCAATTCCTGTATTTCTTGCCTGTGCTGGGATTGGTTTTTTATTCGGCGCAATTCCAACGCTCATGACGTTATATGTAGTGGAAAACACAACGGCTCAAGACTACGGCCCTAGCTTTGCTGCAGCCACATTGGCTTTTGGTATTGCGCAAACAATATCTCCACCGATAGGAGGCTTCATTGCGGACCTCTCTGGTTCATTTACCTATGTATTTCTTCTCGCAGCTCTTATGAGTGTTGTAGGTCTAGTTGCGGCGCTGAGGTTGCCTCAGCATCTGGAGAAGTAAGTTAGGAACAAAGCACAAAGTTGATGCTTTGCGCAGCCTATAGCAGGTCCACTTCACTTTTATCTTGCCGACGGGAAACCAGCGCAACAAAAGATCGGCCTATTATGCCAAGCAACTTATATAGTATAAAAGTGTAAAGGTGGGTTGCTGAATAACCGAATAACTAGAAGTCATCATCGAAGGAGAATTTTTATGAAACTGCATTTAGTGGTTTTTTTTGCGCTTGTAGGTCCGCTGTTATTCGGCTGCGGTGATGCTGGAAAACCAGACGAAGAGGCCGATAACTCTGGTAATGCGCTCGCGACACGTGCCGGCGCTCCGTTGTTTGATGATATGGGCGCTTTTTCTATGCCTATAACCACAGCGGATGCCAACGCGCAAAAGTACTTTGACCAAGGCATGGTATTGGCATTTGCCTTTAACCACGCTGAGTCAATTCGCAGTTTCAAAGCGGCGCAAACTTTGGATCCTAAGTGCGCTATGTGTTTTTGGGGTGAGGCTTTAGCCACTGGCCCCAATATCAATGTCACGAGTAAGGGCAAGGTGATTATGTCTGCGCAGGAGCGGCTAAATGCTTTTGCGGCCTTGCAGCAAGCCATTGCGCTTAAGAGTGGCGCTAGTGCTCGGGAACAGGACTATATTGAAGCTTTGTCTGCGCGTTATAACGGCGATGTGGATAGTGCGCGTAATTCATTAGATCTTGCATGGGCTGAGGCCATGGGTGAATTGGCTGCCAAATATCCAGCAGATATGAATGCTGCGGCTATTTACGCAGAGGCATTGATGAACACCATGCCGTGGAACTATTGGTCGGACGATGGAATTGCCAAGCCTGAAACGTCAGCAGTTATTGCGAGTTTAGAAAAAGTGATAGCGACTGAGCCTGATCATCCACTGGCACTTCACCTTTATATACATGCGTTAGAAGCTTCGTCTGATCCAGCTCGTGCTGAGGCTGCAGCAGACCGGCTGCTAAACTTGGTGCCCGGCGCAGGGCACTTGGTCCATATGCCATCACATATCTTTTTTCGTATAGGTCGGTACAACGATGCGGCCCAGGCGAACCTTCGGGCTGCTGAAGTAGATGAAGCCTATATCGCCGCATGTAATGCTCAAGGGTTTTATCCTGCTGCTTATTATCCACATAACATCCACTTTCTCTGGTCTGCTTCTACCATGCAGGGCCAGAGTGCCCTGAGTATTGATAGTGCGCGCCGCGTAGTGGCGAACGTTCGCGTCGAGCAGGTTGAGGCTTTTCCTACTATAGAATTTTTCCGCACTGTGCCCTTGCTGTCTCTTGTACGATTTGCAAAGTGGGATGCAATCCTTGCTGAACCACAGCCGCATGAAGGGTTTATGTTCGCGCGATCCGTTTGGCATTATGCTCGAGGGGTAGCTTATGCAGCGAAAGGGCAGACGGACGCGGCTCAGGCAGAGTTAGCATTGCTCGAACCCCTAAAGGACGATGTATCTGTGCGGTTTTTAGATAGTCGAGACTATCCAGGTTCGGCATTGGTGGGCATTGCAATTCACTTATTGCATGGTGAAATAGCCTATCGAGCTGGTGAGTTCGGCAGTGCTGCGGGACATTTTGAGCAAGCGGTTTTAGCCCAGGACCAGCTTCCTTACACCGAACCACCATTTTGGTATTACCCGACCAGACAATCTCTAGGCGCGGCCCTTTTCGCTGATGGTAAGCACGTAGAAGCCGAGCAGGTATTCAAAAAAGATCTTCAGCAATATCCGCACAATGGATGGTCGATGTTTGGTTTGGCGCAAAGCTTAACCGCTCAAGGCAAGACTGCAGAAGCCGCCAAGGCGAGGATGCATTTTGAAACTATTTGGCAGTTTGCAGATGTTGAATTGACCGCCTCAATTCTCTAAGACATTAGCGACATCGGTTAAGCTTAAGTTTAAACGTAAAAAAGCCTGCAATTGCAGGCTTTTTAATGTTCGGCTGCCAGCAGGAGGCTAAGTTTATGTTTTTGAGCTAGGCATTAGTTAGCTGGACCCAAGATACCTCAACGCTGCCGGATTCCGCGGCAACAAATGCGGTCATTCCGGTGATGGTTACGCTCAGTGACAGTGTTCTTTTTGTCAGCTTGGCTAGCTCACAGATCTGCTCCCATTGAAATTGATAAACATGCGCACCACAGTTCTCTATCTCACCTTGTGCCTGAGACCACCAAACGTTGGACTTCGTGTTAAAAGAGTAGACTTTTACTTCTTTCGCAATCGTGCTGGCTTTACGAACGCGCTCAGCACTGGGTTCACCTACCTCAATCCATTTGAGGGTTATGCCATCTAAGCTGCTTTGCAACAAGTCAGGCTCCTCCGTGTTACTCAGCCCCGTAGTGAAATCCAAACCTTCGCTCACGTTTAGGCAGTAGGCGAGTAAGCGCACCATCATGCGCTCTATGGTCTCGGATGGGTGTTGTGCAACAGTGAGGTTAAGGCTTTCATAGCGGCCCTCATCAATATCAGATAAGTCGATACTGAATTTATAGATTGTTGGTTTGAGGGCCATAGCTGCCTGATTGAAAAACTTTGGTGCAGTCTACTCAATTGAGCTGGATATAGCTTGGAGTTCCCAGCCAGGTTCAAACTATGGTGCCTTTCTAGGTGTCATGGCTAACACAACAATTAGGCTGGCTGTATCGAATCTGTACTGATAAGTTCACCTTTTAAAGAACTGTCCAATTTATAGGAGCACGCATGAATAAGTTTTATATAGCTGTCTTGGTTGGCCTGCTCTCTAGTGGTTGCGCAGAGTACTTGCCCATTTCGAGCGGTGCACTTAAGGGCGTTGTAGCCTCAATTCCTCAGCAGTGGGAGGGGGTCGCGGATGATAAAATAGTCCAATTCGAGACTCAGGCTGGCGAGGCTTATTCTGTCAATCTTTGGGTGGTCGAAGTGTCGGGATTCTTACATGTATTTGCGGGGGATAATCGCGCAAATTGGGTTGAAGATATTGAGCAAAATGCAAATGTTCGGTTGCGTGCGGGCAACGAAATTTATGAGCTTGAGGCTCAAAGAGTCAGTGATGCTGACGTCTTCGAGCGGTTTGCTCAGGCATGGGAGGCCAAATACGGCAGCCGACCTAGAAACGAGAATGTCACGGAAACTTACTTATATCGTTTGCAGGCGCGTAGGGCTTAGTTGCTCAATCCCTTAAAGTTCGGTGGCCTTTTTTCGATAAATGCGCTGATGGCTTCATGGTGCTCGGGGCTCTTATAGCATTCAGCCAGCGCTGTGAGCTCGCGTTTTTGGACCAGCTTTATATCAGACTCGGCCATATTCTGCGTAACCAACTCTTTTACTTTGCCCAATGTGCCGGACGGATTTTCGCCGATTCGTTTGGCTAACTCTAATGCGTTGGGTAAAAGTGATTTTTGGCTTTCGACTAATTCGTCGACTAAACCAATGCGTTGGGCTTCAACTGCGTCTATCGTTTCACCAGTAAGCATCATTCTATTCGCTAAACCGAAACCTGCGCGAGCTACCAGATAATATGAACTTGCTAGTTCAGGCACTACGCCCATCTTTACAAAGCGTGCACTGAATTTAGCCTCTGGTGCCGCCATAATGAAATCACATGGCAGAATTTGCGTGAGGCCAACGCCAACCGCAGCACCGTTTACAGCAGCGATAATCGGCTTCGCAGCGCGGACCAGTCCGACCCAATCTCTGGGCGCCTCATTATCCGAAGAGTCATTAGACTTGGCTTGCTGTTGGAATAGGTCTTTTATATCCGCTCCGGCACAAAAGCCACGACCAGCACCGGTAATGATAAATACATCTATTTCGTCATCTTTATTGCCTGTTTCAATCGCGTGCTGCATTTCCGCACCCATTTTATAGGTCCAAGCGTTTAGTCGATCGGGACGATTCATTGTGATTGTCATCACACCATCGTTCAGCTCGGTCAAAATTGTTTCATAGTTAGATGCGTTCATTGGTTTCTCCCTTGCCTAAGTTTTTCTTGCTGCCTACACATTCCCCAAGGTAGGCGAACTAATCCTCTCCCATTGTTTATCACTTTGTAATCTGCTCTACAATGTTTGACGATAGCAGTCGCCGGTGTCGCTAACGTGGCACAGTCTGGGATGCTCGCTTTAAGAATTTCTAACGCGCTAAATTTTACCACCAACAAGAGAAACCGTGATGTCGGTATTAGATCAACATAGATACATTTCCATAGCGACAAAAAAGCATGATGGTAGTTGGGTGTGGACCCCTGTTTGGTTTGCCTTTCATGCTGGCGCCTATTATTTGTTTTCGGCTGGTGCCGCGGGCAAGGTTAAGCGAATAAGGAACTATGAAGTTGTCCAGTTGGCACCTTGTACCGCCTCTGGAAAAATTCTTGGTAGCAGCGTGAATGGCAAGGCTTGGCTTGAAGCTGATGAGGCTGATGCTAGCGCAGCTTATGCGGCGCTGAGAGACAAGTATGGTTGGCAGATGAGTATGTTGGATTTCTTCAGCAAACTCAGCGGCAACTATGTAAAACGGCAGTTGATCGGATTTTCGGTAAGCACCGAGGAGGGTTGAAGTTCTTCCATTGTCTCTTTCACATTATCTGCACTGAATTCAGCGAGCGCACTTTGCATATCCTTGTAGGCAATTGTCGTTTGTTCGATGTCTGAAGGCACATGCCCGTGCTCATCCATGCCCTTCACCTAGGCTGGCAGGGCAGCGATTCCTCCATAAAAGGCACTTACGAAATGATCGCTTGTGCTGTTATGCAGGTCTTTCTCCTTTAACAATGACACGGTGCATATGACGCCTATGGCCCTCATAGTCGTTAAGTGCATGGTGAAAGACACAGCGGTTATCCCACATAGCCAAAGTACCTGGAGTCCAGTGAAACCGCGTAACGTACTCTTCTTGAGTTAAGTGCGCGGTTAAGAATTTGAAGATTGCTAGACTCTCGGTTCTCGTCCACCCCTTTATATTTAATGTGTGAGGAATGCTGCAATAAATACTCTTGTTGCCAGTTTCCGCGTGAGTGCGGATGATTGGGTGTTCCACCTCAGATTCTGCAAAGGTGGCATCACCGCCGTAAGCCGCGCCAAGGTTTTTCTCGGCCTCTGAGCTTTTATAATCGCCTTTTTCACCGTGTACCAATTTTGGTGAAAAGACGCCTGTTTGTTGTTCCAGCATCTCCCGCAACGCCGGGCTCAAATGGCTGTACGAGGTGGTTGCGTCTGCGAATAAGGTATCACCACCCACGTCTGGCACCTCAACTGCATACAGGAGTGTCGCCTTGGGCGGAGTGAGTTGATAAGAAGTGTCGGTATGCCAGCCACCGCCAAAGTTCATTTTTGCGTCGACTTCCTTAATGATCGGAATAACGTGGGGGCTAGCCTCTAACGCCTGCATAAATGGATATTTATCTAGCTCGCCGAAATTTGCTGCAAAGTTTGCTTGAGCCTCTGGTGATAGATTTTGTCCGCGAAAAAACAATACATGATGCGCCAGCCATGCCTGATGTATTTCAGCGATTACGTCGGCTGGCAGTTGCTCGGATAAGTCCACTCCTGATACTTCGGCACCCACAGCGCCTATACTCGCATCTACCTCGATATATTCGTATGACATAACAATTCCTCCTCTGCCTACTTTTATATCACGACCTGCTAAGAAAGATAGTGCGGGATGTGAGTGCAGAAACTTTGCGCTAGAGTGTGTGGTCAGAGGGTCTATTGAGGAGAAGGTTAATGGCAGCTACAACTAAGCAAGTTACAGTTTTTAATGGTGACGATGCGTCACCGGAAGTAATGGTGCCAGTGGTAGATATTCTTAAGTCTATGGACCTGGATATAGAGTTCAGTTACCCGCTCATTGGAACCGCTGCAATGGCAGCCAGTGGCGCTTTTTTCCCCGCTGAAGCTAAGGCCGCCATAGATAACGCCGACGCAACTTTTTTTGGTTCTACCAGCGGTGATAGCACGGCTGCGCTATTCTATTTGCGTTGGGGCAAGCAGACTTTTGCAAACGTGCGCCCATGTAAGTGGATGCCAGGATTTAATTCTCCTATGGCAAGCCCGCAAGGTATCGATTTTGCCATTGTGCGAGAAAACCTTGAGGACCTCTACTTAGGGCTGGAAGGTGATATCGATGACCTTGCAGCTCTGAACTTTTTCTCCCCCCATGCACGAGCCAATATTGGCGATCTCGGCCCCGGCAAATATGCCATTAAAGCGATTACCGAAGCAGGCTCTGAACGAGTTATTCGGCATGCCTTTGAACTTGCTCGACAGCGCAATGGTCAGCGTAAAGTTACGGTGACTTGTAAATACAATATGCTCAATGTATCTGATGGTTTATTTTTAGAGATCGGTCAGAGCATTGCTAAAGAGTACTCTGATATCGCTTTTGAGCATTTTATTGTAGACGACTTCCTTTGTCGGATGATTTCCAACCCCCATGATTTAGATGTAGTGGTGATGCCAAATTTGTATGGCGACATTATGTCTGACGGCTCGGCAGGTTTGATCGGCGGGTTAGGATTGGCTCCCTCTGGTTGTTACGGTGCAGATTATGCTTATTTTGAATCTGCTCACGGTACCGCCCCGGATATTGCTGGGAAGAATATTATCAACCCAACGGCCACTTTATTGTCGGCAGTTATGCTGCTGGAGTATTTGGGTTTTGCTGACGGTGCTGCAAGGTTAGGGGGCGCGGTGAAAGAGGTTTATGCTCAAGGGTTGGCATTAACGAAAGATCAGGGTGGCAATTCCAGTACAACTGAATTTTGTCAGGCGGTTGGTGACCAGCTCAAAGCCTGATGTTTGGCTTTTCTGCATTGGATCTAAGTGTTGGTGGTAGGCATGGGCTTTGGCGCAATTTAAGCTTTAGCCAAGGCTTTTGGCCAAGGCTCAGGGCAAAAAGTTGACGGGGCTTACTCTTGAGGCCGCTATTCGATCTCTCTTGGCGCTTCATCGGCAATGCCTACGTGGAGCATGGGTGATGCATCTATATTCTCCGCGTTCATCATGCCAGCTACTCTTTGAAGTGACGCAACAATCATAGATTTTTCCCATTCTTCTAATTTTTCGAACGCGGTACTAAACACGTCTTGCAGGGGCTTAGGCGCGGTGGCGATTTTTGACTCACCTTCTTCAGTTAGCGTGGCGTGCACCACTCGCTTGTCCGAATGGCTTCTGTGTCGCGCAACCAAACCTCTACTTTCAAGACGATCAAGAATATTGGTCACGGTAGCCTGACTCAGGCTTACCTTGGTCGATAGTTTAGAAATTGCCACCGCGCCGAGTTCTTGAATGGCTTGTAATACCAACAGCTGGGGTGCTGTTAGTCCTGACTTTTTGCTCAGTTGTCTTGAGTATAAGTCGGTCGCTCGAATTATTTGCCTAATCGTAATAAGGACTTCTATTTCTTGGCTCAGAGGTTTTACTCCTAAGTGTTGCCTAATTTAAGTGGTAGTTGCGTCACATACTCTCGCAGAGCCATTGTTTTGACCCTGCCGCTAAATTCCGCAGATTAGATCACGCAATGCTTCATGGGTAAAAGGCTAGTACGAAAATTGTGATGATCGGTAGCTTTTTTCTTAGAGTAGGTGGTGTTTTGCCTATTTTGTTCGTCGTTTTGTCAATGGATTCATATGTACTATAAGTAATTTTTTCGGACCCTACGCTATGTTTATTTCAGTTTTATGGAATATTTGCTGGGTTTTGTTATATAGTAGGCTGCTTTAGTGGGTGAAATCGCTTTATTTCTTTAGTCCACTAAACATATGTATAGTAAGAAATTGGCAAGATTTTTGATGTCTGAGACTATTAAGAAAATTACTACAAGGGGTGAGATTTGAAATTTCAACGAAGCAAGATTAACCAGGCCGTGATGTCAGCCATAGTGTCGATGACAGCGGTTCACGCTGGCGCCGATCAGGGCGTCATCGAAGAAGTTGTGGTTACTGCAACCAAAAGATCAGCGAGCATGCAGGATGTGGCAATTGCTGTTCAGGCTATGACTGAAAACACGCTGAAAGAGCAAAACGTTACTAGCTTTGAAGACTATGTGAAATTTCTTCCAAGTGTAAATGCGGGTGGTCGTGGTCCTGGCCAGAACGAAATTTATATCCGTGGCGCGGCAGTTGATGCGATTAACATCTCAGTTGCTGAATCGCAGGGTTCCGCACCAAACGTTGCTCTTTATCTGGACGAACAGCCGGTAACTGCCGGTGGTCGTAACTTAGATGTATATGTAACTGATATGGAGCGTATCGAAGTACTTCCTGGACCTCAGGGAACACTTTATGGTGCTAGCTCACAAGCGGGTACAGTTCGCTTGATCACCAATAAGCCAATTATCGACGAACTTGCAGCCAGCGTATCCGCAGGGTACTCGAACACCTCTGGTGGTGAAGCGAGCAATAAAGTTGAAGCAATGATCAATATTCCAGTTATAGACGGCAAGCTGGCGTTTCGTGCCGCGGTCTATAGCGATAATAAAGGTGGATACATCGATAATGTTGAATCTACTTTCACTGCTAACCCTACGCTGAACCCAAGGTATCCTGGTGATTCTGTAGACTTTGCTGCGGGTCATGTTTTCGGTGACGGTACAGTAGTTGGCCCAGGTGGCGTGACCATTCCAGTTAATTACACGACTGCATCAAGTTCGGCTTTGGTCGAAGACGATTTTAATGATGCGTCTTATCAAGGTATGCGCTTAGGTGCTAAGTACATTATCAATGATAACTGGTCAGCATTAGTTCAGTTTACCCAGCAGTCACTAAAGACACAGGGTGTTTTCGATTACGACGAAGCCTTGGGTGACCTGAAGGTTGCGCGTTTCACTGAAGATTCGCTGGAAGACGAATTCACACAGTTTGCTTGGACGCTAGAAGGCCGTGCTGGCGCTCTAGATCTGGTTTACACCGGCGCATACCTCGATCGCGAGGTCTCTCAGCGTTTGGATTACACCGGTTACTCAAACATTGGCGCCTATATTCCTGGTTATCAGTGTGAATACCTAGTTGGTAATTTCTATACTGGTTTATCGGATAATCAAGGTATTACTACGGCATATAGCTGGGATCCAACGCTGAGTGGTAATACAGGCGTTATCGAATGTGGCAATCCCACAAATAACTTTAATGCTGAAAACGGCAATACTCGTATGACTCACGAGTTCCGAGTTTCTACGGATCCGGACAACGCAGCACGCTTCACTGGTGGTGTTTTTTATGAAGATGCTGAAATTCTACACGTTGGTAACTTCAACTACTTAGCCTCTACAGAAGCTGGCTTCAACTCTATCGATATTAGCCGTAATAGCGCATTCGACAATGCTGATGCGAACGCTCGTGGTTTAGTAGATGCCTCCACACAGTTCCGGAACGATAATCATCGTAACGAAGAGCAAACAGCGGTATTTGGTGAAGTGGCATATGACCTCACCGATACATTAACTGTTGCAGCTTCTGCACGTTACTACGATCTAGAGTATGGGTTCACTGGCTATGGGGCATTCCGCTACGGTAACAGACCTCTGTTCGTAGATGATGCTGATCCTACAAACGACATTAGGCCGAACCGGACTGGTGGTCGAGATTACGCGGTGAACCTAAACGCGCTGCAGCCTCTTACCACAACAGACACTATCACCAAGTTTACAGTGACTTGGACACCGAACGAGGACATGTTGTTTTACATATCGTCTTCTGAAGGGTACCGCCCACCTGGGTTTAACCGTGGTGCTGCGGCGCGAGCCGTCTACGATCCGGCAGCCAACAATACAAACAATAGCGGTCTTCAGTGTGGTACTGACATAGCAATTGATTCTAAGTTAGCTGCAGGTGAAAACGGTTTTCCAGGCTACTGTCTGCCATATGTATTTGAATCGGATACTTTGGAAAACATTGAGTTTGGTTGGAAGCTGAGTTTGTTAGAGGGAAGGATGCGTGTTAACGGATCGCTCTATCAGATTGATTGGAATGACATTCAGGTCTCCCAGTTTGACTCGCAGAATATTTCTATCTTCACACTTGTGGATAATGGCGGTGACGCTGAAATCACAGGACTTGAACTAGATGCAGTTTGGGCTGTCAGCGATAACCTAACTATATTTGGTGCAATGTCTTATAACGACACTGAACTGGTCCGTGTAGACCCTGGTTTTTCTTTCGTTGTTCAGGATGAAGGTCGGCCTTTACCATTAACGCCTGAATTCCAAGGTAACTTGCGCGCACGTTACTATTGGGAGATGTCTGGTGGAAAGGAAGGTTTCGTTCAGATAGGAGGTAAGTATTCTGGTGAAGCTTTGAACTCTATTGTTGATACAACAACCGAGCCAAACACCATGCAAGACAGCTATGTCATCATGGACGCTTCCGTTGGTGTAAATACCGACGCAGGT
>CAJJDH010000051.1 GCA_905182905.1 marine gamma proteobacterium HTCC2089 | reverse complement strand
CAGACGCAGAAAAAGCGACAGAAAAAGAAAAAAGAAAGAAAAAGAAGACGGAAAAAAGCGGGCAAATTCCGTACGACCTGCAGAGAAACCTAGACCCGTAGTCGCTACCTAAGAAATAGCGCCGCCATCGTGGGCTGCTTGAATTTTCAGCGCAGCAACTAAGTGTCTGCATATCAATATACCGGCTTGCTTACGACTTTCTCGCTCCTGCTTCTTCTTATTAGTACGTATTTTTCTCTCTACTTGCGATCGAGTAATAGTCGCTTTGGACCACTCCATTTCTGCTGTGGAGGCCGTGTATCCAATCAAAGATTGTTGGTAACCCATCTGCATGCCGTGATCAGATTTTTGTTGATAAGGCTTGTACCCTCGGCAACTTGAACCTGCACCAGACAAAGAATCCAAAGAGTGCTTAACAAACTTCCTCGTCTCTCTTAACTCCTGCAAATAGCGCAAACCCAAATCCGTCATTGGCACATCCGGACCCAAACCTTTCAAGGCCTTGATCTTCTTTGCAGACACAGGTGACCGTTTCGTCTTGCCACGCATTTGCTGCGCTAAACTCATAGCGGCCTCAAGGTGCTTTGTCGAATATTCGATGTCTGGAGTAGGACTAGGTTTCGCTCTATTTATTCTTTGTTTGGTTTTTGCGGGCTCTCTTGGTTGAAAGAGCGTGGATTGGTCATCATTAAATATCGCTTCTGTATTTTCGGCGCAGACTGCTTGAGCGCTTTCGGTACCTTCAAGCTGCATTCGCGCTGTGGTTTGGGGCTTATGCTGTGGGCATTTGGCCTCATTCGGAGCGCCGAAAATAGTAAGCCCAGCCATTGGTATTTCAATTTGTAAAGTACCAGTCTTTTCGTCGAGCTTTTCGTCGAGCCCGGCCTCGTGCAATGGCAGCTCTGCTTGATGATCACTACTACTCAACTCACCAGCTAGCACTACTGCGGAGTTTGAGTGCTCTTTTACCTTTTCTTTTACCTTTTCACTTACCTTTTCTATTACCTTTTCTCTTATCTTTTCTCTTATCTTTTCTCTTATCTTTTCTCTTGGGTCTTGCTTGAGGTCTTCCTTGAGGTCTTCCGGGAAGCTGGTTTTAAAGTTCTCGCTTTGGCTCTTACCCAGCTTCTTAGTTAAAGAGAGACGAGGGCAGCCTGCCACTAATTCGCGTGCTGTAAACAACGGCAGTGTCTCGCCACTACTAAATATTTCTGTATTTTCGCCTTTCATACTGTATATATAACAAGTACTGTATAAATAAACAATAGTCTATATCGGGCGAATTTTTAAGCGGCCTTCTTCCCAAGATCCTTCTAACTGAGTTACATCGGACAAATCCATGCTCAGGAGCGCGTCAGCTAAAGGGTTTTCCACCATCTTTTGTATGGCTCGCTTGAGTGGTCTAGCGCCATAAACAGGGTCATAACCTGCAGTAACTATAGCCTCCGTCGCACCTTCATCTAATACAATGCTCAAACCTTGTTCAGCTAATCGCCCGTTTAAAGACGTCAGCTGCAAATCTGCTATGCGTCCAATCTCGACCTCTGTTAAGGGTTGAAAAACGACAATGTCATCAATACGGTTCACAAATTCTGGTCGAAAATGCTGAGCTACAATTCCCATAACTGTTGGTTCAATGCGCTCTTGGTCACCACTCTCAGACAATGCTTGAATGGCTTCAGAGCCCAAGTTGGAAGTCATAACCAACACGCAATTACTGAAATCTACAGTTCGGCCATGTCCATCAGTTAAGCGCCCATCATCAAGTAGTTGCAACAAAATGTTAAAGACATCGCCGTGAGCTTTTTCAATTTCATCCAACAAAATCAGAGAATAGGGTCTGCGCCGGACAGCCTCGGTCAAATAGCCACCCTGTTCATAGCCAACATAGCCTGGAGGTGCACCAATCAATCGCGCCACGGAGTGCTTTTCCATAAATTCCGACATATCAACTCGCACAAGTGCTTCTTCACTGTCGAACAACACTTGAGCCATAGCCTTACATAATTCGGTTTTACCCACTCCAGTAGGTCCTAGAAACATAAACGAGCCATTCGGCCGACTAGGGTCAGACAACCCAGCCCGAGAACGTCTTACTGCCTGACTCACGGCCTTAATTCCCGCGCTTTGACCAACCACACGCTCTCCCAAAAGTGTTTCTAACTGAAGGAGTTTTTCTTTTTCACCAGAAACCAATTTCGCAACCGGAATACCTGTCCATTTGGCGACAATTTCTGCCACCTCTTCAGCAGTGACCTTATTACGTAACAACTGTGGCTCACCTAGCTCCGCAGGTTGTTCAATCTGTCGTTCGAGGTCGGGAATAACCCCATATTGCAACTCCGACATGCGCGCCAGATCACCTACTCGACGAGCTGCCTCAAAACTTAGCCGCGCAGCTTCTAGCTCCTCCTTTACATCTTGAGCACCTTTGAGCAGCGACTTTTCTTGCAACCACACAGTCTCAAGCTCCGCGTACTCATCACCTAATTGAACAATTACTGCCGCCAATTCTTCCCGGCGCTTTACGCTGGCGCTATCACTTTCCTTTTTCAACGCTTCGACTTCCATTTTCAGCTGAATCAAGCGCCGATCTAAGTTGTCCATGACCTCTGGCTTCGAATCCATCTCCATGCGTATGCGACTAGCAGCTTCGTCAACCAAATCTATGGCTTTGTCTGGCAGTTGGCGATCTGGGATATAGCGATGCGACAATGTCGCCGCAGCGACAATGGCTGGATCGGTAATGTCCACGCCATGGTGTACTTCATAGCGTTCCTTCAAGCCGCGCAATATCGCAATAGTGTCTTCAAGGTCAGGCTCATCTACCAGCACCTTTTGGAATCTCCGCTCCAATGCAGCATCTTTCTCAATATGAGTACGGTACTCATCTAGTGTTGTTGCACCTACGCAGTGCAATTCACCACGTGCCAACGCCGGCTTGAGCATATTTCCAGCGTCCATCGCGCCCTCGGCGTTACCGGCACCAACCATCGTGTGCAGTTCATCAATAAACAGAATGATATTGCCTTCTTGCTTGGCAAGCTCATTAAGTACAGCTTTCAATCGCTCCTCAAATTCACCACGAAATTTAGCCCCCGCAACTAGCGCACCCAAATCTAGCGAAAGAACCTTTTTGTTTTTTAAACTATCTGCCACCTCGCCATTAACGATTCGCTGCGCTAAACCTTCAGCGATTGCGGTCTTGCCCACACCAGGGGCGCCAATCAGTACTGGGTTATTTTTAGTCCTGCGCTGTAACACTTGTACCGTCCGTCGGATCTCTTCATCTCGACCAATGACAGGATCTAACTTCCCCGCTGCAGCGCGCTCGGTCAGATCTAGAGTAAATTTTTCTAGAGCGCCACGCTGCTCTTCTTGATTTTTTTCAGTCACAGGCTCACCGTCTCGTTGTTCAATAATGTAGTCGCGCAAAACATTTTCGGTAACTCCTAGCGGTACAAATAGCTTTGCAATAGCCGAGTCATCAAGTAGCGCAAGCAGTAACCAGTCTTCTGGGATATAGCTATCTTTGTATTCGCCGGCAAGCTGGCTGGCCTTGTTTAGCGCCTTAGATGCGCCACGCCCTAAGCCGACCTCATCAGGCGGACTGGTTAATTTTGGCAGCACATCAATTAGCCCATGAATAGTTGTAGTTACTGCTTCAACCACACCTTTCTGCTGATCTGCTTTACTCGCTAACAGTTTGACCAACAAAGATTGTTGATGGTCCAGCATCGCCTGCAGAATATGTATCGGCTCGATACTCGAATGATTATTCGACAAAGCGATCCCATGCGCCTCTCCCAATAAAGTCTCTACCCGCTGAGTAAATTTTTTCTCCGCCATGTCCTTCTCCTATAACCCAATGTGCAGACCCAGGAGCAAAATTTCATCAGACCTGCACATGCACTTCACACTCGACTGCTACAATGCGGTCAGAACTTGCTATTTCAAGCAAATCGGTAACGATCCATCGCTTACCACTTTTACTGGGAAGCAAAATCGCTTTATAAAATGCTGCAAAGAAAGACAACCAGAAACAACGTTCACGCAAAATATGATCAAAACTGAGGAATTCGAGTTCGAGCAGAGTGCAGGCGGAGTCGTTGGCAATATCACTCTACAACCCAATCAATCGCTTAGTTGGCGCGCTTTCAAATACTTCATAGTGTTTATGATGTTATTGTCATTTGGCATCGCTACAGCCTTTAGCGTGATGGGCTATTGGGTCATTCTGCCTTTCACAGCGTTGGAGATGAGTGTCCTAAGTTACTGTCTTTGGCTCTGTTTAAGACGCACTAGTATGCAAGAGGTGATTTCATTCAGTGGCGAGGAGATTCGCTTGGAAGCGGGTGTTAAAACACCCACCGAGATAGTCACCTGGCAGCGCTATTTCACCAAAATACATGTGGAGCGGGCAATCCACCCCTGGTATCGAAAAAAAGTATCACTGGTACATAGAGGAGAGAGCCGAGAAATAGGCAATTTTCTGACCCAAGAAGAACAAGAGAAACTGATTAAGACGCTTAATCATCTGGTGCGCCGAGCAGATCTAGCCCAGCTAAGCTTCCCAGAACCAAAGTCCCATAACGCTGACTTAGCACCTGGTCAGAAAGACTAGAGCACCACCGCAATGCGCCATGTTGAGCAGTTCCAATCTGGCCTGAATTCTCAAGCCGATAGCGCGCCTTAGTACGTTTATGCGGGTGCCCATACTGACTCATGTAGCCCGCGCTGTACGCTACCCATCGTGGCGACAGATATCTGGCAAATCGATACGAAGAAGAATTACCGCTGCCATGATGTGGGGCCAAGAGAAAATCAATATCTCTTGGTAACTGTAAGAGTAGTGAAGCTTCTGCCTTTGCACCGATGTCACCGCTCAGATAAGCCTTAGTCCGATCATTACGAATCAACAAAGTACATGACCTATCATTTCTACTGGGCTGGCTATGGTCTACTACCAGCAGAAACTTAACTCCATCCCACGTCCAGCTCTCGCCTTTTATACATTGCTTATCCAAGCCAATGATTGCACCGCTTTGATACCTTTTCCTGAGCGATGCTACGCCACCTGCATGATCAAGATCAGTATGACTCACCAAAATTTTGTCCAAACGATCTATCCCAGTGCTACGAATTGTTGGAATAACTGAAGCCACAGCCGCATCAAAACCAGAAGCAAAAAGCGGCCCAGCGTCTAAAACAAGCCTATGTGCAGAGGTATCTACAACCACTGCGCTCCCCTGCCCTACATCTACTATGCGCAAACAATATTCACCGTAGTATGGAGAGTTCTCCCGCGCCAAAAACAGCAGCAAGAATGGCAAAAATATCGCTAACCTCTTAACCAATAGAATCGGTACAAACATAAATAAACAGGCAATGAACCCAACCAAAGCGACAAACAGAGAAAAATAGCCGAACGTGCGACTGTACTCTGGCACAACGCTTTGCAACCCGGCCAGCCACGCATATATCAGCGCTATACTGAAATCCGCTAAATAGAGCAACCAGATAGCTAAATCTGGCGCCACAAAATACAACGACAAACCCAGAATAAGCGCAGGCAAAGTGACTACAGTTATAATCGGCAGTGCCAATAAGTTAGCAGGAATGGATAATAGCGACACCTCACCAACCAATATCCCCAATAAAGGCGTGAGCCAGAGAAAAATAGCAACCTGAGCAAGTAAAAAACCAAAGACTGGCCCAACACTTTTAGAGCGTGGACTGAAAGCCCAAATTAAACCAGCCACAGCGAAATAAGAAAGCCAAAAACCTTGGCTAAAAAAAGACAGTGGCTGGATAATTAAAGATAGACAAAACGCCAACCCCAACAAATACCAAAACGGCGGCTTACGACCTAAGTAGTTTGCCAACAGGCCAAACATCAACATCAGACAAACACGCAGAGCTGGCGCGCCCAGCCCAGTTATCACAGCAAAAGCAAAGGTTATAAGTAGCGCGCACAGCAGAGCTATCTGATGGTCAATCCGAGTACCAACAAAAGATAAGAGAAGCCCAAGTGGTATTTTACAAATCCAAAACGCTAGGAACGCAATAACAGCAATATGCAGGCCCGAAATGACCATAAGGTGAATGGTCCCTGTAGCACGAAAAATAGACCAATCTTTGGGCTGCAATCCGCTCGTCGCACCTATAGCCAGGGCAGACAAAATAGGTGCATAGACTAGTCCTGATTGATCCAAAGTCGCCGCTACTCTGCCGCGCAACTTGGCAGCGCTAGCATCTAAATCTTGGAGCGCAGCTGCACTGTTATTGACAGGCCGCCATTCAGACAATAGTAACTTGCCACTACGCACGTACCCTGTGCCCGAGTAACCGTTTGCTAACAACCAGCGTTGGTAGTCAAATGATCCAGAGTTTGCAGTTCCCCAAGGGCGTTTGAAGCGTCCAGTGATATCAATGAACTCGCCAGGCGACAGTAACAAACTAGTCTTCCAAGTGGCCCTTAGTTTCATTCCATCTATTGAGTCCACACAGGTATCTGTGCCTAAGGAGATCACTTGAACGGCCAACCGCCAATGTTCCGAGGCAACTTCATTAGCTTAAAGCACCTTAGCCCGAAAACTAATATCCACACCTATGGCGCATTTAGTTAATATAGACCCTTGAGCCTTTGACCAATGATAGTCGACATAACAGGCCAGTAATCCAAATAGCAAAGCAAGCAGCAAAACCGGTGCGCCAGCTCCGAGACGAGAGTGAATAGATGTCACAAAAGAAACTTTACGTTCAACAACAGAACCAGACTCTAAGTCGCTAATAGGTTCTCTATGCTAAAAGATCGGCTACTAAAACTTCTTCCAAAACCGGAAACTCTACGTGAGAACCGCGCGCTGAAACCTGTAGCTCATATGCTGCAGCGCAAAGAACTGTGGCAGATTAATCGCCGCTCCGTGGCGAGTGCTGTTTTTGTCGGTCTATTTTCTGCCTTTATTCCCGTACCCTCGCAAATGTTATTAGCAGCAGTGATTTCCATCTTTGTGAGGTCAAACTTACCTATATCTGTGGCGCTAGTGTGGATCACAAACCCTGTCACTATGGCGCCAATGTTCTATTTTTCGTATCAACTCGGTGCTTGGTTACTCGGCACTGAAGCCACATCTCTTGAAGGGGATTTCACCTTCATTTGGCTATTCGAAAATCTTGGGGCTATTAGCGGACCACTACTCTTGGGTTCCGTTTTATGCGGTTGGATGTTGGGGACTGTCGGCTATATAACTGCCCGCTTGATATGGCGCAGCAAAGTTATGGAAAAATGGCGGCGACGACGCAAAGCTCGTGCTGCGCAGAAAGACAAAGCTAGAAAACCCTAACCAGCTGAACTCAGGCACACAAACAGAATTTTCTCAATGAAGGTTTTGCGCCGGATCCAATTGACTAGCACTTCGTGCAGGCAGCCACGCAGACCAAAGGGCTAACGCACCGCTGATTACAGCAATAAGGACCAAGTCCCTATAAAGTATCCGTGTGGGTACCGTAACAAAATAAGAGCCATCCAATAAATGTTTGCCGCTGAAGAAGGCTAAAGCATCAACAACAAGGTCTATATTGGCGGCCAACAGCAACCCTAAGCCAAGTCCAGCTAATGTGCCAAAAAAGCTAATGACGGATCCCTGCAACAAAAACAGACTGAGAATGAATCGTTGAGTTGCTCCTATAGTTCGCAATATCGCAATATCTGAACGCTTATCACTTACCATCATAAATTGCCCGGCAACGATATTGAATCCAGCAATAGCTACAACCAGTAGCAGTAATACAAACATCATAGTTTTTTCAAGCTGCACCGCTTGAAAGAGCTCACCAAAATCTTCCGTCCAAGTCACCAACTGTAACTCCGAGTTTTGCGCTATTAACTCGGCCGCAACATCTGTAGCAAGCATAGGATCAGTGAGTTGGATCCGCACGCCCAACTTCCCTAGGCTACGCCACTCTTGCGCATTTTTTTCAGCCAGATTAACCAACAACATGGAATAATCGGGGTCAGCGCCCAATTCAAACGTGCCTACTAAATTCAGGCGCATTGTCACTAGCACCGCACTATCACCCTGAGGCTTAGTCACAGCAACTAATAAACTATCACCAACATCCAAGCCAAAGTAGCCGGCTAATGGTTGACCCATAACCACACCAGAATCAACTGCTGACAAATCTGCAATACTGCCCAGCACCATCGCGCGTTCTAATGAACCTAGAGCACTTGCATCCGTTGGGTCCACGCCAATTAAACTTATAGGACGCACTCGACCCTGCTGCGCAATTGCACCAATGCCGCGATAAAAACGGCTTACATAAACTACTCGCTCGTCTTGCCCAATATCTTGCAAAACCTGCGCGGAGTAATCATTACCGCCAAGAGTTATATGCGGAATAGAACCCAGCAGTCGGTCACGAAGTTCGTAGTCAAAACCATTCATCACAGTTACTACGAGCGTTAAAACCGTAACCCCCAAGGTAAGACCGACCAATGAAACCCAGGTTACAAATCGCGCGAATTTATTCGGCGCGTGGGATATTAGCCGCATGGACATGCTCAACAGCAAACTCAACGAACCTGTCGAAAGAGATTTACTCATCTCTAGGCATCTGCAGCATAAGGTTCTATGCGGCCTTCACTCAAAGTCAGTACACGGTGGAATCTGTGCAACATGGACACATCGTGTGTGACCACTAAAAAAGCCGTGCCATTGACTTCGCTTAAAGCGACCATCAAGTCCATCAATTGCACGGCGCTTGCTTGATCTAAATTACCAGTAGGCTCGTCGGCTAACACTATACGCGGCTGGTGGGCCAATGCTCTAGCTACAGCCACGCGCTGACGCTCACCCCCAGATAAAGCAGAGGGTAAATGTTGTAGCCGATGACCCAGACCAACCGCTTCGAGTATTTCTCTGCTCGCCACATCCGCATCAACCTTAAACACACGATTCAGGCGTTGCGGCAACGCAACATTTTCCAGCGCAGAAAACTCAGGCAGAAGGTGATGTTGTTGGTACACAAAGCCCATGTATGCACAGCGCAGCGCAGCACGTTGTTCGCCATTCGCCTCGCCCATATCCTCGCCCACAACGCTTACCCGACCTTTATCAGCCGTATCCAACCCTGCCAATATATGTAGCAAACTACTTTTACCAGAACCCGAGCGGCCAATAATCGCTACGCGCTCCCCCGGCGACAGCTCTAAGTCGACACCGTTCAATACTGGTACCTGCGTTGCGCCCTGATAAAAATACTTATGCACATCAGTTGCCTGCAGGACAGGAGATTGTTGAGACAAGTCATTCATTAGCTAAAATTCTACTGGGTAAGAGACGAGTAGCTTGCAAAGCGGGGTAAATGCTCGCAAGGAGAGTTAATACCATAGATATCCCGCCCACAGTAAGGAGGTCACCAATTTGGACATCCACCGGCAAATAGGAAATAAAATACTGGCTCATGAGATCTAGACCAAAACCACCAGCTAGCTGGGCGTAGAGCCATGGCAAAAATAACGCTAAGGAAACGCCAAGCCCTAAACCCAAAAGAGTTCCACCACCACCTAGGAGTAGACCAAGACAGCAAAATACTTTGAGCAAACTGGTGTTGTCCGCGCCCATACTTTTCAGCACTGCAATATCGGATTTGCGCTGTTCCACCATCATCATCAGTCCAGAGATCAAATTGAAGGCAGCTACAGCAACCAAAAACGAAAATAAAATAAACATGGTAACTTTCTGTACGGCCACGGCTTGATATAAGTTGCCGTGAGTTGAGATCCAAGAACGCACGGCAACCCGCTCGGTTGCCATAGCCCGCAAAAGGAACTGCCGCGCATCGTAAGTTGCAAACAGATCTGTTAAGCGCCCCTGAAAACCATGTATTTTGCCGCGCATACGCAGCAACAACTGCGCACTGTGCATACTGACAAAAACACCAGTGCCATCTAACTGCGACTGGCTGGTAAATATGTCGATCACCTCGAAGCGGCGCTGCCTTGGGACCGCGCCAGCAACTGAAATCTGGGTATTTGGCAACATAAGAATAAGGTCATCACCAATGCCAACGTCAAGTTGTCGCGCCAGCTTAGCGCCAATAATCATAGTGAAATTCTGCTCTTCTAGCCTGGCGAGAGTTCCCGCCCGCAAGTAGTCACCAACCCGACTAATACGAGCATAACTTGCTGCCTCAATACCGGTCATTTCAATGCCCTGGATATTGCCGTTCGCGGCAACTAACCCGGTACTTTGAATATATGGTGCAAGGCTTTCCAAACCACTTTCAGGCGCCAGATCAGAAAGTGACAGAGAATGATCAGCAGGAATACCTTGGGCAGTACTAACACTTATGTGTGGAATAAGTGCCAAGACTCTCTCACGCAATTCTCGGTCAAAACCATTCACTATAGAAATTACCAAAACCAAAACGGTGATACTTAAGACAAGCCCGGCCAAAGCCAGCTTGCTAACGTAGGACATAACACCACTACCCCAGGCATAACGCATGGCTATAAAAACCGTCAAATTGGAAAATTGGTGAGACATCAAATCTGCCTCGCGAGTCTAAACAGAACTGCAGCGAAGCGAGTTCGCCTTCATTTGGCTATTTGTGTGATTTGTCATTTAGCTAGCAGCTGGCGATCACTTACCAATGCGCTGAGTTAGTGACTCAGCATCTGCAGATACTTCAACCTGCCCAATACCTTCCACGCTGTCACAAACTTCTTGGTCGCCGCCGCAGATTTCACAATCCATTTCCATGCCCAATGCCTTCATACCACCGCAAGTACCGGCAATAGGCTTACGCCCAAAAATTACACCCACAGCCATTGCGGCCGTAAGGGTCAACATAGCTGCAAATGCGAATATCAATGTGGTCATATATTACTCCGGAAAATCGACAAAAAATGACGTCATGGCAGGAGTATAACGTTCTACAAAGCGATCATCAGATGTTTTTGTTATCACCAAGACCGCTAAATTTAAATTTTCTGCGGCACGTATTCCCTCTTCGGCACCTAAAACCATAAACGTAGTGGCATAAGCATCAGCCCACATAGCATCTTCATGAACGACACTCACAGAAACAACTGTGTTATCTGCGGGTTTACCCGTACGCGGATCAATGACATGGTCAACCCGCACACCATCCACCTCACGAAAATTCCTATAATCACCGGAAGTCGCAACACTATGCCCAGATAACTCCAACACCCTTTGAATCATCCCTCGTCGCGTCGCGTCAGGTGCTTCAATACCAATACGCCAAGGTCTTGCCTTTGGGCTGAACCCTAACGTTCGGACCTCGCCACCTATATCAACCATAAAATCTGCGCAGCCCGTTTGCTTTACTGAGTGCGCTATCTCATCTACCCCTAAACCCTTGGCCAATGCAGAAAAATCGAGATAGAGGTTCGGCACTTTTTTGCTGACACTATAAGCTCCAAAATTTTCCCCACTCACACTATCTAGCCCTCGCGTTTGCCCTCCCGCGCGCGCGCGCCGAAGTTCAAGGTACTGCATACCAACTGCCTCAAAGGCCTTAACCTGGGACTCCACTGAAGGAAATGCAGCGGACTCCTGGGGACCAAAACCCCACAAATTCACAAGTGGCCCTACAGTTACATCAAAGGCACCGCCAGATTGCTCCCAGACCATATTTGCAGCCATCAAAACATTACTGAACCTAGCACTGACTGGATAAAATTTTTCATCCAACTTATTGTTAAATAGGCTGATTTCTGAATTTGGCAAGTAGGTCGACAAGCTTAGATTGAAGTCCACAAGAAGTTTGTCAATGCTTGCTTGGCTGACCTGACATTGCGGCGTGCTTTTGTATTGCACGCGATAGTACGTGCCCATAGTGGAGCCCTGAATCGACTGATAACCAGGGTCAGGACTGCACGCAAGCATGCTCACTGCAGCAATTAGAAGAACGATCACACCTGAAGATTTTTTTTCGGGGTAATACAAACTCATATCCTTGGGCCAATGCCATTTTAGACAACCAAACAAATCTGCGCGCAAATGGGCTGGCACATAACCACTAGTCTAAGCACAATAGGGGTTGAAAATTTTACCGCCAACTAGGCGAGAATGAAGAAATAAGGATAGCAGATTCTATCTGCTGATTATCTACGCAAAGACAAGTTCGCTGGCTACTAATACCTAGGCTCAAAAGCTTCACAGCCACCGGCATAGATTAAGTAGCACAGATTAAGGATGTACCGGTCATGAATTCACGTTGGTTTGCCCCAATCATTATTGCTTCTGCACTCCTTGGCTGGCTTTGCGCCACGCTCCTGCCAGAACTGATTTGGTTAGATACAGGAACTGAACTGGTGCGCACTGCGTTCTTCGCCGCATTGAAAATGATCATCGCCCCGCTGATTTTCTTTTCCTTGGTGGCAGGTGTTTTAGAACTGCGCAATACCAGCAATATGGGCCGGCTGGGCGCAGTTACACTGGGTTATTACTTCACCACCACTTGCATCGCTATTTGCATAGGCTTGGTCGTGGTGTTTTTCTTTCACCCATGGACCCAATTCCCTCCATTGGTCGACGACCCAATGGCCTTTGCCGGTGTGACGCCTGAATCTGCGAGGCTCATCAATCCGGGCGATGGTTCTATTACGGCTCTATTGAACAACTTACTCAAAGCCATGTTGGTGAACCCTTTCAAAGCCATGGCGGAAATGAACGTACTCGGCATTCTGGTGGGCGCGATCCTATTTGGTTTAGCGTTGGCCCTAACAATTAAAGAAGATTCACCCATCAGCCAAATATTCTCAGACTTGGCTCAAGCCACTTATCGTCTCGCCGGTTGGGTACTGACCATGCTTCCACTGGGGTTATTCGCTATCTCGTACCAATTGGCAGGACAAATTGATTTCTCTACTGTTACTGCGCTGGCTCAACTCGCAGGAGTGGTATTTGGAGCAACGCTATTCCATGGCTTGATAGTACTACCTGCTATTGCTTGGTGGGCGGCAGGCCTCTCACCATGGAAATTTTTTGCCGCAGTCGCACAACCACTTATAACCGCCCTATCTACTTCTTCCAGTGCTGCAACACTGCCACTGTCCATGACCACTGCAGAATCAAAGCTTGGAGTGGAGAGAGCAAAATGCGCATTCGTTCTACCCCTTGGCGCAACCGCGAACATGGATGGCACAGCCCTGTTTGAGGGTATTGCCGCAGTATTTCTCGCTTACATGTTCGGTATTGATCTTACAGCGACTGCGATTATCGCAGTATTTTTGGTGGCCATGCTCTCTTCCGTCGGCGCGCCGGGCATTCCATCCGGCTCTATGGCTGGCATGCAAATGGTGATGCTAGCCGTTGGCATCCCATTAGAGGCCATCGGCTTGCTGCTGCTAATTGAACGCCCGCTAGATACTTTTAGAACAGCGGTGAATGTTGAAGGTGATCTAGTCGGCTGTTTAGTCGCCAAGCGCCTTACCCAAGGATAATAGTATGAGCCCAAGAATATTGCTGGTACGACATGGCCAAATTCTTGCGAATAAGCAAGGGCGATGGCACGGATCTACCGACACACCGCTGACTATCAAAGGACGCTGGCAAGCGTTTCTAACCGGCCGTTTCCTGGCAAAGACAGTGTCTTTGGACGCTGTATACACCAGTCCATTACAGCGCTGTCAGCACACCGCAAGATTAGCCTCCAAAGACTATGCAGGCACCACTAAGATCATTGACGGTTTAGCGGAAATGTCCGTTGGTGAATGGGAAGACATGGAATTCACCAAGCTCAATGCAGAGCACCGCTTGATTGAGCGATTTAATGAAGACTTAGACTGGGCACCACCCCAAGGCGAAAGTCTGGGCACTGTAGCCAAGCGCATGGAAACAAGCTTACTGGAAATCGCCGATAACCACAGTGCGCATGAGACAGTATTGGTAGTCAGCCACGGCGCCGCAATGGCTGTAGCATTAGGCCAGCTTCTGCACCAAGACCCACGGGCTTGGATGCAATATCGATTCGACAATTGCAGCATCACCGAGATTCGCTTGGGCGACAATCCAAGCTTGGAACAATTTAACAACTGTTCACACCAGTCGCTGTTCGGTTAAAGTCCCTGACAGCAGATTCAAATACCGAAAAAATTAGGAGAGCAACATGGGCGAATATTCAATCGTAGAAAAAGCCGATCACATAATGACAGTCCGGATTAACCGTCCAGATAGACTGAATGCCCTACACACCCTAGCAAACGCGGAACTAGGTCAGGTATTTGACGACTTTGCCGCAGATGACGACCTTTGGGTTGCCATTATCACTGGCGAAGGTCGCGGCTTCAGTGCTGGTAACGACCTACGTCACCAAGCTGAAGGTGGCGAACGTGTACCCGTACCTCATGGGTTCGGCGGGCTAACCTCGCGCTTCAATATGACCAAGCCAGTTATTGCGGCCGTCAACGGTGTGGCAATGGGTGGCGGCTTTGAAATTGCCCTAGCCTGCGATCTAATTATTGCTTCCGAAAATGCTAAGTTCGCCTTACCAGAACCCAAAGTAGGCCTTGCAGCATTGGCCGGTGGCCTCAACCGCCTACCCCGTCAAATTGGTCCTAAGCGAGCGCTAGGCATGATTTTGACTGGCCGCCATGTTAGCCCTGAAGAAGGACAGCAATTGGGCTTTGTTAATGAAGTGGTGCCCCACGACGAACTAATGGATGCAGCCATGCGCTGGGCTAAGCTGATTTGTGAATGCGCCCCATTGTCTATTCGCGCTAGCAAGGACGTCGTTTACAAGAGCCTAGACAGTGCCTCACTACAAGATGCCATGGAAGGAAAGTACGAGTCAGTTAAAAAGATGGTTGGCAGCCAAGATTTCATCGAGGGTCCTAAAGCGTTCTCTGAGAAGCGCGCACCTAATTGGCAAGGTAAGTAGTTGAAATAACCAACACCAAAAAAGTCTTATTAAGTGCAGGCTGAGCGAGACTTCGCCAGCCTCATGCGCAAATTTAACTAGTCACAGTTGTGGGCATATTCTTAGCCGTTGCCTTAGAATCCCCTCACACTCTGTTAACACCGCAGCCCACTCTTAAAGTGGATTCAGCCAAACAATTATGAAGGTAAAAGCATGCTTAAAGTTTCTCACAGACAGTTAATAGATAACGCCTTAGCAGAAGTCGAGACACTCGAGATAGAGGAAGCAGAAAATTTTCTTGAAGACGACGACGCCATGTTTGTCGATCTTCGAGACCCCCGCGAGTTGGAACGCGAAGGTAAAATACCCAACGCTTTGCACGCACCAAGGGGCATGCTGGAATTTTGGGTAGACCCAACTTCGCCCTATCACAAAGAAGCTTTTGCTTCAGGCAAGCGGATTATTTTTTATTGTCAAAGCGGTTGGCGTTCAGCGCTTGCTACTAAGGCTGTACAAGACATGGGGCTGGAGCGTGTATGTCATATTGGCGATGGCTATAGAGGCTGGAAAGACAGCGGCGCAGCCACTGAAGATGTAGAGCGTCGCTAAACTGCTACCGCTTGCTAGTAATCTCGCCCCATTTCTCTATGCAGAGGCATAATTAAAAAATGATTCTAATCATCCATTTGCTGGCCTTTTGCGGCGGCTTTATCATCATGTCTTTTGAGTTGCTTGGTGGACGTATCCTCGCGCCTTATTTCGGCAGCGGCGTTTATGTCTGGGGCAGCATTATCACCATTTTCATGCTGTCCTTAGCCATAGGCTACCTACTGGGTGGGCGTTTGTCGGTGAAAAACCCAACGCCTAGAAAGTTCGCTGGTATCTTCGCTGCAAGCGCAATCTTTCTTTATCCGATGATTTTATACGCACAGCCTGTCATGGAATTTATCTTTTTACATATTGAAGATCCTCGCTACGGCTCCCTGACCACCGCGGCATTTCTCTTTATGATTCCCACCATTATCTTGGGCATGATTTCTCCCTATTCGGTCAGGCTCTTAGTCGACAATGTTGAGGAAAGTGGCAAAGTAGCGGGCGCCCTTTACTTCACCTCAACCCTAGGCAGCGCCATAGGCACGTTGATGACTTCTTTCTATCTAGTCTTGTGGTTCGAGGTGGACAGCATCATTACGATTCTGACGCTGATCCTGCTTGGCATTGCTCTTCTGGCTTGGTTCTTGGCGCCAGGTCAACAAGCGCAGAGCGCAAACACATCGACCGCAGAGTGATCAACATATCCCCCTTCAAACGTTCTACTAAGAGAAGTCTCATGCATAGCTTAAACACCACAACAAAAAAAAAAAAAGTGATTACCCTTGTTGGCAAGCTGCTGAAACCTATTTGGGTGTTGATATCTTTTAGCGCCCTAGTAGTACCTGCTACCGCAGTAGGAAAAACCATAATCCACGAAGAGCGTTCGCTCTACACAAGTATTTTGGTCCAACAAAGTCGAGGTCTGTTGTGCTTAAACTTCACCCTCAAAAGAGCAGACAGCAGCCAGAGCTGCATGGACGTCAAGAATCCCAAGCGTATGGTGTTTTCTTATACGCGCATGGTCATGGCTGGGCTTTTGTTCAACCCGAACCCTAAGAATATTATGATCGTTGGCCTTGGTGGTGGCACCCTCCCAATGGCTTTAAACGAACTTTTCCCTCAAGCGAAAATTCAGACAGTTGAAATAGATGGCGCTGTAGTCGATGTGGCGAAACGTTTTTTCAACTTTCAAGAAAGTGCCAACAACAAGATTGTGCAGCAAGATGCGCGAGTATTTGCCAAGCGCGCAAACCTAAAAAAAGAAAAATTCGACTTCATCATTTTGGATGCGTTTAACGGTGACTATATTCCCGAGCACCTGATGACCCGTGAGTTTTTGACCGAGGTACAAAGTTTACTCACCGCTCAGGGCGTTGTTATCGCAAATACGTTTGCATCAAGCGTACTCTATGACCACGAATCCAACACATATGCTGACGTATTCGGCAAATTCATTAACCTCAAGGGCCGTGATACAGGCAACCGAATTATTATTGTTCCCGAGGGTGCAATCAGTTCGGAGCAACGCAATTCGATATCCAAGCAAGCTATCAACGCTCAGGCTAAAAAATTAGCCCCCGTACTTGAGCCCTATTCCGTGCCCATCAAACGGCTGGCTAGAGACATTTACAAACGCATCGGTGCGCCCGCGGACTGGGACGAGAACAAACGCTCGCTTACTGACCAGTACTCACCAGCGAACCTGCTGAGAAACCAGTAACTGCACCTGCCCAGTGTTAGGCACTGGGCGGCAACTAAGAGCTGCAAACGCCTGTTTAACAGTGCGCTAAGACCCTGCCTTCTCCCAATACTCATCTTTAAGCAAACGCTTATATAGCTTACCCGTAGGGTGACGTGGCAACTCATCTCTAAAATCGATAGACCTTGGGCACTTGATGCTCGAAAGGTGTTCACGACAATAGTCCATCAGCTCAACTTCTAGCATTGGACTGGCCAAACTAGGATCAGCCAACTGCACAACACCTTTCACTTCTTCACCAAAGTCAGGGTTCGGAATGCCGAATACGGCAACATCCATCACTTTGTCGTGGTTAATCAGCACATTTTCCGCTTCTTGAGGATAGATATTCACGCCACCAGAAATGATCATGAAATGCTTGCGATCGGTTAAATATAGATACCCGTCTTCGTCAACGTAACCTACATCGCCCAACGTCGACCAACCTTGAGCATGCCGCGAGTCAGCAGTTTTATTATCATCTTTGTAATACTCAAAGGTACCGCCGCCACTCATATAAATGGTACCAGATTCCCCAACTGGCACTTCTACCCCGTGCTCATCACAAATATGAATTTCGCAGGTTAATGGCTTGCCTACTGACCCCTTATGCGCCAACCACTCCTGAGAATTAAGCTGCACAAAACCATTACCTTCCGTACCGGCGTAGTATTCGTAAATAACCTCACCCCACCAATCAATCATCTTTTCTTTGATCGGAATCGGGCAAGGTGCCGCAGCGTGAATAGCACAGCGTACGCTGCTTACATCATATTTCAGGCGCACTTCTTCCGGCAGTTTGAGCATGCGCACAAACATGGTTGGCACCCACTGGCTGTGGGTAATACGATATTTTTCAATGCACTCAAGGGCGAACTCAGCTTCAAAATGTGCCATCACAACCACCGTTGTACCCGAGCGCAAACAACCCATAGTGAAAGCCAGTGGCGCAGCGTGATACAGCGGCGCGGGAGACAAATAGATAGAGTCATCCGTTGCACCATAAAGTACGCGCAATAGATTAGGCTCAACCTCAACACCATAATCTTGCTCAGGCAGCGGTCGTTTAACACCCTTGGGGTATCCCGTGGTACCGGACGAGTAGAGCATGGGTGCACCTTCGCTCTGATCTGCAATCTCATTACTCGGCATCCCCGCCAGGGCCTCTTCCCAAGACTCAAAGCCTTCAACCACACCATCCAACATGTAATTTTTTTCTACGCAGACCATTTTATCCAACAGCGGCTGCACTACTTCTTTGCGCTCTATAGAAGTAATGAAAACTCTAGCCTCGCAGTTATTCACAATGTACTCGACTTCTTGCTGCTGCAGGCGCCAGCTGATAGCCGTGTAGTAAATACCAGCACGTTGCGCGGCCCAGCAAATTTGGAAAAAACGTGGGTGATTTTCTAGTAAAATGGCTATGTGGTCGCCGCGCTGCAAACCGAGCGAGCGTAACAACTGAGCGCCTTGATTAGCGGCGCTTTCAAGCTCTGCATAAGTAACGGTCTCACCCGTCTCAGCCATAATGTAGGCAATTTTTTGCGGAGTTTCCGCGGCAATCTCTGCTGGACTCATACTTTCCCTCTCCCTTGCTTTTGCGCCAACTAATAAGCGCTAATCAATAATATTGCACGGCAATTATTACCCACAACTTTTCATTCGATACTTCTTCAATCAGCAGCTAAGGCGATGTACCCCCTCGTATTGAGCCTGCGCCAGTCGCTGCAGTGCGCATCAATCAGCTTTCACTCAACTGAAGGTTCAGAGAAGCCGAATTCATACAATAACGTAAGCCGGTTGGTTGTGGTCCGTCAGGAAATACATGGCCTAAGTGCGCATCGCATTTAGCGCACAAAACCTCAATGCGCCGCATACCTAAACTATTATCCTCAATATTAACTACAGCATCACTTTCCAATGGCGCGTAAAAACTTGGCCACCCGCAGCCTGCATCAAATTTGGTGTCGGAATCAAATAATTCGCTGTCACAGCATTTACACAAATACTTACCAGCGCGCTCTTCGTTCCAATAAACGCCAGTAAACGGCCTTTCGGTACCGGCGTGTCTTGTGACCTGATATTCCTCAGCGGACAGCATCTGGCGCCATTCCTCATCGGTCTTAGTCACTTTATGTATATTTTCACTATCAGTCACCGGATTCTCCAAAATATTCGACTTTGTTGATGCTAAGCTATAGCAGTCGCCTTAGACTAGCCCTCTTAAGACATTTTGACTGACTGAGCTTAATAGGAAAAGCACATGAGCCCCGAGATTACCGAACAAACTGAAAGCGCAACATCGAGCAAGCGCCCTATCGTCAAGTCAACCAAACTTGAAGATGTTTGCTATGACATTCGTGGGCCAATTTTAAAGGCCGCAGATAAGCTTGAAGCCGAGGGCAATAACGTACTTAAGCTTAATATCGGCAACCCAGCACCTTGGGGCTTTAATGCGCCTGAAGAAATTCTTCGTGATGTCGTGCGCAACATTCCAAATTCGCAGGGCTATTGCGAATCCAAAGGACTATTCTCAGCACGCAAAGCCGTGATGCAGTATTGCCAACAAGTTCAAATTGATGATGTTGATGTTGAAGACATCTACATTGGTAACGGCGTTTCCGAGTTGGTTGTTATGTCCATGCAAGCCATGGTCAATGATGGTGATGAAATATTGGTACCCAGCCCAGATTTCCCCTTATGGAGCGCGGCAGTAAATCTTTGCGGTGGCACTCCAGTCCACTACCTATGCGATGAAGAAGATCAATGGCAACCTGACCTTGAAGATATTCTTAGCAAAATAACACCGAATACTCGCGGCATTGTGATCATCAACCCAAACAATCCTACAGGCGCTGTTTACCAACGTGAGATGCTTCTTAGTCTTGTTGAAATAGCACGAGCGAATGATTTAGTGGTATTTGCCGATGAGATCTACGACAAAATACTATTTGATCAGGAAGAGTACATTCCGCTGGCCTCACTCGCAGACGATTTACTGTTTCTGACCTTCAGCGGCCTATCCAAGTCTTACCGAGTTGCGGGTTTTAGAACTGGTTGGATGGTAGTCAGTGGAGATAAGGGACGAGCCAAAGACTATATTGATGGATTAGATATTTTAGCCTCAATGCGCCTTTGCTCTAACGTACCAACGCAACATGCAATACAAACCGCGCTAGGCGGCTACCAGAGCATTAACGAGCTCACCCAAGTTGGCGGGCGTCTGTATGAACAAAGAAATGTCGCATGGCAAAGACTCAATGAGATCGACGGTATTACCTGCGTCAAACCCAAGGGTGCACTGTATTTGTTCCCCAAAATCGATACGGCAAAATTCAATATAGTCGATGACGAACAATTCGTTTTAGACTTTTTGTTGGCTAAGAAAGTGCTGTTGGTTCAAGGCACTGGATTCAACTGGAAAAAGCCAGATCATTTCAGGGTTGTATTTTTGCCCCATGTCGACCATCTACATGAAGCGATGAATCGTCTAGAAGATTTTTTGGATAGCTATCGGCAATAAAATTCCAACGCCGAAGAAGTATTAGCAATGTTGAGGAAAATTGGCTAACCCCAATAGCTTGACTAAAATTAGCCTCGCACAACACAAAAAAAATGACATGGCGAATCTGGATAATTTTTGTTTCGTGCAACCTGCTCTATTATAGATATTTGACTGCCATTAGACTCCCCAATCGCTCCTAACATCTGTAACGTTATTAGAGAATGGGGAATCGAATCTACGCGAAAGGCACTAAACCTGACGCGTCAAAACCATGCAGAGTCGGTGAAATAAAACGATAAGTAACCGCACCGCTAATAAGTGCAGCAACAACAACCTCACACCTTACTTTTCTTCAATAATCCAACCTTCTACACTTTGCATCTTATATTTCGCTTTCCATGCTTTAAGAATTCTGTGGTTACCGCCCCTTGTCTCAACAACCTCACCGGTTTTAGGGTTTTTGTAAACTTTCAGTTTGCGTTGTTTACGTTGACCATTTTTCTTAACGACGGATTTCTTTTTGCTTGGTGCGGCACCATCACTTAAAAAGCTAATAAGTTCAGCTTTGGTTTTTCCATGCTGAGCAAGTAACTTTTCTACGCCCCTAACAAGTGCTTGTTCTTTTTTAAAGGACGCGCTTTTTTCCAAATTCACTAAGTCGCTTTGTAATTTTTTTAACTTGGCTTCTAACTCAGCTTTTTTGTTGATTGACTTCATTGTTTAATCCTGTTCGAATTTTTTTATTACTGTTCTGTTTATATATTTGGACCTAAAAAGATTCTCTCAAAATCTTTAACCCCAAACAATTTTTCTTACTTAACAAAGTAAATTTTCTACTGGCAACTTGTAAACACCTAAATGATACAAGGTGTACATAGTGCTCTCAGGCCTATAAACATCAAATTAACATATAGTTCTCATATATGGACCTAAACCTGCCTTGTGCGCTAAAAAATAGTCGTCAAGCTAATTACTAAAAGCAATAATCTCACGAGAATATTTATTTTCAAATTTGCTAGAGGGACTAACTTACAAGCACTCGATATAGCTGCAACTACTGCATAGAGAATCGTCACTATAAGAATTACTATTTATGCCGATTTCTCGGCTTTGTCGGCGAAGAATCAACCACTTAGTCGACGTGGATAAAGTTTCGCGCTAACCGGTAGAGAAGGAATTCATCGTAGCCAGTGAGTATCGGATATACTCGGGAGAGCTGTTGATCTACATCCATATCCCCGGTATCGACTAAAAGCGGGCGACCATCCAAACTGGCCAGCTTTGTCCGTGACCCGACAATCGTAAGGTCTTCAGGCAGGCGCAACTGACATATTAGTTCTGCCGCTATCTGCTGATTGCCTCGCCCAAACAAAAAACCTTGATTGCGCGTAAAACTCATCACCAAATGCAAATTCTGTTCTTTGCCCAAGGCGAGTAACTGTGTAGCAGTAAGATCCTGCAAAATGCTGCCGTCTGGGAGCAAAGCATCACAGCCCAACAATGTGCCATCAATGCCATAAGCCTGCTTAATAGATAAACAAGTGCTGCCGGGGCCAAATATATAGGCGCGATCACTGCTAGCGGCAAACTCGTCGAGTATGTAATTGGTGATTTCAGCCACCGCCAACGCTTCGTCTTCCATGCCCCCAACTTTAGTTTGCTGCAGAAAGCCAGACGACTCGGGAACCCATAAGTCACCAAAGTGTTGGGTACCTACAGCGCGCTTAACACGACCAGAGTCTTCCTCGCTGGCTTGTTCGATGGGAATATAGTCTCTCACTTCTCGCGCCATACGCCCGACCAAACCGCCGACCACAAGCGACGCAACCACCTCTGCGCCAGCGGCAGGACTTATGGCAAACACCCCGCTGTGCATTTTCACACCAGCTGGCAAACCTAGAACAGTGGTCTGTTCATCGACGCCAAGCAGCACATCACGAGCAGTACCGTCGCCACCGGCAAATATCAGCAAATCAACGCCTTCCGCAGATATCGTCTTCGCCGCAACTTGACTGTCTTCACCGCAACTAGGAACGGTACCGTGCCCAAGTACTAGCGCAGCAAGCCCCTCGTTCATTAGGACATCTGCGCCCATATCGTCAGCCCAAGTGAGCCATTGAATATTTTCAATCTGGGGCCCTAACAAGGTTTTCATCTGCTGAAGAAAAATCTGCGTGCGCTGCGCCGCTTGAGGCTGACCTAAACGCTGCTTTGCTAAGGCCTGAATCTCAGGCCCATCACTACCCTTGAGACCGACAGCGCCACCTATCCCAGCCATAGGATTTAACAGCAGCCCCAGTCGTAATGAAGTTTGCCTCATCTGCTTAGCCACCCACCAGCAATTCAACTTGCTCAGCAATTGCCAGTGATGCCGTCAAGCCCGGAGACTCTATACCGAGTAAGTTAATTCGCCCGACAACACCATGCTGGTCAGGGCTATGCAAAACAAAATCAGCCGCTGGTTCGCCAGGGCCAGATATTTTGGGTCGAATCCCAGTATAGCTAGGGTGCAAACGTTCAGAGTCGAGGTTTGGAAAATAGGCTTTAATGGCGGCAACAAAATCCTGCTTATGAGATTCATCAAAACTATAGTCTGCATTATCTATCCAGCGCACATCTGGACCAAACTTTACTTGCCCGGCCAAGTCCAACGTCACATGCACACCCAATCCGCCAGCTTCCGCCGTAGGATAAACAAGCCGCGAGAATGGTTGGGCGCCGGAATAGGAGTAGTAGTGTCCTTTAGCATAGTAAGCTGTGGGTCCGCCCGGAGTATCTATCGAGAGCACTGGTGCCGATAGTCCTGCACAGTTAATCACCCACTGCGCTGATAAATCTAAATCTACAGTACGTACAATACTCCTCTGACCGGAACTTTTGAGTCCCGCCTCGATACTGAGCACTTTAGTATTTAAGGCCACCATGCCACCGTACTTTTCTAAAACACCCTGCAAGCTAACCATGTAAGCGTGCGAATCAATAATCCCAGTTGAAGGAGAAACTACACCACCTACCCCAACAACCTCAGGCTCTAACTCTTTGAGTTCTGCCTGGCTAATCCAATAGAGATCGTGAACTCCGTTACGCTGAGCTTGGCTTTGATATCCCGAAACTATGTCGCGCTGTGATTCATGGGCGGCCACAATAACCTTTCCGCATTGTTTATGCGGCACCGCATACTGCTGACAGTGCTCGTAAAGCATTTCTTTGCCGCCCACGCAAAGTGCTGCTTTGAGACTATTTTCCGGGTAGTAAATTCCAGCATGAATGACCTCAGAGTTCCGCGAACTAGTCTCGCTGCCGATCACGTCGTGCTGCTCGAGTACAATCACCTCTCGACCCGCTTGAGCTAAACGAGCAGCAACCGCCAAGCCCACTGCTCCGGCACCGATGACAATACATTCTACGCTATCCATCCACCCGTCCATATTCTGTAAGAGTGATCAAAGCCTCACGAAACTGCATTGCCCGACTCCCTGCTTTAGAATTCAACCAGATTAAGGTTTTCGCATTATATTCGGCAATCGCTTCGACAAAGTCGCTAACGTCACAATCCAAATTATCTGCGCTGGGGTTAAAGGTTACGTTGGCCGCTGCTGCAAAAATCGACTCCAACGATTGCGTGCGCACCTCGGCGGCTAAAAATTGCTCCTGCTCTGTTTCAGAGCGTGGAGCGGCTATATAAGTTAGAGCAAAGTCAGTGCTATTACGGCGCAGCTCCCCTGCAATACACCAATGCGCAGCTTCGTGCAGTGCAGAGGCAGGAAAGTTTTCACGAAAAATAAGCTGGGCGGCCTTCGTGGGCGTTGCCGGCGTATACAACGGCTCATCTGCGCCGCCACTAATCTCTACGTTATAGGTTTGACCAAAACACTGATTGAAAATCCCAACAATAGCGTCGGCACTCGGCTCCTTTGATAAAGCGAAATTTGCACCATGCATTTTGTTTATAAACATTCCCGGGCCACAAAGTCACACACCATCTTAAGCGGCCTTTTTCCTAATCCAATAAGAAAACACCACCTGCCCATTATCACCTATGTCGCTCTCACTGTTCTCCAAGGTATGCCCCATAAACTGGCAAAAATGTTGGAAATCGCGCTCAGTGGTTGGATCAGTTGCGGTAATACGTAAAACCGCATTTGCAGCCAATTTACGCACAGCATTGCGCACCAGCATCAGTGGTTCAGGGCATACTAGGCCAGACGTATCTAACACTTCATCGAAATCCAAAACCCCTCCAAAAGGACAAGCCAAATAGTGTAGAGAGCAAACAAACTAAGAAAATCTATGGTATGCGAGATAGCGCCGAAATCACAGTAAGGTCAATAATTGTATAGTTTGCACCACCCATCCTGAAGGCCCTTGACAGGCCTCATGGGCCATCACACACTCAAGTGAACATTTTGAGTAGACAGCGATCTACGCGAAGTACGATAACCTTCAATAGCCGGAAACTGAAAATGGCAAAAGCAGAAAAGGCAAAGGAGAAGAAGATAAAGGAAAGAAGGAAAGACAGAAAAGACAGGAAAGACAGGAAAGACAGGAAAGACAGGAAAGAAAGAAAGAAAGAAAGAAAGAACAAAGTAAAAAAAGAAATCAACAACAGATCAAAGAGCCATAAAGAAAATAAGTAGAGGGACCCAGCTGTATAACACAGCAAACTAAATAAATGACTGCTAGTAAAAATTGAGAACAATGATGTCGAATTTTGGGAAAGCCAAAAAACACAAAATTTATCCGGCTAATAGGCATGTTACGACAGGCCAACTTATTACTCGCGCGAGCAAAAACCCCTCAATGACTAAACCTTTATCCCTAAACTGCGGAAAAACCAGAAGAAAAAATCTAAGAACGCCCAAACTCTTTGCAGTGAGCATAATTTCGGCTTTATTACTAACGCCCTACATGGCAAAAGCTGCGGAGAGCTCACCCCAGGTCGAAGCAGCAACTGCCTATCAATTTCTAAACAGCCAAATCACACAATCTGAAGCTCGAGAAGCCGCCGCCGCCGTGGAACAGATCATCTTAGACATTGAGGCCAACAAAGGTCGCTATGCCACTGAGTTAATAGAACCCCTACGAATTCTGGGCAAGGCGCAGTTAGCTATAGAAGATTATATGCAAGCAATTGAAACCTTTGATCGCGCAATTCACCTCACTCGGATCAATTACGGACTATTTGACGCCAATCAAGTTGCTTTGGTATATCAACAGGCCAACGCATATGCCGCAATGAACGACTATCGCAACGCTCAACAACGCGAAGAATATGCATTTCAAATTCTGGCCAATGAATCTACTCGAACGGATATTCTCGCAGGCCTATTGCGCCTCGGCGACTTTTACCTAGAGTCCTACAACTTTCTCCCTGCGCGCACTCGTTACAGACAAGGGTATGAATTATTACAAGAGAATGCCTTAGGCACATCTACCAAGGCCATCCCCTTTCTAGAAGGTACCGCTAAATCCTACCGAATGGAGCGTTTCCCGCCTTACTACTCGCAAGATGATCGCAGCCGAGCGTTTTTACAAAAACCCGACAATACTCGAACGCTAAATGATGGCACAGAATACATCACCCTAAATAACTTCCCAGAGGGCGAGCGAGCTCTACAAAAAGTCATCAAGATTCGACAAAGCGCGCCAAGTTTTAGTGATGAAAACCCGGACCCTGAAGTTTTGCAGCAAGATCAAGCTCTGGTAAACGCAGCATTACTAGAGCTGGGCGATTGGCACCTTTTATTCGGCAGCCAAAAAAAGGCCAACACGCTATATAAAGAAGTGCATCGTCAGCAGCTAGAATATCCGGCAGAGCTAAAAATAGACTTCACTAGCCCCACGTTGTTGTACATACCTAAACCCACCAGCCTAAGACCTCCACCGGCCGAAGACCGGTTACCTGCGGAAACTGGCAGCATTACATTAGAGTTTTCTGTTTATCCAAACGGCAGGATACGTGGTCTCAAAACCATTGCTTTTGATCCGGATAAGGCCATTGAGTTTCCAGCACGTAGAAGCATGCGCAGAGCAGTTTACCGACCAGCATATGTTGAAAGTGAAGCGATTATTACTCCAGAGCACAGATATGTGCACAGCTTTCAATACTTTCCAAGCCGCCGGGCAAGAGAACAAAAACAAACACAGGAACGTGAGCGCATCAACAAAGCGCTAAGGCAGTCAGAAAAGCAGCCCGAGTTAAGCAAAGAAGAACAAACTACCGATACAGGTAATTCATAGATGTACCCACAACCTAACGTCCTCATCAACACATTCCAACTCAGGCTGAATAGTTTGGGTAGTGTTGCCAAAATCATAGCCGTTGCAACGCTACTGCAAGCTTGCGCACCCATTAGTCAGTTCCCCCAGAACTCACCACCACCCAGTTCATCATCAAAGCCAAGTTCATCCAGCCCCCCACCATCTTCTGGGTTACCAACGCCGCCATCACCGTCTTCTGGCTTGCCTTCACCGCCTAGCACTGGCGCGCCATCTATACCGGGTCAACCCTCCCCGCCTGGTCAACCGCCAGGAATACCCTCGCCGGCTGGAGCACCGGGCCAACCATCACCTCCTAGTCAGCAGTCTGAATTACCTGCGCCTCCTGGAACACCGGGCGATCCATCATCAGGGTCAGAAGAATCCACCAGCACTGGAGAAGACCCCGGTTGGTTGGAGGATATTGGTGACAATGCCGGCGAGGACTGGCAAACCAGCAATGAAAAAGGCGATGAAGGTACAAGCAGCGACCAGGCGTCAAGTGCCGGTGATACAGCCAGCGACCGGCCGAAAAATGGAAAATCTGCTGCAGAAAATGAACTTGAGGGAGCATTAGAAGATTTCGACGGCGAAATTCTCGCCGAGCGTGGCGCACTGAAAAAGGCTGCAGACAAATACCCTACACCCGTTAGCACCAGTCTACCTCAAGGTAGCGAACAAGGTGGCCCAAATGCCGACGCAGCCAAACAACCGGCAAGCACACAAATCCCTAACAATCCACCACCGCCCAGAAGAAGCAATGAAACATTACCCGATGACATACCAGACGCTAAGGACGACGACATTATTGCACGCCAATTAAGAGAAGCTGCGCTTCAAGAGAGTGACCCTGAACTCAAAGAAAAGCTCTGGGCAGAATATCAGCGATACAAACAGCGCTAGTAATAACTAATCTACGATGAATATCCCCAGGTGCAACCAATACAAAGCTGACATTTACCTGTTTATGGGCAAATTGACAGTGGTCGTATTCATCAGCACATTGCTGAGTGCCTGCACCACTCAAGTGGTGCGTAAAATCGACACCACACCGCCAGACCAAATTGCCATTGCACAAGATGAAAGCCAATTATTAGACATTGGCATTGCGATATTTGACCCAAACGTACCAGATGACTACGACGAACGCATAGCACAAATCATTTCACCTGACGTTAGACAAGCTGAGTCCCAGTACATTCCCTATGTGACCAAGAACCTTTTGCAATCAACGGGCAATTGGGGCGCGGTCAGAGTTGTCCCCCGCCCTAGCGACGCCGTAGATGTAACTGTTTCCGGCAAAATTCTAGCGTCAACGGGTGAGGAGCTCATCTTATCTATGTCTGTAGTCGATGCTACAGGTAAGCACTGGTTCACCAGAGAATACCAAACTCTAGCCAGCAAATATGGTTATGAGGCTAGCAATAATAAGGGCCTTGACCCGTTCCAAGGGATATATAAGGACTTTGCCAATGATCTTTTATATTATCGGCAGGGCTTAACTGACAAAGAAATTCAAAATATTCGCGCAACCGCAGAACTCAAATTTGCTCGCGCCTTTTCCCCCGACGCCTTTAGCCAACACATAGACTTTAACGAAAGCGGCCAATACATAATTAATCGCCTACCTGCAGAAAACGATCCGCAGTTAGCTAGAGTGCGGCAAGTAAGAGAGCGCGAGTATTTATTCATCGACACGCTGGATGAGTACTACGCAAATTTTCACCGGCAAGTTTATCCGGTGTATCACAACTGGCGGAAAGCCACGTACAACGAAGCCATTGAATATAAAGATCTGCGAAAAAAATCGAAGCAGCGCATCATTGGCGGCACTGCCGCGATTCTGGCAGGCGTAGGTGGTATCTATAGCAGCGACAATCCATATATTGATGCAAGTGGCGTAGCCAGCGTCGGCGCTGGTGCCGGCCTCATCATTAGCGGTATTAGAAAGCGCCAAGAAGCTGAACAATTTGCTGATAGGCTGAGAGAAGTAGGCAGCGCTGCTGAAGCCGAATTAGTCCCTACGACTCTTGATTTGGAAAACCGAACTGTGCGGCTAAGCGGCAACGTCGATGAGCAGTATAATCAGTTGAGGGGCATTCTGAAGCGTCTATATCTAGAAGACCTCAACCTTGAAAAAAATACTGCCTCTAACTCAGCAGGAAAGTTAGGCAGCAACTCGAGCAACACCGGAATGCCTAAGTGAGATCGCGTTGAGTATTACCCCAAGATCTCCGATTACGCCCATTGCCCCGCCACTGTCTAGGAATAAACAGGCGGGCAACAAAGGCCTCAAAGTCACCTTTAGTACCCCCGCTATAAAAATTATTGGGGTCAGCCTTGCGGTGTTAATCACACTAATAATTTTTATTCTGTGGCTGAGCACTTTGTTTGAACCCCAACTTGAGGATGCCCCAAACTCGACACTTGCCACCGTTGAGGCCATTAGTGATCAAACAGATCGGACTGTTAACGCACCTTTTACAACATTGTCATTAGAGCAAGCAAAGGAAGCTGCACAGGCTGAGCTAGGTCGGTTTGTAGAGCTCCAGATCAAATTAGAGGACGAATTCAATGTGCAAGCATGGGGGCAACAAGACCTTCAAGCTGCCAAAGATCAAGCACTGACCGGCGACAACTACTTTATTCAAGATGAATTTGAACAAGCCATCGGCGTTTATGCTAAAGCGGCCAACCAATTAGCAGAGTTGCTAAAAAACGCTGAAGAAAAATTCGCACAACACATAAAAGCCAGTGTCGAACTCATCTTAGCTCTCAATGCACAAGAGGCAGAAAAAGAATTAGCCCGCGCGAGGATCATCAAACCGCAAGATCCTTGGCTAACCACTTTACTTAAAAGAGCAGCTCAGCTACCCAAAATCAAAGCTCTACTTTTGCGGGCGCGTAATCTGGAGTTAAAAGAGAACTACGCCCAAGCATTAACAATCTATAAGAAAATCGAGCAACTAGACTCGGCAACACTTGGCTTGGACGCAAGGATTGCCAAGGCCAAAATAGCCGAACAGAATCAGACCGTAAAATTTTTGTTAGGTCAAGGATTTAAGAATTTGGAGCTGGGCAAGTTTGAAACAGCCCGCGCAGCATTCAATAGAACTTTAACAATTGAATCCGCAAACGAAATCGCCTTAGCCGGACTTGAGCAAGTTAGCCAAAGTCATGATATCGCCATAATTTTAAGTAACGAGAGTACCGCCAAAGCTCACCTCAAGGCCGAACAATGGTCGCAGGCCCTATCCGCTTACGAAACCATCTTGGCCCTAGATGACACCATCCAATTAGCGAAAAATGGTAAATCTATTGCGCTATCTCACGCCCAAGCTGAGAAGGTACTGACACGGATCAGCCAGCAGCCCAGTAAGCTTTCTAGCGCCAGCCTTTTTTCCCAGGCACAAAAATTACTCAATGATGCCCGCAAACTTACCTACAAGGGGCCACGCTTAAGCAAGCTAATCAACTCGGTAAGCACCACCTTAGCTGCTTATCGGGACCCAGTTTCAGTCACGTTCCTGTCAGACAACGCCACTGAGATAATCTTATCCAACACCGGCAAGCTCGGCGTTTTCCAAAGCAAAGTACTTTCCCTTCGACCTGGCGAATACACCATTAGAGGCAGCGCAAGCGGTTGCAGAGATATATTTCTCACCGTGAGCGTATTCCCCGGCATAGACCCTATTGAGGTCAAGTGCATGGAGGCAATCCGCTGATATGAATTCCGTAAACCCCAAGCGCACGCCTATTCAGGCAACCGAATTTACGCCAAGTTCAGCGTCGAAATCCGCTAAAACAATTGGGCCTTGGCAAAGCGCGGTCATCATCGCAGGGCTTTTCGCTACCCTCACCCTTGGATATTTATTCACATCTAAAAGCGTCCAATTATCCTTAAACCCCACCCCTTCGTCCCTGTCTATAACTGGCGGCATTGCCCTGAATCTCGGCGAAGTGTATTTACTTCGCGAAGGTGAATATGGTCTGTTGGCCCAAGCCCCCTTACATCAGGATTTGAATACGACATTTAATGTAGGCAGCGAAAAAAATCAGCGCCTGAACTTCACGTTCTCACCATTACCCGGATTCCTTCAGTTAAACCTAGAACCCTCCTATGCCGCAGTAAAAATCGATGGCGTGGACATTGCAAACCCTGAACAACCTATAGAATTAAGTGCTGGCGAACACACTATCGAAGTAACAGACGCAAGATACCTCAAGCATGTTCAGTCCATTAACATCACCGGCAAAAAGCAAACACAAAACCTCAGTATAAGCCTGCAACCTGGATGGGCTGATATCAGCGTAAGTAGTAATCCTGCAGGTGCGCAGATTTTCGTCGACGACCAAAACACCAGGAAAACTACCCCCGCCAAGGTTGAGGCTTTAGCTGGCGAACGGGGCATTAGGTTGCAAAAACCAGGCTACAAGAGTCAAAGCCAGCGCGTTTTCGCGCAAGCTGGTCAGCCTCAGTCCTTGGAACCATTTCAGCTCATACAAGCTGATGCGCAGGTTATCCTCACCTCTACGCCAACAGGCGCTGCCGCAATCGTCAACGGAGATTTTCTCGGCCAGACGCCAATTCAAATCGATCTAAAGTCCAATACGCAACAGAGCATTGGACTAGTCCGCGCAGGCCACGCTCGCGCCAACAAAACTCTACGCATGGCAAAAGGAGAGATCAGAAACCTACACATGGAGTTAAAACGCCTGAAGGGCACTGTAACTATCCAAACACAACCTAAGACCACTAACGTAAGCGTCAATGGCCGCCTTATCGGTCAAGGTGACCAAAGCATTGAATTATCTCTTGAAGCCCAGACCATTACCTTAGCACTAGCAGGATATGCAGGTTTTGAAACTGTTATAAATCCTAAAGCAGGTATTACACAATCGCTGAAAGTAAAGTTATTAACACTAGAAGAAGCGCGACTAGCTGCGTTAAAACCGATACGAGTCAGCACTCAAGGTCATCGTTTGCGACTGTTTAAAGCAGATTCTGTAAACCTTGGCGCGTCGCGACGGCAACCGGGCAGACGCGCTAACGAAACTATGCGTACAGCCACTTTCAAACGATTGTTCTACATCAGCGAAAACGAAGTCACCAATAAACAATTTCGCGCCTTTGCCAGCGGTCACGACTCAGGTAGTTACCAAGAAACCAACCTTAACGACAGCGACCAACCTGTTTCCATGGTTAGCTGGCACGATGCAGCAGCCTATTGTAATTGGCTATCTAAAGAAGACGGCCTGAAACCGTTTTATCAAATGGAATTTAGTAAAGTTGTAGGACAAAATCCAAACGCCACGGGCTATCGCCTGCCTGCCGAGGCAGAGTGGGCTTGGAGCGCCAGAAAGTTACGCCCAGAACAAAGGGCTGATGGTAGCCAGCTAACTTTTGCATGGGGCAATGCCCTACCGCCCCCCGACAGATTTGAAAATTATGCCGACCGCTCGGCTGCAAACCTCGTCGGTAGAACTATATTTGCATACAACGATAACTATAGCGGAGCAGCCCCCGTTGGCTCTTACAAGGCAAATCACAATCAACTATTTGATATGGGCGGCAATGTTGCCGAATGGACACATGACTTTTACGAAATCCCTAAACAAGATGATGTAGAAGACTACCTAGGACCAGAAAAAGGTGAATACCATGTCATTAAGGGCGCAAGCTGGATGCAAGGCACTATTACCGAACTACGCTTGTCTTTTAGAGACTATGGCATAGAGGGTCGGCAAGATGTGGGCTTTAGAATCGCCCGCTATGCAGAATAAGAGTCAGAATGCAAAACAGATTGAAAAATAGAATGAAAATACTGAATAAAATGAATACAACAAAATTGTTTACCATCGCCACGATGGTTTCCCAGTCCATGATTTTTATGACCTCACTGATATTCAGCCCAGTATCCCTAGCCGAGGCTCAAGTAGCGCCAAGTACGCAAACTGCAGAGACTTCTAGCGACCAAGCTGCCAGTAATAAAACGCAGATTGACGCCGAGACGAACAAAAAGACTGATACTAAAAAAACTCCCGTGCTCGCCGCACCCAAAACAACCACTAGAAATACAGAAGATGTATTTAGACCCAGCGAAGAGATATCCGAAGACTTCGCAGTACCCTTTCCCACCGATATTTGACACACGGACAGATGGAACGCAAAACATGAAAAAACAAATACCAACCGAAATGATCTTTCAAATAAGCGCCCTAATCATTTCCGTGGTTTTGGTCCACCTTGTCTATCAAACCGTCATTCGACCAAATGCAGAAGCGGTAATGCAGAGCAACGCCGCCCAAGCAGAATTAAATAAGGATTACGTACAAGAACGATCACTTTACGTTGTCGTAAAAGACTATGAGCAAGAGTCGTGTTTCATCTTATTGTTTTGGGCCTTAGCCATTATGGGCTTGAAAACTCGTAGCGCCCTGCACGAGCAAAGCTTGCTTGAAAAAGACTTCATCAACGTTCATGGCGGAATGAATATCTTGCCCCAAGACACACGGACCTATATCCGACCCTTACAGGCACTGTCTGAAAAAGAACAAATGGGGTTATTACCTAGGGCACTTAGCGCCGCCCTCAACCGTTTCGCATCTACAGAAAATGTCCAAGATGTTTCTGAAGCCGTCAAATCTGTCTGCGAGGGCGAATCTGACCGTCTAGACAGCGAACTATCAATGATCCGATATATTGCTTGGGCTATTCCTTCAATAGGCTTCATCGGCACGGTGCGAGGTATTAGTGACGCGTTGGGCCAAGCCTATAAAGCCGTAGAAGGAGACATAGCTGGGGTCACAGCGAGCTTAGGCGTGGCCTTCAACTCCACTTTCATCGCCCTACTCATCAGCATTGTATTGGTCTTTTTTATGCACCAGCTGCAGCTGATCCAAGAGCGATTAGTATTGGATACGCACAACTATTGCGATAAGCGATTACTCAGCCACCTAAGAACAACTGACAAGTAAAATGCACCTAATAGATATCAATGATGGCGGTTTGCTCTGTGTAAATGCCCAGGGCGAAGTCGTTTATGACCAACCTAGCCTTGCCTATTTTGACGGCGAACAACTGACCTTTGGCACCAGGGCGATGGCAAAGGTGAAGAGTCAGCCGCAAGCCTGCGCCAGTCAGTATATGGGGCGCTTAAGCGACGAGACGCTACCCTCGCCAATGGGTGACGCTCTCAATCACGCTGACCTAATTTTTTATCACCTCAGGACAATGGCCGCTGAGACGAATATCAACGATTGTGTATTTGTTATACCTGCCTATTTTTCTGATGAGCAATTACAATTATTGTTGGGTATCGCCGGCGCTGCTGATCTAAACCCACTGGGCTTTATCAACAGCGGCCTGGCACAAACTGGCGCCGACAATGCAGATCAAAACTTTAGCGTATTAGATATTGGACTACGCCAAGGACAACTCAGTAGTGTTCTTCGCAATGAGCAAATGCTCGCAAACCAAGCCACCGCTAACTTTGACAGCCTAGGCTTATTCAGCATTGTAGATGCTTGGTTGCAGGAGATAGCCAACGTATTCCTCGACAGCATTCGCTTTGACCCGCTGCACAGTGCCACAACGGAGCAACAGGCCTTTGACCAGATACTAACTTGGATAAACCACGGGGAGTTACCGGTTGATACAAGAATCAGTGTCGACATTGATGGCTACAGTCGAAGTGCAGAAATCAATTCAAACCAACTGAGCCAGCAGCTTGAACAACAGCTAGATCAGTTAGGTTTAGCTGACACTACACACTTAGTACTGACAACTCGCGCAGCCAAAGTACCCATGCTGTTAGGTCTACTAGAGAAACGGGTAGCCAGCGTACGTGTGAGCGACAGCGAAACTTATATGCAACGAGCAATGGAACTGACCCAAACATTTACCCCTGGGCAAGTTGAGCGACTCAATGCATACCCTGTCGCCGCCGCAAACAACGCTAAGACGACTCAAGCGGACCCACAAACTGGCGCCCCTCAAACGTTACAGAAACCGGCAACACACCTACTAGGGCACAGCGCTGCAACGCCTATTACCGCGCCACTCTTTAGCGAATTTTTAGATCAGGACGGGCTACTCCGTCCAAATGCCAAAGTAAAAATAAACGGCGAACCTGCTAGCCGGGCCACGCTGAAACACGGAGATCAAGTGTCCTTTGCCGACCAACAGTGGTCGGCTATTCACGTCGAATAAATATGGCAAAAAAGCGCCCGCTCAATATATTTTCTTTAGCCTTTCTAGACGTTATGTCTTGCGGCTTTGGCGCGGTCATTTTGATTTTTCTTATCGTCAATCATGATGCCCAACAAAATCAAGCCGTGGTAAATAAAGACCTATTGGCAGAAATTCGACTACTTGACTATCAAGTGCTACAAGGCGAAAAGGATCTGTTTGATCTAATTGAGGCCAAAGACGACAGCCAAGCACGACTGAGCAATGCCAATGAAAAGGCTGTAGTAATAGAAAAAAGCCTTAAGGCTCAATTAGACAAACTGCTTGAACTAGAGGCCAATTCAATTGCAACTCAGGCGGACACCAAAGAACTGCAATCCGACATAGAAAGTCGTCAGCTAGAGGTGAAAAAATTAGAAGCACAAAAAGCTGCTAACGATGGCAACCAGATTAGAAATGTCAAAGGCGAAGGAGACCGTCAGTACTTGACTGGTATGCGCGTGGGCGGCCGCAATGTAGTTATTGTCGTTGATAGCTCAGCCAGCATGCTAGACGACACTATCGTGAACGTACTACGTCGGCGCAATATGCCCATCGAAAAGCAGCGTCAGGCACCGAAATGGCAACGCGCCATACGCACAGTCGAGTGGTTGGCGGCGCAACTGCCGTTGGATGCTGAATTTCAACTAATGTCTTTCAATGAAAGTAACCAAACCTTAGTTCCGGGCGGATCCAACGATTGGCAGCCCATGGCAGATGGAACGCAAATCAATGCAGCAATCACCAAGCTTAAAGAGCAAGTACCCAAAGGTGGTACAAACTTAGAAGGGGTCATGCTTGCACTCAGGTCGCTCTCACCCATTCCAGACAACGTTTACTTTATTACCGATGGATTACCCACACGAGGCGAATCTGAACCAAGAAGCGCAACTGTTGATGGCAGGAGAAGACTAGACCTGTTCAGAGACGCTGCCGAACGACTACCGAGGCAAATTCCGGTCAATGTCATTCTATTTCCTATGGAGGGCGACCCATCAGCCGCCGCAGCGTGGTGGCAGCTGGCCAGAGTGTCTGGTGGCGCCTTCATATCACCATCATGGGATTGGCCATAATGGATATAAGAACCATAAAAACCACAGCACGGGAGAAGAATCCGACCGCTGGACAGCTTTATCTTGAGTTACGAGCGATTGCACGTCTGACTTTAAGACGTAGGCCAATAGCAGTTCAGGACCCACTAACAAGGTTGGCGAAAAATGCGTGAAAGACGAGGTGTAGAAGAGTTCAGCGTATCTTTCCTCGATGTCATCTGCTGTGGCTTTGGTGCAATCATATTGCTCCTTATGCTGACAAAAACATTCCAACCCGAAGTACTGGAAGTCAGTAGTGTAGATTTAACGGAACAGGTACAGCAGCGAGAAGCCGCTCTATTTGAAGTTCGAGGCAAGATCAGCGAATTACGCCGCCAGATCCAACTAGAAAATAAAGACTTACAAAGCAAGCTTGAAGAACTGGCGCAACTACAAACACAGTTGACCAACGTACTCGGCCGCTTTGAAAATTTGGCTGAAGCGGAGCAAGAAATTTCACTAGAAAATCAACAGCTCGCTTCAGCTAGACAAAGTTTAACTGACGAGATGGAACGCTTGCTGGGACTAGATTTTCGTCGCGACTCTGGGCTAGTCGGCGGCATCTCAGTGGACTCAGAATATATAATATTTGTCATAGACACCTCTGGCAGTATGCAAAGTGCCGCCTGGGGCCAAGCGGTACAAAAGGTCAGTGAAACGCTTGCCATATACCCTAATGTGAAAGGCATTCAGGTAATGAACGATATGGGCGACTATATGTTTCCCTCTTACTCCCGCCGGTGGTTAGAGGACAGCCCCAGCCGTCGCAGTAGTATTGTAACTACGCTGCGCGCTTGGGCACCGTTTAGCAACTCAAGCCCAGTTGAAGGCATAGAAGAAGCCGTGGCAACTTTTTATGATCCCGAAAAGCGAATCAGCATTTATGTGTTTGGCGACGATTATACCGGCAACTCTATAGAGGAAGTGGTTGAAGCAGTTGACCGCATTAACCTGGCAGATGAGTCAGGGCGCCGCCGTGTGCGTATACATGCTGTAGGATTTCCCGTCTTCCTAGACCGACCCAATGCCCGAACCTTTCGCTACGCGGCACTTATGCGAGAATTGGCGTATCGTAACGACGGCACATTTGTGGGGCTAACCCAATACCAATGAGAAACAAGATGTTGAAAACAGCTATGTGGACGCAAGCCCCCAAAAACAAAAAGGTCACTTTTCGTAGCGCAGGAGCAAAACTAAAGTCATACGCGACCCTAGCTTGGACAGTGTTCGCCGTGGGTTGCAGTGGCGCACAAGTCAGCCTAGACAGTCAGTTTCCGACACCGCTCTTAGAACCACTGCCTGTACACGCAGGCATAGTGCTCACAAAGGATCTGCTGGCCTATAACCACAACGAAGAGATCAAAGGCTCCGGCAACTTCGATATCAATATTGGCGTAGCCCAGCGCAACATGTTTAGCCGTTTGGGTGAGGGGTTATTCAGCCAATACACCCTTTCAGAGCAATTAACCTATAACGAAAATGTCGATGCCACCCTGTTACCAGAAATCACCAAAATGCAGATTTCCCTTCCTAGCCAAACTCGCTCAGAGTACTTTGAAGTATGGATGCGCTATGAATTTCACTTTTACGACAATGAAGCGAATCTAATCGGTTCTTGGGTTTTACCCGCTTATGGTAAAGCCAACCAGAACGACTACCGCGGCAATGGCCCAGCACTGAAAGCTGCGGCACTCTCAGCGTGCAGAGATGCCATGGCTTTTTTCAGTCTAAACTTTCAAAGCAATAGCGTAGCCCAACGCTGGGCTGCTGGGGAAAAAGGTACTCCCGCTGCAACCGAGCCAGAGCTGGCACCCATCCAAGAAGATGGCTCAACGAACGAATCAGAAACTACAAACGCAGAAGAAAACGCGGCAGAAGAGATAGACTCCGCCGCCTCATCTTCAACGCAACAGTCCAGTTAAGCATTTCACTACGATGCCAACCAACAGACATACCTATGAGGGCCATACGATGAAGTTTATTCTAACTCTATGCATAACCTGCTTTTTGTGTGCCTGTGTAAACACGACAGTACAAGAAGTACGAGAACGTGAAACAGGCATACAAGCCGGTGACTCAGTAGTGGTAATCGGGAGAAACAACAGACCCAGTCACGAAGAAACGGAGATCGACTTTGTCGACTGCGTTGCCAAAGATTTAGCCAGCGGCGGTAACGCGTTGGCAGTGGTTAGTGAACAGGACTTCAAAGATCAGACCTTTCCGTGGTTTGAACCGCGCACCGCTCCTGTAAACATCAAAGAATTACCCAAACTATTAGAACAAAGACTACTAGCAGATCGCCTCAACGAATTAGGCATTAAATACTTGATCTGGCTAGACGGAAAAACCCAGCGAACCTCGTCTGCGGGATCTTTGGCCTGCTCTGTTTCACCAGCTGGCGGCGGCTGCTTCGGTTTCTTAACTTGGGAAAACGACGCATCTTACGAAGCAACAATATGGGATACCGACGATGGCAAAACCGTAGGCCGGATATCGTCTGACGCAGACGGCACAAGTTATATGCCGGCTATTGTGTTGCCAATTCCTATCATCGCAAGAGTGCAGAATAACGCCTGCGCTAGCATGGCAAAACAGTTAGAAGAGTTTTTAGTGAATAACGGCGTATAAAAACCTAGCGCCGTATTAGCGTCTACCGCCTACCCAATACCTTCTATCTAGAACAGATACCGAATTCGTCCACTTTCTTTCATAAAACGCTATCAAGTTAAGAGGCCAAATACCGCTGGTGATTACGCACAGGAGCTGGAAATGGAAACGATCATTACCGTACTCGGATACCTTAGTTTATTAGCATTACTATTTTTTGCTTTGATGCAGGCGTTGGCACGTTTTCTAACCCTGGAAAAATCCAATGGGGCTGTTGCCATGCCTGTGTTAATACCTGTCCCAATATTGACAACAAAACAACCAACACCTATCCATAAACTAGTAGCCTACGTAACTGAAATTAGACAATGGCAGGTCGCAGAAAATTGGGCATACAAAAAAGGCGATAAAACCTTAGTCATACCAAAAGGCTTCATATTCGATGGCGCATCAATCCCACGCGTTTTATGGGGAGTATTATCCCCTACAGGACTTCTCCTAATCCCAGGACTGGTACATGATTTCGGCTATCGTTACGACTACATATGGTGTGTCGATGCAAACTCAAAAACAGGTTTTATAAAGTTACACGAATGCGCGGGAAGGAAAGTATGGGACAAAATTTTCTATGAAGTTGGCACAAAGGTTAATGGAATACCGCTCATAAACGCTTTGGCGTGGCTAGCCTTAACGACATTGGGGGGGATAGCATGGAAAAAGAACAGAGCTAAAAATGCGGATGAAATTTACCCATACTAAGAGACACTAATAAAACCAGCAGAATCGAATATACGGGCAGAAATATCGAATCTAAACAGCCCGTAACTAACAACTAATGTTCCAAGGAGCTTGAATGATTTATTCCACTACCGAAACAATCCCAGGTAAAGAAATCGAGGAAATAGTAGGCATTGTTACCGGCAATGTAGTTCAAGCAAAACATATCGGTCGCGACATCATGGCTGGACTGAAAACTATTGTTGGAGGCGAGATACGTGGGTATACAGAAATGCTTACCGAGGCCAGAGACATTGCCATGCAACGCTTAGTCGCCGATGCCTCCAATAAAGGTGCAGACGCGGTGGTTGGTATTCGTTTCACCACCAGTGCAATTATGGACGGCTCCTGTGAAATAATGGTTTTCGGGACGGCTGTCAAATTGCAGGCTTAGCGAGAAAAATATGTGCTACGTCAGTCACTTACTCTTCTGAACTTTCTTTAAGGGTCGTATCTCAACAATTTCCCCTATAGCTCTATCTGGCTCAACGCTATACCACTCTTGCAAGCTTACTTTATGTTTTGCAGAAACCTTATCGCAGAACTCATAAAAAGTTGGCCTACCAGGATCCGCAATTATGATCCGCTCTACCCCGTTTTTAATGGCTCGATTAACCATATTGACCAAGGGGTCCACCAGCGAATCCCAGAAACAGATATCGCTACCCAAAATCACTTGGTGTTTGCCCAAATCCGGCCCTTTAAGTTTGGCAAAATCTGCTTTTCGAGTTTTTACCTCTACGGAGTTGATCTCTGCGAATACGTTGAGAAATGGAAATACTGCTGAATCTAAGTCTACAGCGGTGACCTTGGCTTTGAATTTGTGCGCACAGAAAACCGATGCGGCGCCCCAACCACACCCAAGGTCGAGCACACTGCAGCCCTTAACTATGGGGTTATGCGTCAAATAGTCCATGGTCAGGAAAGCCGAGCCCCAGGTTCGAGTACCATGCACAGACGGTTGATGGACCTTTTTCAGGGCGCGAATCAGTTTATGCTTTTCAGTCAGCAGGAATATGCCGTATACGTATTCAACATTGGATTCTGGTAGCCGCTGGAGCCTAGGCATATAGTGGGATCTTAATTTTAGTTTGCATGCAAAAAGCAGGACGGATAGGCATAGTCTAACTTTCAATCTCTATGACCGGTAGTGGCCGCAAGGCTTTTTACCAACAATAGCGTCAAAGGGCGAAATTTGCCCAAAATATAGTGGATTCTCCTCATCATGTGGCGTTTTCTCGCGAGTTTCACGGACAATTCATCCTTTAGGGCGTAACCTTAATTTTCGTCAGTCGACGTATGACGATCTGAAACAAGCATAGAAAAAGAACCGATCAAAAATAAATCAAGAAATGTACAACCTATACTCGGTTGCAGATTGGACAGTTGGCCCCACAATCCTTAGTGGGTAGATTGTTTTACTTAGACATTACTCGGGATGTACCATACGCCCCTTCTAGAGCCTGCCAAATACGCCGTGATTAGAGGCGGGGGGCCACCCAAAGATTTCTTTCATATCAGGAGACACAGTGAGTCAGACATCTGTTGATGATCTAGTCGAAGCCCGCAGCGAATATAGTGCCGGATTCGTCACCGACATAGAGTCCGATACCCTACCTCCGGGGCTGGACGAGCATACTGTGCGCTTTATTTCTGCACGCAAAGGCGAACCCCAGTGGCTTACAGATTGGCGGTTAAAAGCATTTGCTCACTGGAAAACTATGCCGGAGCCAACATGGGCCCACGTGCACTATCCGCCTATAGATTTTCAGGAAATTTCCTATTACTCAGCGCCTAAGAGCCAGGCAGATGGTCCGCAGTCTTTAGACGAAGTAGATCCTGAGCTATTACGCACTTACGAAAAACTCGGCATTCCGCTACATGAACAAGCAGTATTAGCCGGTGTAGTGAATGCCAATATGCCCCCTGCACCCAGCATGGGCTCTAATGTCGCCGTTGACGTTGTCTTCGACAGCGTGTCTATTGCCACCACCTTTAAAGAGAAATTGGCAGAGGCTGGGGTTATCTTTTGCCCTATTTCTGAAGCAGTACACAGCCATCCCGAACTCATCCAAAAATACCTCGGCAGCGTTATTCCACAAAAAGATAACTTCTATGCAGCACTAAACTCAGCCGTATTCAGTGATGGCTCCTTTGTCTACATTCCCAAAGGCGTACGTTGCCCAATGGAGTTATCCACATACTTCCGCATTAACGAGCGCAATACCGGTCAATTTGAACGCACACTTATCATCGCCGACGCTGGCTCCCATGTGAGCTACTTAGAGGGCTGCACTGCCCCAATGCGCGACGAAAACCAGCTGCATGCCGCTGTGGTGGAACTAGTAGCACTGGAAGATGCTGAGATTAAATACTCAACCGTACAAAACTGGTATCCGGGCGATGAGAACGGCAAAGGTGGCATTTATAACTTTGTTACTAAGCGTGGCTTATGCGGTGGCGCTCGCTCGAAAATCTCTTGGACTCAGGTAGAGACCGGTTCAGCTATTACTTGGAAATACCCTAGCGTTGTCTTGCGCGGTGACGATTCCGTTGGCGAATTCTACTCAGTAGCGCTAACAAACAATCGCCAACAAGCAGATACCGGCACCAAGATGATTCATATGGGCAAGAACACGAAAAGCACAATTGTCTCTAAAGGCATCAGTGCCGGACGCAGCGAGAACTGCTACAGAGGCTTGGTACGCATATCGCCTACGGCGGAAAATGCACGCAACTTCACTCAGTGTGATTCCTTGCTCATAGGCGGAGAGTGTGGCGCCCATACCTTCCCCTATATCGAAAACAAAAATAACTCTGCCATCATCGAGCACGAAGCGAGCACCTCTAAAGTCAGCGATGATCAATTATTTGCTTGCCAACAGCGTGGTATCGACAGCGAGAAAGCCGTAGGCATGATCGTCAACGGATTTTGTAAAGAAGTATTCCGAGAATTACCCATGGAATTTGCAGTAGAAGCAGGAAAATTGTTAGAAGTCAGTTTGGAAGGAGCCGTCGGATGAGTTTATTGCAAGTAACAAACCTCCACGCCACTGTTGGCGCTCAAGATGAGCAAAAGGCAATCCTGAAGGGACTTAATCTCACTGTTAACCCTGGTGAAGTACACGCCATTATGGGGCCAAACGGTTCCGGCAAATCAACGCTAGCCAATGTTCTGTCTGGACGTCCGGGTTACACCGTCACTGAAGGTTCTATGCACTTAGCAGACGCAGATCTGGCTGAACTAGAACCCCATGAGCGAGCACAAATAGGCTTATTCCTTGCCTTTCAGTATCCGGTAGAAATTCCAGGCGTTTCAAATATGGAATTCCTCAAAGCCAGTGTTGATTCGTTGGCCCGTGCCAGAGGCGAGGACCAAACCAATACAGCCACTTTCATAAAGCACATTAGACAACTGGCTACTTCTGTAGATTTAGATCCGCAGTTTCTCAAGCGCGGTGTTAATGAAGGCTTCAGTGGCGGTGAGAAAAAGCGTAATGAAATAATGCAGCTACTGCTGCTTGAACCAAAATTAGCGATCCTTGACGAAACCGACTCCGGATTGGACATCGACGCACTGCAAGTAGTGGCTGAAGGTGTAAACCGGTATAAGAGTGAGAACAACGGCGTTGTACTGATCACTCACTACCAGCGGCTACTCGACTATATCGTACCTGACTTTGTTCATGTCCTAGCGGACGGCAAAATCATCCAATCTGGCGACAAGTCTCTGGCATTAGAACTGGAAGACAAAGGTTACGCATGGCTGACCTAAGTCTCCCCCAAGCGGTCACCCTGCCCGACTACTTCACGTTGGGTCAGCTGGCTCTTCCCACAGGAGCTAGCGACGACAACAAAGTTCCTGACTTATTATCTAAGGCACTTAACAGCACCTTACATAAAGAGCGTTGGAAGTACTCTAAAGCGGCCCCTGTTCTTGAAGGTTTGGTCAACGCAATGGTTCAACCGACTTTAGTGGGCGCAGACCAAGCTGGCGTTCAGGTCAGTAGAAAACCACACCATAAAGACACCTTCGACTTCGATTTGTCTCAGGCACCGGAAGCGTTTGCACGCTTATGTTATGCCGAGGAAGCTATTTTTATTCACATAGAAGAAACTCCAGCCGCACCACTAGAGATTAAACACTCAGGCAGCACCCTACCCGTGCTATTGAGCCTTGGTGAGAATGTGCAGGCTACAGTACTCGAGCACTTTACAGACGTAGAGGTCGCGCAGAATACGTTGTGGATTAACCTTGCTGAAGGTAGCCATCTCATGCATTCCCGCAACAGCTTAGAAGAAGCACCACTCCACTGGCAGTACCTTGCAGTAAATATCGGTAAAAATGCCAACTACTTACTAAACAACCATGCAACCGGTGCAAGGCTTCGTCGGCAGGACATTCAAATTAAAGTGTCGGGCCAAGGTGGTAACGCAGAATTAGTTAGCGCTGCAATGGTTGGCGCAAAAATGGCATTAGATCAGCAAGTGACTTTAGAGCATTTGGTGGCTAACGGTAAAAGCAAGCAAGTCGTACACAATATTGTGGCTGACGGAGGCAAGTGTACTTTTAACGGTCGCATTCATATTCACGAAGGAGCTAATGGCACAGACGCGACCCTTGCGAACAAGAACTTGGGCTTAGGCAAAAATGCCACAATCAATACCAAGCCTGAACTAGAAATTTATACCGACGATGTATCCTGCGCACACGGTGCAACTATTGGCCAGCTCAGTGACCAGGAACTCTTCTACCTCACTAGTCGAGGCATCAGCCCACAGTCAGCCCAATCCCTACTAAGCGAAGGGTTTCTACGCCAATGCACACAAGGCCCCTTGGCAGAAGCAGCTTTACCAGTATTAATAGATGCCATCAAGCAAGAGCAAAACCCATGAGTATTCGTCAGGACTTTCCAATATTAGCGAGGCAAAGCCGAGGAAAATCTTTGGTTTACTTGGACAATGGCGCTACTACGCAAAAGCCTCAAGCAGTCATTGACGCCATTGATACCTACTACCGCATGCACAACTCCAATGTGCACCGCGCAGCCCATGAGTTGGCAGAAGAGGCCACGCAGATGATGGAATCTGGCAGAACACTTTGCCAAGAATTCATCAACGCTAAGGATCGCAAGGAAATTATCTTTACTCGAGGCACCACCGAGGCCATTAATTTGGTCGCAAATGTTCTGACCCAGCGTATACAGCCGGGCCAAGATATTTTGCTTACCGAGCTAGAACATCATTCCAATATTGTGCCCTGGCAAATGTTGGCCGAGCGCACTGGCGCAAATATAAAGGCAGTGGCTATTACCGATGACGGCGAACTCGACCTAGAAGATGCCGCTGCAAAGCTCTGCAAAAATACAGCCCTGTTCGCATTCACCCATGTTTCCAATGGACTGGGCACCATCAACCCAGCCAAAACCTTAATTAAAATGGCGAAAGATGTGGGAGCGTTAACATTAGTCGACGGCGCCCAAGCAATACTGCATCTGCCCGTAGACGTGCAAGATCTGGATTGCGACTTCTACGTATTCTCTGGCCACAAGCTCTATGCGCCCACAGGTATAGGCGTACTATACGGTCGCGAGGAGTTACTTGAAGCCCTGCCGCCTTGGCAAGGTGGCGGCGAGATGATTGAACAGGTCACACTGACCTCTAGCACCTACCAATCAGCGCCCTACAAATTTGAAGCAGGCACACCGAATGTTGCCGGTGCAGTGGGTCTTGGTGCAGCTATAACTTACCTCAAGCAACAGCCTATAGCAGACCTTGTTGCTGCAGAAGATGCTCTTATCAAGGAGGCCCTGTCTGGCTTGCAGCAAATCCCGGGCTTTCAACTCGTTGGCAAGCCCAACAAACGTTCAGCGGTGATCTCCTTTTTGCTCGATGGCAGTCATCCAAATGATGTCGGCACACTACTAGACCAACAGGGTATTGCTGTACGCTCTGGCCATCACTGCAATATGCCTTTAATGACAAGGCTTGGTGTGCCCGGCACTGTAAGGGCATCGTTTAGCTTGTATAACAGTGAAGCAGACGTAGATAGATTGATTGCGGGCGTGCAAAAGGCGAGCACTTTTCTTTAGCGATCACACAACGACTTTTTCCACTAGCAGCCTGACTTGCATTTTGTCCACAAATAGAGAATAAACAGTGTTAGTTGGCAGATAACTG
>CAJJDH010000050.1 GCA_905182905.1 marine gamma proteobacterium HTCC2089 | reverse complement strand
GTCTTTCCTTGGCTGCGAAACATTTGTTCAAATTGTGGTACTACTTTAGTGAGCATTAAAGCTGTGACTATGGCTGCTATGGATAGAACGGAGAGGGGGTGTACTAAAGCTTTCCTGATCTTTCTCTTCAGCTCGATTGCTTTTTCTTGGTGGCGGGCGATGTTGTGCAAGATGATGTCTAGGGTTCCAGAAACTTCTCCAGCATTGATAAGCTGTTGAGTAAGCGGATTAAAAACCTTGGGGTGGTTGCTGCAGGCTTCAGCGAGTGTGCTGCCGGCTAAAATGTCTTGCCCTAAACCTTCTGCTATTTTTCCTATGGCCTTCTTCCCCGGCCCGGAACCTTCAGCAAGTACTTCAAGAGACTGTAATATGGGGATGCCCGCTTGTATAAGTGTTGCTAATTGACGGATGAATATGGCGGTGTTTCTTGGCTTGATGCTGTTGCCGCGCATGCTAATTCTTGTGCTCAGTAGGTTCTTGGCTTGACGCGTTTTATTTAATGAAATGGTTTTTACGGCAACACCATTAGATTCAATCTCATTGCTGGCTATATTGATGTTGATGGCATCTATGGTTCCGCGCTGAAAGTCTCCTACCGGTCCGATACCAGACCATACGAATGTCTGTCTTTCTATGTAAGGCGTGCCTTGATTAGACTTCATTAAATAGGCTCATCCGACAGAGTTAATCGGTTGGCTTCTTGTAGGCTGGTAACTCCTTGGATTACTTTGCTTAGTGCAATTTGGCGTAAGTTGCGTGTTTCTCTCACTTGTTTTTGTCGCTTTTCGTACTGCTGTTCTTTCATGGGTTCGTTATTTTGCTCCTTACGGTGGTTTGCAGCGCCAGTCATAATTGGCGATTCATCGTTGCTCTTATTCAATAACCCAATAGTGCGGTGGTCCATTTTGACAAATTCAAAGATTCCCACGCGCCCCATGTAACCATGATTACAGTGATCACAGCCGTGTTGGTGAGCTTTGAATGTCGGTTTTTTTAAGAAGGGGTAGTCTATGCCCGTCTCGTGGTAGATTGTTTCCGGTAGATTTTCAACTTCTTTGCAGTAGGGGCAGAGTTTTCTCAGTAGGCGTTGAGCTACAACCAAGCTGATAGAAGTTGTCAAATTATAGCGGGGAACACCCATTTGTATAAGTCTTTCAAATGTCGCCAGGGCTGAGTTTGTGTGTAGGGTCGAGAGCACTAAGTGACCCGTTTGGGCTGCTCGTATCGCAATATTGGCTGTTTCAAGATCGCGAATTTCACCAACCATTATTATGTCGGGATCTTGCCTTAGTAGTGCTCTTAGGGTGGTGGCGAAATCTAAACCGATACGTGGGTTTACGTTAACCTGATTGATGCCGTGAACATTGATCTCAACAGGGTCTTCTACAGTTGAGATATTGCGCTGAGTTTCATTTAGCAGGTCTAGTGCACTGTACAGGGTCATTGTTTTACCGCTGCCGGTAGGCCCTGTGACAAGAATAAGGCCTTGAGGCCGTTTAAGCGTATTCAGCAAAATTTGTTTTTGCGCATCTTCAAGTCCCAAATGTTGGATGCCTCTATGTGAGGTATCAATATTAAGAAGGCGTAAGACAATTTTTTCGCCCCATAACGTGGGTAGGCTACTTATTCGTAGATCTAGTGCTTTATTGTTGGCTGTATCTAATCTCAGTCGACCATCTTGGGGTAAACGCCTTTCTGATATATCCAACTGCCCCAGAACCTTGATGCGTGAGTTAAGCCTACTACCGAATTCTTTAGGTGGCTCCGGTCCTGCTTGCAGTAAGCCATCAATTCTTAAGCGAATTTTATGGCCCTGCTCGAAAGGCTCGATGTGGATATCTGAAGCTCTTTGTTCCACCGCTATATCGATAAGGTGATCAACGAATTTTGCTACCGAGGAGTCACCGCTTGGATCAGTTGCTTCCCTCGTTATTCTTTTTGACTCGGCTCCTTGTCCTACACTTTTGTTTACCTGTGTCATGTCGGTTTCTTGAGTGGTGCTGGTTGTATGCCTCAACTGGGTTATGAAATTGTTGGGTGCACTTGTGTTAGTAGTTTCAGCTGTTTCTTTTGTTTTGGTGAATGCTAGATTGTTTTCAGAAGAGCCAGATTTGCGTTTGCTGGCGACAGGATTGGCTGAGTCGGTGATTCTTGGCATTGGCATATCCCTCGTTTGCTGCTTAATTCTTTTTCTCTTTTTCTCTTTTTCTCCTTTTTTCCTTTTTTCCTTTTTTCCTTTTTTGCTTTTTGCTGCCTTTGCTTCTCCTTTGTGCTGTCTTTGCGCTGTCTTTGTCGTTTTGTATGTTTTCAGGCTACTCTTCTCTGACTTTTTCTTTAACAGCGATGAACCTGCTGCTTCGTAGGTTTTTGCCACCGCGTTTATATCGGCGGCTGAGGTTATAACCGGCGTGTAGTCGCTGAGTTCGCACGTGACCTGCCGTTAACACTGTAGTTGCAGATAGATAGGGCTGATGTTGGGGCGTGGTTTTTCCACCATAGTAAAACAACATTCCTTAGGAGTTTGCCAATGCGCCGGTTGCCAATCAGATACTTAGCGGCAAAAATTTTTACCGATGTTATTTTTGCGGATAGTTTTGCGGAGATTTTTTATCGCCAAAAGACTGCTAACACAAAGACTGCTAATCAAAAGACCACGAACAAAAGTGACTTTAAAAAAAGCGTCACTTATAAAACTAGTGGTGGATTTACTTTGGTGGAACTGATGATTGTTATTGCAATTATTGGTGTTATCGCAACGTTCGCTGTACCTGCTTTTCAAGGCTACGTTGTCTCCGCAAATAGTGCCAAAGTAAACGTACATTACGAACAAGCTATAAATTGGTCCCGGGGTGAAATGTTGCGATTACGTGTGCAGCTCTCCAACGGCTTTGATCGTGCCGAGGTGAGCAATGGTAGAGACACGGCCCAAGAGTGGCTTGATGCTCTTCAAGCCGAGGTTTCAGGTACTGATTCTACTTCTCCAGAAGGAAGCCCTGCATACTCTATTGATCCAGAGTCAGCCGGTGGTCAAGCATCAATCCTTTTTGCTATTACTGGGTCTATTGCTACGGGAGATGCGGTGGTTACTTTGACCCGACCGATTTATGGGGAGTTTTTGGCAGTAGACGCAACCAGTGTTTGTTGGGCCACAGATGATTGCTGATATGTTTTTGCATAAATTTTGAGCTTCATTGATGGCACGCTCAGACGCGATCCGGCACACGGTTTTACTTTATTAGAGATGTTGGTGGTGGTGGGTATTATCGCAACGCTATCAAGTATTGCGTGGCCGCTTTGGCGAAATCACGTGACCACAAGTGAAAAAGCAGTGCTTATTGCTAACATACAGTCCATGGCTTTTTTTCAGGAAAGTTATAAATTACGTCATGGGGTTTATGCCGTAGGGCTACTAGACGGTGAAGAGATTGCAGATCGCATAGGTTGGTCGGTTGGGCGTGAAGGTAATACAAGCTTTGTTATACCGGATAGCGACGGCTCGTATTACCAAGTTCAGGCTGTTAACCCAAACGGTGTAGCCGCGTGTCTGCAAATGCCTTCCAGGCAAAGGTGCTCGCCCTGATACGGGCAAATCAGCAACCAATCAGATGAAGTGAATGCTGGGTTACCGTCGATTAGAGTTATATGATGAGGGCTAATGTGCGAATAACGGTAGTCCATGCTCAACTCAATTTTGTCCGCTCGGAATGTGGTAGCTTGTTTAGCATTTGGCTGCGCAGTGATATCAATAGTTTCGGCGGGAGATTTAGTGAGCGATCAGTTCAAACGAATGCAGCCTTGTCCATCAACGCCAAATTGTGTGTCTAGTGAAGTAGAGTCAGGTTCGCAGTCCATTGCCCCATTGGTTAGTGCTGGTGATGGCGAGACACTCATTGAAGCGTTGAAGACATACCTAGAAAAAGATTCAGCTTTCTCAATAATTGAAGTGGAGGCTTATTATCTCCGAGCGGAAGCACGTACGCGCATTCTTCGCTTTGTCGATGACGTTGAGTTTCAAGTTTGCCCAGATTCAAATCAGGTAGATATGCGCTCCGGCTCACGGGTCGGTTATTCAGACCTCGGGAAAAATCGCCGACGTTTAGAAGCCATTCGTAAATTTCTTATTGAGCAGAAACTTGCGACCTCTTAGGGCGTGCCACGGATGCAGGTAGGTTGGAAGGTTCTTTGTCAGTTATCTGTTTGGTTTAGTAATTTTGGCTAAATGCGGTAACTTTGGGGTTTTTGAAAGGTAGAGGGTAGGGGTGCTATGGATAGCTTTGACAGAGGTCATACACCAAGTCGACCTGACGCGGAAATTACTGTTAGTCTATAGAAATAATAATAATAGAGAGTTCCATATGTCTATATTCCATCCTGTGGCATTGATCAGCCTTTTATCAACTTTGTTCTTGTCGTTTTCTATGTCCGTGGTAGCTGGCGGGCATAAAGGCGGACATGCCGATGCTCACCAAGGCGGACATGCAAATGAGCATGAGAGTGGTCTGACTCGAGCGCAGAAAATCAAAGTAGCCACCGCTGCCGCCCCAAGTAATGTCAGTGATAACGCCTTAGTTTTAGATTCTGATAACACGGTCCTTCGAGAAGGCGATAATGGCTGGATTTGTATGGTGGGTACGCCGCCGTCCTATGAAAACCCAATGTGCGTAGACGCGCCTTGGCAGCGTTGGCTCGATGCTTTCGTCAACCAAAAGCCCTATAAAAATGAATCCGACTCTATAGGGATCTCTTACATGTTGATTGGCGATATTCCCGTAGATAACGACAACCCGATGAATTTAGATGAGTCTAAGGGAACTTGGGTTCAAGAAGGCCCTCACCTAATGGTCTTGGTTCCTCAAGAGTTATTCGGTGATTTGCCCAGAACTCCCTACGAGGGCGGCGCTTATGTTATGTGGGAAGGTAGCGACTTTGCTCACATCATGGTGCCTTTAGAAAAAACCACGCCCATAATCTATGCAGATTAGCATGAAGGTTTGGGTTTGGTGTGAGCCAGTCTAATGGTTGACGAAAATGCTTTGAACCAACAGGTGGGTCGGCTTAAGTCTGAGATGTCATATTTGGTGGGCGAGATCGACGCTATTACTAAAGATGCTATGGATCAGCCTATGAAGTATGGCCTTGAGGCGTTGGAAGAATTACGCCACAGTCATATGGGCGAAATTCTTAGACTGCGATCAGAATTGGACGGCATTGAAAGCGAATTGTTGACGTTAAAAGCTAAGTTGTAAAAAGGGGTGGCGGAGGAAAATTTTTGCGAGATAATAAAGAGATAGCAAAACGACAGCAAAGAGATAGTAAAAAGGCAGCAAAAAGATGGTAAAGAGACAAGATAGCTAGAGACAGAGACAGAGACAGAGACAGAGACAGAGACAGAG
>CAJJDH010000049.1 GCA_905182905.1 marine gamma proteobacterium HTCC2089 | reverse complement strand
TTATTCTTTCTAAACGGAGAAATTTGCCCGCATAAAATCAAATGAGCGAATCAATTCGCTTCACATGCTCCTGAACTCTATGCTTAGAAAACCAAACCAGCCTCTATCATATACGTATTCAGAAGTTCTAAAGCAAAACATCTAACCGTTTTCTCTGCGTCAAAGCTGCAGCTTGTCACCATTGTAGTTAATGAATTGCCCACTAAGCTGCATAGATAATTCGTTGAATCTAACCAATAAACCCGCAGCACTCTCTTCCGCTGAGATGTCTCCGTTAGGACCGCCCATATCAGTTCGCACCCAGCCTGGGTGATAGCTGCCCACAGCAATGTCTTCTTTTGCTAATTCGTGGCTCAGCGTTACTGCAATATTGTTTGCACCCGCCTTAGAAGCTCTATACGCGTAGGCATTAGCTGCCGTATGGGTTTGGCTCCCCATAAGGGAAGATATAATGGCGACTTTGGCCTGGCCGGAACTTTTGCGTAGGTGTGGCAAAAAGGCACGAGTGGTGAAAAATGGACTCGCAATATTGGTGACTAACACAGTTTGAAAAGACTCCATGGTGTTCTCTTCTGCGGACATACCGCCATATCCATTTTGGACGCCAGCATTGCAAACCAGCAGATCCAACGCATCAACAATATTCCCCGCAGCTAATTGCAACGAACGCTCATCTACGACATCTAGTTCAATAACTTTGCATCGCTCAGGGTAGTCTGCCTGCAACGCTTGCAGCGCAATAGCGGCCTGTGGATTTCTGCACCCTGCCCACACGCAGTCGCCCTGTTGCAGCGCAAGCTGAGTAATAGCTAAACCAATCCCTCGGTTCGCACCGGTAATGAGCAGGTTAGACATGTAAAAACTCCTATAGAACTAAATTAAGAATGCTTAATCATATCCGCCATTTTTTCCGCCACCATAATGGTCGGCGCGTTTAGATTGCCGTTAGTTATGTGGGGAAAAATCGACGCATCAATGACGCGCAAGTTATCTATTTGATGCACTCTACCCTGGGGGTCTACTACTGACATGTCGTCAACGCCCATTTTGCAGGTCCCACATGGGTGGTAGGCGCTTTCCGCATGAGCTCGTACAAATGCATCTAGCTCACTATCGCTTTGTGCTTGCGCACCTGGACTGAATTCTGGGCCGCGAATTTGATCAAAGGACGGTTGAGCAAAAATCTCTCTAGCCCCACGAATGGCCGCGCGAAAAACCTCCCAATCTGACTTATGACTCATATAATTGAAACGGATGGTGGGATAATCCTTTGCATTGGGACTTTGCAAAGTCACGCTACCGCGACTTGGGGAAAGCATAGGCCCAACATGGGCCTGACAACCGTGCCCGGAAGCCTGTGAAGAACCGTCATAAGACATTGCTGCAGGCAAAAAGTGGAATTGTATATCTGGCTGCTCAGCTTCCACATGACTGCGCATGTAGCCACCCACTTCGAAATGATTGGTGGCACCTAAACCGCCCTTAGTTAGCAGCCACTCTATGCCAATCTTACCACGCCCAAAAAGACTGAGATCTTTGTACAAGGATATGGGTTGTGTAATGGATTGCTGGACATAAACTTCCAAGTGATCCATTAGATTCTGACCAACACCCGGCACATCTGCTTTCAGTTCAATGCCCATATCATTAAGGTGATCTTTAGGGCCTATACCTGAGAGCATAAGCAATTGCGGTGAATTGATAGCTCCAGCACATATCAATACTTCTTTGTTCGCAAACACTTTACTCGTCTTAGCCCCGGCCGACAGACTAACCCCTTCAGCTTTACCATCCTTAAGAATGATCTGCTCAACCAAGGCTTTTTTCACAATGCGCAGGTTGCGACGGCCACGAGGCAAGTAAGATCGCGCAGTGGATGAGCGAATACCATCAGCAACAGTCATTGGCATGACACCAAAGCCTTCTTGATGTCGCCCATTAAAATCATCGTTTAATGGGTGCCCTGCTTCCTTTGCGGCAGCCAAAAAATAATTGTAGAGCGGATTATTTAGTTGCCCGGTAGTTGTGCCTACAGGTCCATTATGGCCCTTGAACTCATCCTCCGTGGTTCGCTTATCTGCTCGCTGGGCCTTTTTAAAATAAGGCAAAACCTCTGGGTAACCCCAGCCTATCGCGCCAATTTTTTCCCAACGTGTATAGTCATTAGCATTGCCTCGCACATACACCATACCGTTGATTGACGAAGACCCACCCAATACCCTACCTCTTGGACAATCTAGCCGGCGCCCATCCATATTGGCTTCAGGTTCGGTGACATAACCCCAGTTCAGCTTTTTGCTTTGCATGGGCAAATAGAATGCAGAGGGCATTTGAATAATTAGGTTCTTGTCTGAACCGCCAGCTTCAATCAATATAACAGAACAGTTTTGATCTTCGCTTAATCTACTGGCTAGAACGCAACCTGCTGAACCCGCACCAACAATCACATAATCTGCAATCATTTCATTTTTGTTATTTTTCATTTATTTGTATCTAGCCGATAAAGCGAAAGCGCATCCTCACCATAGCTGTAGCTATAAGTAGAGGAGTTATTCTTAACCATCCAGTGCATTTCTGTAGGGACTCATATCTATACCAAACGCAGCGTAGCGGCCTTCCACAGCTGCAACTGTTTCCGCAGACCAATAGTTATGCCCGGGCATAGGAAAACCTAATAATGCTCGTTGTTCGATGGACGCTTGTGCAACCCATCGCTCCATAATCTGGTGCTTGCTATACATAGACCAACACCAGCCTGGGTGCAGAACGTTTAACCATTCGCTACCGGCTTTCTTGAAGGTTAAGTTTTGCACTATACGGCACGCACCGTCGTTAACAGGACGTCCGCGGTGCCACGTATCATGCCGATAAAACAAGACAGAACCACGACGAAAGTGCGCGGCGCGCTCGCGAGCATAAAGATTCGTCGCGCGAAACGCTGCAATATCTGGATGAGCTTTTTCTAAGTAGCCTTCGGCTTCCACGCGACTGTTAATGTATGGTCGATCCTGTACACCGGGCATATTAAAAATTGGCCACGCATACGCAGGGTCGTCAGGACCTTCTCGAGGCACAACGGCAGTTGCACCCCCACATTCCTCACTGTCACTAAGGTATATGATGACCTCCACTGCTTCAGGGCTATCCCATTGGGGCGGGTGTAATAATGTATGGTTCGGATAATCACAATGTATACGCTGTTCGGTCCAATCATCGCGATCTGCCACCGCGCCGTCGCCATATTTTGGCCACAAATCTGCCTGCGAAAGACGTATATCTCCCACTGCTTCGCCGAGCAATGCACTCACTGCCGCTAATAGCTCGGAACACATTGTTAGCTCATTAACCGCTCTAGAGCGCGATGGAAAAACAAATTTTTGACCGCTACCAAAGGTCTCGAAGTGTTTCGCCTCAGGAGTTTGTGGTTTGGGGAAGAATGCCAACGCGTCATCTTCAGCTTGTGCAATTAAGGCGGAGGGAATCAACCCGTCAACCAACGCGTAACCTTGTGTTCGCCAGCTGGATATTTGATCTGGGCCTAGTAGGTTGTTGGACAGCTTAGAGGGTTCTAACCAGTGTTCCTCTATGTTTTGCATACCTCTATCCCCGCTCTTTTTTCAGCACGCTCGCGCTAAGTAGTAATGCGCCCAAAACCGTCCAAAGCAACCCTCGAAGACCTTCTAAGTCAGTCTCTGAACGTCGTGATGAGTTTGATTTAGGCTAGAAACCTCGTAGTCCACAAATGCCTGAACATACTCCTTGCCCTTGCACGCGTTCAGACTGCCCAGCGTTGTGGAAATAAGCGCCTCTAGCATTCCGACTTCATCAGCTGCATGCTCAGTCGCCATCTGGCTTACCGATTCTATAGTTTCTTTAGCAACACTCCACTTAGACATATCGACTCCGCTTTCTGAATTATGCGACCGGCGCATTTGGGAAATTTTTACGAATTCTTATTCTGGAAGTTTTTGTAACTCAAACACGCCATGTAATGCACGAACGGCTAGTTCTACGTAACGTTCGGCAATGACTACTGAAATCTTAATCTCAGAAGTGGAGATCATTTGAATATTTATGTTCTCAGAAGCCAAACAATCGAACATTTTTGTTGCAACGCCAGCGTGGGAGCGCATTCCTACACCGACAATAGATACTTTAGCAATTTCGTTATCGCCACTTATCTCTCTGGCATCGATATCTTTGGCTATCACGCTAAGAATTTCCTGCGCGTTATCGTAATCTTGTCTTTTCACCGTAAAGGTGAAATCCGTAAGGCCGTCGGCGCCGGTATTCTGCAAAATCATATCGACTTCAATATTTGCTGCACCAATAGGGCCCAAAATTTTGGAAGCAATGCCTGGCAAATCTGGCACACCTGCAATAGTGATTTTTGCTTCATCAGTGGCATGGGCAATACCTGAAACAAGAGGCTGTTCCATATCATCTTTCTCCGTGGTTATTAGTGTGCCGGGGCCATCTTGAAACGTTGACATGACCCGCAGTGGCACACGGTAGCGTCCAGCAAATTCTACCGATCTTGGATGCAAGACCTTCGAACCTAAACTCGCCAACTCAAGCATCTCTTCAAACGTAATATGCGAAAGCCGCCTTGCTGACTCCACAATCCGGGGATCGGTGGTATACACGCCGTCAACATCTGTGCAGATTTCGCACTCATCAGCGCCTAGTGCCGCAGCAAGTGCTACCGCAGAGGTATCTGAACCACCGCGCCCTAGAGTCGTTATTTCGCCAAGGTTATTAACGCCTTGGAAACCAGCTACAATGGGAACACAGCCTCTTTCCAACTCCGCAAAGAGAGCCGCCGTATGAATCTCTTGAATTCTCGCTTTGCCATGCACATCGTCGGTTTTTATCGCAACTTGATCGGCAAGAAAAGACTTTGCTTCAACACCTATAGCTAGCAACCCCAGGCTGAGAAGCGAAATAGTGACTTGCTCGCCAGAAGCCGTGAGAACATCCATTTCCCGAGCGCTACCCTGCTCACCAGCGATTTCGCGCCCCATGGAAACTAAGCGGTTTGTTTCTCCAGACATGGCGGAAACAACGACGACAACCTGGTGCCCTTGCTCAATATATTTTTTTACGCGCTGAGCTACACCGCGGATGCGTTCCACATCTCCGACACTGGTGCCACCATACTTTTGAACAATCAGCGCCATTAGTGACTCAACCTTTCCTGTAGCCAAGCTTGGGAATCAGCTAAGGCTTGGGTTACACCGTCAGGATTTGTACCGCCTCCTGCGCGAGCAAGGTCTGGGCGACCGCCGCCTTTAGCACCTACTAGCTCCGCCACTGCCGCAAGTAAATCCGGCGCCTTCACTTTTTCAACTAACGACTTACTTACGGAAACCACCATACCTACTTTACCGCCAGCAACCTGAGCCAATACGATAACGCTGTCTTCTGATAACTGAGAACGCAAAGTATCTAGCGTCTGCATCATCGCCTTATTGTCACCCTCCACTTGAGCCGCAATAAAATCAATGCCATTGATTTGTTCAACTTGACTACCAAGGTCCGAGCTTTTGCTGGCAGCAATCTGCTGTCCTAACTGTTCAACCTGCTTACTTAGAGCCTTATTTTCCGCCAAGATTTGTGTAATCCGGTTATCGATTTCAGATACACCAACTTTTAGTACGCTGCCAACTGACGCGATCAAAGCATCATTTTCTCGCACAACATTAAGGGCACCCTCACCGCTAACGGCTTCAATGCGCCTTATACCAGCAGCAATACCGCTTTCTAACTGAATCTTAAAAAGACCAATATCCCCTGTGCGGCTAACATGTGTGCCACCACAGAGTTCAACCGAATAGTCGCCGCCCATTGAAAGTACTCTAACTTCGTCACCATACTTTTCACCAAACAGTGCCATGGCTCCGCGCTCAACCGCATCGTCAAAAGATAGAAGCTCCGTAGTCACAGAAGTGTTCAATAAAATTTGTTCGTTAACCAACGCTTCAATTTTTTGTAATTGAGCGGCGCTCACAGGTCCCGTGTGAGAGAAGTCAAAACGTAACTTCTCATCATTCACTAAGGAGCCTTTTTGCTGTACGTGATCGCCTAGGACAGTGCGTAGAGCGGCATGCATTAGGTGCGTGGCTGAGTGATTAGCCTGAGTTTTTCTGCGTATCTGCTCGTCTACTGTGGCAGATATTTCAGCTCCCGCTGCGATGCTCGAAACACTATCTTCACTCATGCTGCCAATATGAAGGCGTTGGTCGCCGCTGATTTGGGTATCTTTTACAACAAAGCGATTCTCGCCCAATAGCAACTGCCCATAGTCACCTACTTGCCCACCAGACTCAGCGTAAAAAGGTGTTCTATCGAGCACAACAACGCCTTCTTCGCCTGGGGCCAGCGCCTCTTTAGTGTCCCCATTGATATCAAATACTGCAAGCACATGTGCCTTACTATCGAGCTGTTCGTAGCCCAAAAAATCTACACTTTGCTTAACACTGATCTTTTGTCCAAGACTGGTCGAGAAACTTGTAGATGCTCGGCCGCGAGCTCGTTGAGCTTCCATAGCTTCATCAAACCCTTCTTGGTCAACCTGCAAACCTAGTTCGCGAGCAACGTCGGCGGTGAGGTCAACGGGAAAGCCGTAGGTGTCATAAAGCTTAAAGGCAATTTCCCCAGGCAGCGTATCGCCTTTAACCTGATTCAACTCACCTTTGAGTAACTCCATGCCTTGATTCAGAGTCTCACTGAATCGAGCTTCCTCTTCGGCTAATGCATTAGTTACAGCTTGTTCATGTTGCGCTAGCAAGGGATACGCCTCGCCCATTTCATCAACCAGAACTTTGACCAACTTATGGAAGAACGGTTCACGAATATTCAGTTTGTAACCATGTCTTAGAGCACGGCGAATAATTCTCCTAAGCACATAAGCACGGTCTTCATTACCGGGCGTAATTCCGTCTGCTATAAGAAATGCGCTGCTACGAATATGGTCAGCGATTACTCGCAATGAGGCAGTGCCGAGCACCTCTTCTTCATTGGTGATATGCGCAAAGCTACCAGCTTCTAACATCACTTTACGAAATAGATCTATCTCATAATTGCTATGTACACCCTGAAGAATGGCGGCCATGCGCTCAAGTCCCATGCCAGTATCCACGCCAGCTTGGGGCAGTGATATCATTTCTCCGTCCGCTAACCTGTCGAACTGAGGAAACACCAAATTCTGGAATTCAATAAAGCGATCGCCATCCTCATCCGGAGAACCTGGAGGACCACCGGCAATAGAAGGACCGTGATCATAAAAAAGCTCAGTGCATGGACCGCAAGGACCGGTGTCGCCCATAGTCCAAAAGTTCTCTTCCAGATCAATAATTCGGTCAGCTTTTATACCAACCTTATCCCGCCAGATTTTGCGTGAATCATCGTCTGTTGGGTGAACTGTGATAAGAATTTTGTCAGCTGAAAGGCCCACAACTTCAGTCGCAAATTCCCATGCCCAAGTAATCGTCTCTTCTTTGAAATAATCCCCAAAACTGAAGTTACCCATCATTTCGAATAACGTGTGGTGACGTGCTGTATATCCTACGTTTTCCAGATCATTATGCTTACCGCCAGCTCTAACACAGCGTTGGGCGCTGGTAGCTCTGGTATAGCCAGGATCAATTTTACCCAGCAAAGGGTCCTTGAACTGATTCATGCCAGCGTTGGTAAACAGCAATGTCGGATCGTTATGCGGAACCAGTGAGCTGGACGGAATGATTTTGTGCCCCTTCGATTCGTAAAACGAGAGGAAGGCAGCGCGTAAAGCAGCAGTATTCATTAGTTTGAAAATCAATCGAATTTTAGTGGGCGAGAGTATAAAGGAAGTACCTAGGCTTTGATATTAGCTAGGGCCTGCTGTGTTGGACTTCTTGTAATTGAGAGACTGAAACAGACTGCACCTTCCTGTGCACGCCAAAGCTGCGAAGAGATCCTCAAACATCGCATTTGAGTAAGTTAATCTGGCGCAATATTGTTCATTGCTTTAGCGATCGTATCCCCTGGGAAACCTCTGCGGGATAAGAAGTTCGCAACTTTCATCCACTCTTTTTGTCGCCGCTCTCTAAACAGCTGCTCCTTAGTTTTTTTGTATACAAATTTATTAACCATTTTAGGGCGCTTTTGTCGGCTATTAGCGCTGCTATTTTTCTGCAACTTCTTCGCCTTTTGTAGAGATTTGAACTTACTCGAACCTTGCGGGTGCTTGCCCGAGGCCTCTTCCTCGTCATTTTCGGTTAGGTCGAACTCATTGACATCATCGTACTCGCCATCATCACACCGATCTTGGTTCCCACCTCTATTCAGCTGAGATTCGTCAAAGCCCTCACCAACATTGTCCAAAAATTCTTCGCCCCCCTTTTGTCGCAAAAACTCTTCTTCAAAAGCCTCGGAATACATAAAGTTTTTTTCTAAGAGAATTGGAGAAGCTTTTTTGCGCCCCGCTTTCATTGCCCGCTCTAACCAAGCTGGATCATTTTTATCGATAAACTCTTCAATTATCTCTTTGGAAATACCCTTCATGGAAAGTTCTTGAGCAATATAGATAGGGCCATAACCCCTCCCAGTGCGACTATTACAAAGAGATTCGGCAAAGCGGCTGTCACTTATAAGATTTTGCTCTAGAAGTTGGGTGACAACTTCTTCGACTAATTGAGGGGGATGTTTTTGACAGAGCTTTTTGGTGATTTCTCTAATGCCGTATTCTCTACGGGCAAGCAGACGGATAGCTGCGTTATAAACTCTGCCTCTATCTTGCTCAGTTACCATAAAACGCGGCGCTGAATAACGTCATAACATTCAACATACCGTTGCAACCGTTTCAAATTGATATGTCTTAAGGGGCTGTGGGCTTTTAACATCCATAAAGTTCCGCGAGCACTATCTCGGATATTATATTAGATGCCAATTGCACCGGACATAACCACTAATTAAGGGCGCACTTAAAATACGCCCCAGCACTCTTCTACTTATAATGAGGGCCTGACTAATCCTGACTTAGACTCTCTTGGTTTGCATCAGGGATCACCACTTCTGCACCACCAGCGTCTGCACCATGCTTGGGCATCAGTTGATCGCGAATTAGGCCTTCGATTTCGGCCTTCATCTCTGGGTGATCATCTAAGAAATCAGATGCGTTTTTACGGCCTTGACCAATACGCTCGCCGTTATAGGAATACCATGCACCAGACTTCTCAACTAGATTCTGCTGTACGCCAAGCTCAATGATTTCACCAGTGCGGTGGATACCTTGACCGTACAGAATCTGAAATTCTGTTTGTCTAAATGGAGGTGAAACCTTGTTTTTAACCACTTTAACCCGGGTTTCATTGCCGACTATTTCATCGCCATTTTTTACTGCGCCAATACGTCTAATATCCAAACGGACAGAAGAGTAAAATTTAAGCGCATTACCACCAGTAGTGGTTTCTGGAGAGCCGAACATTACTCCGATCTTCATACGAATCTGGTTAATAAAGATCACCAGCGTATTGGATTGTTTGATGTTACCGGTCATTTTGCGCAGAGCTTGACTCATAAGACGAGCTTGTAAGCCGACGTGGGTATCACCCATATCGCCTTCAATCTCTGCCTTGGGAGTGAGCGCTGCGACGGAGTCAACAATCACCACGTCCACTGCCGCAGACCTTACGAGCATGTCGCAAATTTCTAATGCTTGCTCACCCGTATCTGGCTGAGAAACAAGAAGTTCGTCAGTATCTACACCCAACGCCTGTGCGTACATGGGGTCCAATGCATGCTCGGCGTCGATAAATGCGCAAGTACCACCCGCTTTTTGCGCCTCGGCTATAACTTGCAAAGTTAAGGTCGTTTTACCCGAAGACTCTGGGCCATAAATCTCGACAACTCGACCTTGCGGAAGTCCACCTATACCTAGTGCAACATCAAGCCCAAGTGAACCTGTAGAAATTGCGGGAATAGCGACTAGCTCTTTGTCTCCCAAACGCATCATTGAGCCTTTACCAAATTGGCGCTCAATTTGTGCAAGAGCCGCGCTTAACGCGCGTTCTTTGTCTGGGTTGTCTTCTTTTCTATTAGCTTCTTTGCTTTTCACTTCTTTAGACTTCTGAATCATGATGAGCTCCTATGTCTATTTGCTCCAGCTTACAAAGCTGGTTAATCTTCTATTAAATTAGTCTGCTAACCTGCAGTCGATCTATCTATTTTGTCTATCTATTTAGACTATCTATTTTGTCTATCTAACTGATCTAGCCTCAATTTTTCAAAGACTTAATATCGATCTGCTACTTCGCTGGGAGTTTTTGAACGCTCTTCGAAGCAACTTTCAAAGCACTGTATATCCATTCAGTAGTCTGCGCAACCCTGTTTCGCGCAAATATTCAATAACCAGCTATTTCTTACAAACCTCTCCTACAAATTCCCTAATATTCTTACCCAACCTAGCAATACGGTGGCTGCGAAAACCTGTCTTCATCGGTATAGTCTTAGTTTCGAGTCCCGCTATTTTTGAGGTTTATAGTTAAAATGTCTGCGCCCCAACCTGAGCCTGCTGCAATGGCAAACCTCGAATCTCACACACCGATGATGCAACAGTACTTAGGCATCAAAACAGATCATCCTGATGCGCTTTTGTTTTACCGCATGGGCGACTTCTACGAACTTTTTTTTGATGACGCGAGAACTGCAGCTGACCTTTTAGATATCACTTTAACCGCTCGCGGTCAGAGTGATGGCAAACCAATCCCCATGTGTGGGGTACCCTTTCACGCCGCGGATGGCTATTTAGCAAGACTAGTTAAACTAGGTCGCTCTGTTGCTATTTGCGAACAAGTAGGTGATCCCGCGACGAGTAAAGGGCCCGTAGAACGACAGGTTCAGCGCATTGTCACGCCTGGAACCCTGACCGATGAAGCATTACTGGAGTCAAGGGCAGATAGTACTATTCTTGCTGTAAACCCATCCAAAAACGGTATCGGCATTGCGCTACTAAACTTATCAGGATGCCTTGTAGAGCTGCAGAGTATTAACGCAAAAGACCAGCTTATTGATCTCATCTGGCAACTGCGGCCTAAAGAAGTCTTGCTGCCCCAAGAGGTTGCAGAACACTGGCAAGATTATGTAGGTCACGACCTCACAGCGACTGGCGTTGATGGCAGTTATTTCGATCATGGACAAGCTATAGCTGAGCTGCAAAGACACTTTGATGACGATGTGATTGCTATCACCGGTCTGACCACAACTGACCCTTGTCTTGGTGCCGCTAATGCAGCACTACGTTATGCAAAAAATACCCAGTGCCAAGATCTATCCTTCTTGCAGCGTATCTATTTTGTTGAAGGCGGCCAAACTATCGGTTTAGACGCTCAATCGCGCCGTAACTTAGAAATAGATGTGCGCAGCAATGGCGCAGTAGACCACACTCTATTAAGTCTGATGGACACTACAGTTACAGCTATGGGCGGACGGCTTTTACAAAGATGGCTGCATGAGCCAAGTAGAGACTTAGACATGGTAAAGGCTCGCCAAACTTGGATCGCCGACAGCCTCGCAAGTCACAAAGAAATCGCAGTTAGAGAAGTTCTGCAACCCATCGGCGATTTAGAACGTATTCTTACCCGCATCAACCTGGGGTCGGCCTCACCACGGGATCTTTCTCGACTACGCGACGCGTTGCTGCGTTTCCCGGAAGTTAGGCAGGTACTGGGCCACATCGCAGGAGACCTCAATGCCTCTATGCACAATGCTCTAGAAGATTTTTCAGAGTTAACAAGCCTGTTGCAGCGGGCAATCATCGAAGAGCCCCCGGTGACCATGCGCGAAGGCGGTGTGTTTGCTGAAGGCTACAACGATGAATTGGATCAACTGCGTAAGCTCACTACCCATTCGGCAAACTGGTTAGCTGAACTAGAACAAACCGAACGGCAACGCACAGGTATAAGTACGCTAAAGGTTGGCTACAATCGAGTACACGGGTATTACATTGAAACTTCCAAAGCTGCTAAAGGCGATATCCCAGAAGAATACATTCGCCGGCAGACTCTAAAAAGTGCGGAACGTTATATCACCCCTTCCTTGAAAGAATTTGAAGAAGATGCTCTGCGTAGCCAGTCTAAATCTTTGCAATTAGAGCGCCGGTTGTTTGGCGATCTTTTAAACGAACTCATTCAACATTCAACCGCCTTGCGTCAAGCGGCAGAGGCTATAGCTCAGGCCGATGTTTTAGCATGCCTAGCAGAGCGCGCATACGCACTTAACTTTGCACGGCCTAGTTTTAGTCAGCAAACCGGCGTAAATATTGATCAGGGTTGGCACCCGGTAGTTAAAGCAGCATCAAAAGATGCATTTATAGCCAACGATGTCGCGCTTGGTGAGCAAAGTACAATGCTCATTGTCACCGGCCCAAATATGGGCGGTAAATCTACCTATATGCGGCAAACAGCAATCATTTGTCTGCTTGCCTACGTTGGCAGTTATATACCGGCTCAAAGCGCCACACTGGGCCCCATCGATCGCATTTTTACCCGAATTGGCGCAGCCGATGACCTAACCAGTGGTCGCTCTACTTTTATGGTTGAGATGACTGAAACCGCGCACATATTGCATAACGCAACGGCAAACAGCTTGGTGCTACTGGACGAGATTGGTCGCGGAACAAGCACCTACGACGGTTTGGCGCTAGCTTGGGCCTGCGCTGCACATTTAGCGTACAAAGCCCAATCTTTAACGCTTTTTGCCACCCACTATTTTGAACTAACCGGCCTACCCGGATTATACCAAGGGGTTGGTAACGTGCATTTAAGCGCACGCGAACATGCTGGCGACATAGTATTCCTCTACCAAGTGAAGCAAGGTCCAGCCAGTCAAAGCTATGGTATTCAAGTGGCGAAGCTCGCAGGTGTTCCTGCCTCGGTGCTGAGCATTGCTAGAAAACGCTTGGCAAGCTTGGAGCGAGGAAATAACAATCCGCATCAATCCGACTTATTCAGCCCTACGAGTCATCAAGACTCGCTAGTGGATAGTTACCTAGAAGACCCGATGGATGATCTGGGCAATACAGTTTCCGATGAGGATATGGCAACCCTAGAACAGCTAAAAGAAGCGGACATTGATGATCTGACACCGCGACAAGCTTTAACTCTGCTCTACGAGTTAAAAAATGGACTTTCCAACAGCTAGATTTTTCTACCGGTAAGGACAACTGCAACTGATGGACATGAGTTTAGAGTTTGCTCGGCATTGTCTTGCGTTAATATACATATAAAACAGATCTATAAATGCGCAACGCAGTAAACAGCGTCACTCAGCTATAGACAGTTATATTGCATCAGCTAAACTACCCCGCTTTGAAATTACAGGGCCAATTTAATGACATTCATCGTTGGAGAAAACTGCATCAAGTGCAAGCACACCGATTGTGTAGAAGTATGCCCTGTAGATTGCTTTTACGAAGGCCCCAACATGCTTGTCATTCACCCCGACGAATGCATCGATTGTGCTCTATGTGAGCCAGAGTGTCCGGTAGATGCCATATTTTCAGAAGATGAAATACCCGAAGATCAACTTAACTTCCTTGAGCTAAATACCGAGTTAGCGGAGATTTGGCCCAACATCGTTGAGATGAAACCAGCACCAGAAGACGCAGAAGAATGGAATAATAAGCCCGGCAAGTTAGCGTTGCTCGAACGCTAACCTCATTTTCTCAGCGGATAACTGAACCAGGATTGATTGGGTTACCGTCGCGGCGCAATTCAAAATGGAGCTTCTGTCCCACACCGGGCCTTGGCAGTATTTCTGCTAAACGCATCCCTGACCCAATACGTTGCTGTTCATTAACCAATACTCGACCATTAAAACTGTAGGCGCTCAATAAATTGCCTGAGTGTTTTACGATCACTAGACGCTCGAATCCAGCAATGCCATTACCCGCATAAACCACTTCTCCCAATCCTGCCGCCATAACATTTGTTCGCCGGACAATGGCGTAATCTAATCCATTACTCCCCTTTCCATAAGCACTTATGGGCTTTTGCTTTACAGGCCAAGCCCACTTTGAACTTAACTTTCTATTTGGCGCAGCCGGCTTTTTTGCCGCAACGGTTGCTGCAGGCTTACGAAGCGCTGGCTCTGATTTTCGTTTGGGTTGGGCTTTTGGCTTAGAGGCGACTGTCGGCTTAGATGTGCTGGCTGGTTTTGTATTTGATAGGCTCGCCGGAGACTTCTTTACTGTGGTAGTTTTTGCCACCACTGGCTTAGCCTTCTTGGTAGTAAGCTTAGCGCGCAGTCTTAACTTTTGCCCCGGAAAAATAGTAAACGGTTCATCTATGCCATTTACTCGGGCTAGAGACTTATAGTCGACTCCTAAGCGCCAAGCGATGGAATACAAGGTATCGCCTTTGCGTACAATATACTGCCCAGAGGGTGTTAGTGAGGCGCCACTCGAACGCTCGGTGACCACTGGGGTGCCAATGGACGTGCAACTCGCCAGCAGCGCCAAACTTAGCAGCAGGGCAGCTAGTCGTTTGTATACTTGGTCATTAGCCATAAGGCCAATACCCCCAACAATCCTGCAAGGACCGCAATTTCAGTGTAAGCAATGTGACCGCTAACTGATGTATATGTTGTTGGGCTGACTATGGCGGCAAAAATACTGTCTGCATTGGGGTCTTGCCAAGGCCATAGTTTAATCAGCGCGCTGGCCATGAAACCAATTAAAAAAGCCAACAGCTGATCCGCATACCGTTCCAATACCCATGCCAATGAGCGGGCAAAGAAAAGTATTCCAAGCCCACAACCACAAGCCAATGTAGCAATAACCTGTAAGTCACGGTCTGTAATAGCGAGAATGATATCGTCATATAAGCCCAGAAGCAGCAAAACAAAGCTGCCAGAAATACCCGGTAATATCCACGCACAAATCGCCAGCGCACCTGCGACTAATATCATTGGAAGCGAACCAGAAAAGTCTGCTACTGGCAATGCGACAAAACCTAGCCCCAACACTAACCCGGGCAGTGCGAAGCGCAGTAGCGCCCTATTCGACCGCTGACGAGCCATATGCAATATAGATGTGGTAATGACGCCAAAGAAAAAGGCCCAGATCACTGGAGGGAAGTGTTCTAAGGAATAGCCGATAACTTGCGCGAAGGCAATAATACCTATAGCCATACCCAGACCAAGACTAAACAAAAAAGCCAGATTATGATGCAACCAAAACTGTTTGGGGCGCCCAAGCATTTGTATGGACGCAAACTCAAAAGAAGCTAAAGTTCTAACTAACTGCAGATAAATGCCAGTCATAAATGCGATTGTGCCACCTGACACGCCAGGAACAAGTTCCGCAATGCCCATTGCCAAACCGCGTAAAGCTAAGCCGACAAATCCGACTGCATCAACATCGCTTTTTCCCATATCGCTGAACCTATCGATGATGCGTAACGCCGCCTACTAACGGCACAAATTTGACTCGGTCATGCACACTTTCAGTAAAACCATCGCCGGTACGATCAATAACCCGCAAATCTTGCTCGTTACCATCGCCAACAGGCACTATTAGACGCCCTCCCTCAGCAAGCTGCTCGAGCAACTGTTCTGGCATAGCAGGTGGCGCCGCGGTTACCAAAATACCATCAAACGGCCCACTCTCAGCCCAGCCAGCATAGCCATCACCATGACGCATTTGAATATTTCTCAAGGACAGAGCTGACAATCGCTCTCGGGCTCGCGGCATAAGTGCTTGAATTCTCTCGATACTGTAAACGCGCTCACACAACCTTGCCAACAGTGCAGTTTGATACCCTGAGCCGGTACCTACTTCTAAAACTTTTTTGCGCGGCACTTCAGTCAACAACTGAGTCATCAGGGCGACAATAAAAGGTTGTGAGATAGTTTGATTGTTACCTATGGGGAGCGCCGTATCTTCGTAGGCACGATGCGCTAAGGCCTCATCAATAAAGATATGTCGCGGCAAGGTAGAAATTTGCCCAAGAACTTTTTCATCAACAATACCCTGCTCTCGCAAACGCCCCACCAAACGGTCACGCGTACGCTGAGAGGTCATGCCAATGCCCTGCAAATCGAAGTCACTCAAATGCTCTTATCCTTTATATCGAAATGCTGGGCCAACAAAACTGTGGCATAGGCGCCTGGTGGTAAAGCAAATTCAAACTCCACTACTGCATCCTCTAACATGGCGCAGCTAAAGTTCTGAGGTAACACGCTTAGGGGGCGCATTGCCCTATCTACGCCTGCAAACTCTAATGCCTCGCACACCCAAGCATCTTCGGCCAATGCGTGAGTTTCTATAGCCAAAGCATCAGCGCTAAGCACTGAGCGCCCTCGCCCCCATAGAGAGCCAGAGGGAACAGAAAATTCTTCTGCATCACCCGCTATAAATTCGTGCACGTTGCCAGCTGCTACACGTGCACCTGCAATCTTATTGAATAATAAACTACGCAGCACAGAAAAATGCCAGCCACGCGCTTTGCGAGAGATTTTTCTATTACGGCGGTTCTTCAACCACGACAACGCTAATTCAATATTGTTGAGGCCGAATCGTTGGGGACCAAAATAGTTAGGAAACGCGGTCCCAAGGGCAGATAAAGAATCTTCACTCAACTCTTGGCTAAAAGCTAAATCTCGAAGCGTTATCTTAAAGTGGTTTAAGGTGTGCTCTCCGCGACGCAACTTTTTATTATGCCGAGTGATTTGCAGCGCCTTTGCATATGCTGACTCCGACCCGCTTGAGTCTACTAAAGCCAAATCTGTCGATTTTAAATCTAGTGGGGAATGAACACTGAACCACTGTTGAGTGACCGCAAACTTATCCTTCATACCGGAAAACCCAACGTTCATCTCTTTTACTTGGTAGCAACGTGCCAGCCAAGCTGCGACAGCGGCTGTATTCATGCCGCGCTTTTCAACATAAATGTATGCGTGCTCGCCTTCGCTACTCCAAGACTGGTCAGTAATTTCAGTGACCCGCCAATCTTCTGGATAAGTCTTAATACTGGCGCATTGAGAACTCGCCAATGGCTGGCTAAGGTTATTCACCTCGATCAGCAGCATCGGGGACTAGGTAGAATATCTCCCCATCTTTGACTAAACCTAGCTCGCTCCTAGCCCTAGCCTCAAAAGCGGCCGGGTTAGCTCTTAGCGCAAGTACTTCAGCTGTCATCTTAAGATTTCTTTGTTGTAATTGTTCAAATCGCTGCTGCTGTTCTTGTAATTGCTGGGCCAAAACCTTTTTCGCAAAATAACCGCTTTGACCAAAGAGTATCTGGTACTGCAAAGCACAAAGTGTGATAGCCAAAATTGAGATTAATATCTTCATTTTCGTACCGCCAGCTTTAAGAGATCATTCATTACCGTTTATGTAGACCAAGCCTACAGAAAAAAAAACTCAGGTTTCCTACTTATCTGACCTATTTAGCGCGTATTGCGCTGCGTCCCGGATATAGTGCGTCTGCGCCTAGGTCGGCTTCAATACGCAGTAGCTGATTATATTTAGCTACTCGGTCCGAGCGACACAAGGATCCAGTCTTGATTTGCCCAGCGCCAGTACCCACTGCTAAATCGGCAATAGTTGTATCTTCAGTTTCCCCTGAGCGATGTGAGATAACGCTTGTGTAACCGGCTTCTTTGGCCATAGCAATGGCGTCTAGAGTCTCTGTTAGAGTGCCGATTTGGTTAAATTTGATAAGAATAGAGTTGGCAATATGTTCATCTATACCTCTTTGCAAAATACGTGTATTTGTTACAAACAGGTCATCGCCCACGAGCTGCACTTTATCTCCCAAGCGCTGAGTTAACTGCGCCCAGCCAGCCCAATCACTTTCATCCATGCCATCTTCTACCGAGACAATGGGATGGTTTTCGCAAAGGTTCGCTAAATACTCTACAAAGCCTGAAGGGTCATAAGCCTGACCTTCGCCGGAAAGATCATATTTGCCATCGACGAAAAATTCTGACGCCGCACAATCCAAAGCTAAGGTGACATCAGTGCCCAATTTGTAACCCGCACGATCTACCGCTTGTGCGATGACCTCCAGCGCCTGGGCATTAGATTCCAAATTCGGTGCAAAACCACCCTCATCGCCCACAGACGTAGACAACCCCATACCTTGTAATACTGCTTTCAGGTGGTGAAAAATCTCCACACCACAGCGCAGCGCATCGCGGAAATTGCTCATGGATACCGGCTGGATCATAAACTCTTGAATATCAACATTATTGTCTGCGTGTTCACCACCGTTGAGGATATTCATCATTGGTACGGGCATTTGCATCTTAACGCCGCCGCAGAGTTGATTGATGTGGCGATAAACTGGCAGCCCAGTGTTGGCTGCAGCAGCCTTACAGGCTGCAAGAGATACTGCGAGCATGCCGTTAGCACCCAGTCTCGCTTTATTGTCCGTGCCGTCGAGCTGTAACAAAAGATCATCTATGAGTTCTTGGTCTGCGCTATCTCTGCCTATTAACGCATCGCGTATCTCACCATCAATGTGACTAACAGCTTGCTGAACACCCTTACCTAAGTAGCGGGACTTGTCGCCGTCGCGTAATTCTAGCGCTTCACGACTACCTGTAGATGCACCAGAAGGAGCAGCGGCTAAACCCTGATAGCCATCATTAGTTATGACCAATGCTTCAACCGTTGGATTACCTCGCGAATCCAAAATTTCCCGTGCTTGAATGTCTACGATCTTTGTCATGCCCTACTAATCCTCTTATTTATCAGTTAATCGCTCGCGCGAGTCATTCAGCGCCTACTACAGCTCAGACTTTGTAACCTGATCTTCTAACCTAGGCTGCCCTTTAACCACTGCGTCTATTGCCATGAGCTGGGTCAAAAGATCTCCAACCATGTGCAAAGGCCAAGAGTTGGGCCCATCGGACATCGCTTTAGAGGGATCTGGGTGACATTCCATAAACAGCCCCGAGATACCCGCCGCGACTGCAGCCCTGGCCAGCACCGGCACCATTTCCCTCTGACCACCAGAAACAGACCCTTGGCCCCCTGGCATCTGTACTGAATGGGTTGCGTCATATACAACTGGGCAATCAGTCTGCCGCATCAATGCAAGTGAGCGCATATCTGAAACCAAATTGTTGTAGCCGAAACTAGCGCCACGTTCACACACCATGATTTGCTCATTGCCAGTGGATTTGGCCTTCTTAGCCACCTGGAGCATATCTAACGGTGCCAAAAACTGACCTTTCTTAATATTTACTGGCTTGCCTTGGGCGCAAACATTAAGAATAAAATTGGTCTGACGACAAAGAAATGCCGGAGTTTGCATAACGTCCACTACGCTTGCCACCTCATCTAAAGGTGTGTCCTCATGCACGTCAGTAAGCACTGGCATGGTCAATTCCGTTTTCACTCGCTCTAGAATACGCAAGCCCTCTTCTATCCCTGGACCTCTATAGCTGTCCATAGAGGATCGATTGGCTTTATCGAAGGAGCTTTTGAAGATCAGCGAAACACCAACCTTTTCGCCCAGTTCTTTTAGCGCCGTAGCGGTTTCCATGATCAGCGTTTCTGACTCGATAACACATGGTCCGGCGATAACAAAAAGCGGGTTATCACCGCCGACTTCAAAATTTTCTAGTTGCATAAGAATTCAGTCCGATATGAATGTAGTTGCCATTTACCCGAGAGCGATTCGGGCTATTTCAAAGTGCCGTTAGCATAAGCTAAGCCTGCAGAAATAAATCCTGAAAACAATGGATGCCCTGTTCTTGGCGATGAAGTAAATTCTGGGTGAAATTGGCAGGCTATGAACCATGGATGCCCTTCTAGCTCTAGCATCTCGACCAGTTCTCCATCTTCAGACCGCCCACCAACAATCATGCCACTGTCAGTTAAACGCTCAACATAGTGATTATTGACCTCGTAGCGATGCCTGTGACGCTCGCGAACGATGGAGTCACCATATATCTGCTCAGCTAACGTGCCTTGGTTCAATGCACAGACCTGTTCACCCAAACGCATAGTGCCACCCAAAGCACCATCTACTTCACGGGTTTCAATTTCACCTTCACGATTGGTCCACTCGGTGATTAGGGCAATCACTGGATTTGCAGTATCTTGCTCGACTTCAGTGGTATGAGCGTCTGCTAAGCCCGCACAATTTCTGGCGATATCAATCACGGCAGCGTGGAGGCCATAACAAATACCCAAATAAGGTACCTTGTTCTCCCGCGCATACCCTGCCGCCAAAATCTTGCCTTCGAAACCGCGGCCACCAAAACCACCTGGAACTAATATCCCTGCGGCGCCATGTAACAGACCTATTCCTTCGGCCTCCAAACTCTCAGCGTCAATGAAATCTATTTCAACCTCCGTAAGGGTCTGAATTCCAGCATGCTTAATAGCCTCGATGAGCGACTTATAAGCATCCAGTAGTTCAAGATACTTACCCACAAATGCTATCCGCACTTTGTGCTCTGGGTTTAGCTGAGCATCTACTACTTGCTGCCAGTCACTTAAATCTGCAGGAGGGCAATCTAGCTCTAGTTGCTCGGTGACGTAAGTATCTAGACCCTGATTATGCAACTCTAAGGGACCGCGATAAATGGTGTCGACGTCTACCATGGAAATTACCGCACGCTCTTCAACACTGGTAAAAAGTGCAATCTTATCGCGCTGAGACTTTGGAATATCCATCTCCGAGCGGCAAACCAAAATATCTGGCTGCAAACCAATAGACCGCATTTCCTTAACAGAGTGCTGGGTCGGCTTAGTTTTGATTTCGCCAGCCTTACTCAAATAGGGTACGTAGGTTAGGTGTATGAATAGTGCACGGTTGCGTCCTACTTCCATACGCAACTGACGAATTGCCTCAAGGAAGGGTTGGGATTCAATATCACCAACTGTGCCGCCTACCTCGACAATAAGAATATCTACACCCTCGGCTGCCAGCCTGGTGCGCCGCTTAATTTCGTCCGTAATATGTGGAATCACCTGCACGGTGCCGCCCAAGTAGTCACCTCGGCGTTCTTTACGAATTACCTCGGCGTATACGCTACCTGTGGTGAAATTATTATTCCGCGTCATACGAACTTTAGAGAAGCGTTCGTAGTTACCAAGATCGAGGTCCGTTTCGGCACCATCCGCAGTTACAAACACTTCACCATGCTGCACCGGACTCATAGTTCCCGGGTCGACATTGATATAGGGGTCCATTTTCAGGACATTGATTTTGAGGTTGCGGGCCTCTAACTGAGCAGCAAGCGAAGATGTCAAAATGCCCTTCCCCAAGGAAGACACTACACCGCCGGTAACAAAAATAAATCGCGTCATTGAACTCCATCTAATCTGCCCTATTACATGATTTGCAACCGGAAATCGGTCCACATGAAGCTAGGCAAGATGGAAGCGAAAGGTAACAGAGGCATGGGTTAACCACAATCAGATTGACGAATTTATGCCACTATTTCGCGCCGACTGGGTTATTCAAAACAAACTTAGCGCAAATCACTATTTTCAGTTAAAACCCCTCGGCACCAGACCGAAGAATGGGTGCTTTTGGTCTTTTTTCTACTGGCAATGCCTGGGATAGCTAAGAGCTCTCCATCGCGCATAATCAAAGGATAGTGATCTCTGCTCCATGGCGGAATATTGCTTTGTTGGAACAGCGTTTTTAGCGAAGCGGAGCCAAAACTCCGGCTCAGAGAAATACCTTCAAATTTACACCTAGAAACCACTTCCACAGGCCCTTCATAGATAAACCCATCTGCAGCCTGAGCATCACATTCGAGCAATTGGAGCTCTCCAAAGCCGGTGCTAAGACTCTCGCCTATTGCTAGAGAACCTGTAATTGGTCCGGGCTGTTCTTGCTTGACGTAATACAGAGTTCGACGCCAGCTACGTAACATGGAGTGCCCTCCTAAAACTAATTCGCTGTGCCCTGAGCTATAGGCCTGCCGAACCCACTCAGACAGTGACCGGTCTGTGACATCATAATGCCCGCGCACTGATACATAGTTACGCAGCCAAAGTAACTTAACATTGTCGTCCTCTGGCAGGGTATCTAAGGCAACTTTGTCCGCCGCGCGTCTAAGCAAGTGTTCTAGCAATAAGTTTTGCGCATTTGAGGTGTTTGTAAGCCTTAATAACGCTTGGGTCATACTCGGCCATCTTTTTTGCAGCAAAGGTACCACTTGACCCCGCAAAAAATTTCGATCGAATCGCAAATCGCCATTCGACGGGTCTTCGATCCAAGAGGCCTCTACCCCCTGCGCATAATCAACTAACTCCGCGCGAGAGAGTTTAAGCAGCGGGCGCATAAACTCGCCAGCACCCAATACCCCACTCTGGCGCATAGAAATTAGCCCACGGCCTTGAAAAATACGTAATAAAACCGTCTCCACTTGATCTTGGGCATGGTGCCCCAGCAACAGTAAATCTCCTGCTTGGATATAATTCGCAAAAAATTCGTAGCGTGCCTTACGTGCAGCAGCTTCCAGATTACCAGCGGTGGCGACCGTTAATTCTGCTGAAACAAACTCCACACCAAGGTTTGCGCACATTGCTGCGCAGTGTTGGAGCCAAGTAGCGGACTCATTTTGCAGCCTGTGATTCCCATGCAGGGCTATCACCTTGGTATCTGGAGGCACGATTCGAACTAAAGCATGCAGGAGCACTGTTGAATCGACACCGCCACTTAACGCGACCAGATAACGCTTTGGCGCCGCCCTAGCAAATAGTACCTGAGCTAACCGGGCTTCAAGCATTGCGCCCTTTGGCATAATGTAGGCTGACTTTTTCGTCGCCAAAGTTCTCTTCTAAATCGAAGAGTAGTTGCTCGCTGACTTTGACTTGCCACTCTGGGCCTAAGCTAATTTTGCCCTCGGCTTCTTCAGCTTTATACAAAATCGCAACCGGGCAAGTTGCCCCAGGCACTTGATAGGGTTGCAAGATTTCTTTCAGTTTTTGATTAAAATTCTCCGGCAATTGCGATGCGGTAAAGTCTAATGCCAAACCCCGACTAAACTTTTGCCGCGCCTCGTCCATCGTCAAAACCTGGCTGGCTCTGAGTGAAATACCACCATTGTATTCATCACTTTGAATCTCGCCTTCAACTACCAACAACTCATCCTTAGCGACTTTATGGCCGTAGTTTTGAAATGCGTCGGAGAACAGTGACACTTCTAATCTTGCACTGCGGTCATCTAAAACCAAAAAGCCCATTGAAGTACCACGCTTATTTTTCATAACACGATTGCTGATCACCATACCGGCAACCCACTGGGTACTTTTACTAACTCTTAAATCTTTAATTTTACTGCGACAAAAATGCCCGAGTTCTTGTTCATAGCTTTCAATGGGGTGCCCTGTGAGAAACAAACCTAATGTGTCTTTTTCCCCTTTCAGCCGTTCTAACGTTGTTAGCGGTTTAACCTTGCTCTCAACCGCGCAATTTTCTTCAGGGGCCTGACTTTCAATGCCACCAAAAAGGTCGGTAATACCCACCGCCTGATCACGCGCTACTTGCTCGGCACCTTGGACTGCCTGAGGTAGTGTCGCCAGCAGTCTTGCGCGAGTTTGGTTTAATGTTTCCTCAGTCACAGCAAATTCATCCATTGCACCAGAGCTAATCAGAGCTAAAAGTACGCGTTTATTAGCTTTCTTACTGTCAACGCGACGACAAAAATCTGCCAGATCTACAAAGGCGCCTTCGGCTCGAGCTTCTACAATTGCCGAAACAGGCCCTTCGCCAACTCCACGAACAGCGCCCAATCCATAAACTACTGCATCACCTTGCACGGAAAAGCGAAACTCACTGATATTCACACTGGGCGGTAATAAGGCCATTTTCATGCGCCGAATTTCATCTACCAAGATGACTACACGGTCAATACTCTGCATATCAGCGGATAAGTTAGCCGCCATAAATTGGGCTGGATAACGAGACTTTAGCCAAGCGGTTTGAAAGCTGACTATGGCATAGGTTGCAGAGTGCGATTTGTTAAACGCATAACCTGCAAACTTTTCCATCAAATCGAAAATTTCATTCGCAAGATCTGCCGAAACATCATTTTTAGCCGTTCCAACAAGAAAATCCTTACGCACCTTAGCCATTTCTGAAGCTTTCTTTTTGCCCATTGCGCGCCGCAAAAGATCCGCTTGGCCAAGGGAGAAACCCGCTAAAACCTGAGCGATTTGCATCACCTGTTCTTGGTAAAGGACTACGCCGTAAGTAGATTCAAGCACTGGCTCGAGGCTCGGATGAGGAAAAGTCACCGGCTCTCTACCATGCTTACGGTTGATGTAGTCGTCTACCGCTCCGGACTCTAAGGGGCCTGGGCGAAACAGCGCCACCAAGGCAATAATGTCGTCAATGTTCTCCGGCAACAGACGGCGAATCAAATCCTTCATACCCCGCGATTCCAACTGGAATATGCCAGTGGTATCGCCCCTTCGCAGTTGCTCAAAGGTGCCACGGTCATTCAGAGGAATGCTGTCTATCTCAATCGGTTCTTCGCCTAAAGTTTGACGGTGCTGATTGATAGATTTCACCGCCCAATCGATTATCGTCAGTGTCTTCAAACCCAAGAAGTCGAATTTAACCAGCCCTGCACGTTCGACATCATCTTTGTCGAACTGAGAGACTAGCCCAGTACCGGACTCTTCAGTGTATAGGGGTACAAAATCTGTCAATGCTGAGGGCGCAATAACTACCCCACCCGCATGGCGACCCACATTGCGAACAATACCTTCTAGTTTGAAAGCCATGTCCATAATTTCACTGGCTTCTTCAGTGGCCTCGACAAATTCTTTCATTTCAGCACTTTCAGCCATAGCCTTCGTCAAAGTCATGCCAACCTCAAACGGTATGAGCTTAGATAACTTGTCCGCCAAGCCATAAGGCTTGCCCTGTACACGAGCCACATCACGAACTACAGCTTTTGCGGCCATGGTGCCAAAGGTAATAATCTGACTGACAGATTCAACACCGTACATATCACTCACGTGCTGAATGACCTTATCTCGGCCTTCCATGCAGAAATCCACATCGAAATCTGGCATAGAAACACGCTCAGGATTGAGAAAACGCTCGAACAACAGATCGTACTCAAGGGGGTCAAGATCGGTGATATCCAGTACATACGCGACCAATGAGCCGGCACCGGAGCCACGACCAGGCCCTACTGGAATGCCATTAGTCTTGGCCCAAGCAATAAACTCCATAACGATCAAAAAATAGCCCGCAAAGCCCATTTGATTTATGACACCAAGCTCAAAATCTAGCCGGTCACTATAATCTTGGGCACTAAAGCCATTCAAAGGGCCTGTTTTTGCAAGCCTGCGATCCAACCCTTCTCGCGAGACTTGTTGAATATAATCTTCAGGGCCGAGACCGTTAGGTATAGGGTAATCGGGCAGGTAGTAAGTACCCAGCGGCACCTCTACATTGCAACGCTTAGCAATTTCTACCGTGTTTTGTAACGCTGACGGAATGTCCGAGAATAACTCAGCCATTTCTTCGTCGCTGCGCAAATATTGTTGATCACTATGCTGGCGCTTCCTCCGCGGATCATCCAATGCGCGACCTTGATGGATACACACTCTAGTTTCGTGCGCTTCAAAATCTTCAGCTGCGGTAAAACAAACGTCGTTAGAAGCGACAACGCCTATTTGCAGCTTCGAAGCTATGGACAAGGTACGCCGTAGATTTTCTTCCTCGTTCTCGCGCCCTGTGCGGGTGATTTCTAGGAAGTAATCATCGGCAAATTCACGCTGCCATAGCCGTGCGCGCTGTGTAGCGGAACTTTGATCGTCATTATTAAGCTCGCTCCAAATGTGGCCGCCGACTCCGCCGGAAAGCACTATAAGACCTTCTTTGCAGGCAAAAACATCGCTTTCAGAAATTACCCCACGCTCTTCAGCGGAGGTATAGCTGGCGGATATGAGCGAAATGAGGTTGGAATAGCCTTGTATATTCCTGGCTAATGCTACGATGCGACCGCTAGATCCGGTTTCGTTGCAGCTGACAACAAGCTCAGCACCGAGAATCGGTTTAACACCCTGACCTAGGCAGCTCTCATAAAATTTCACCAGCGCAAAAAGATTATTACAATCCGTTAACGCCAGCGCCGGCATACCTGTATCGGCCGTAGACTTCACTACATCTTTGACCTTCAGCAAACCCTCAGCCAAAGAAAATTCGCTATGCACATGCAGATGCACAAATTTAGCTTCTTCATTCACGAGTAAGCCACCTGCTCTATAGCCCTGCGCACCGGCCCAAAGCTTTTCCTATGTTCGGGGCATGGCCCTAGTTCAATCAATGCTGCCATATGTTTCTTCGTTGGATAACCTTTATGTTTTTCAAATCCATAACCTGGATAAGTGAGTGCAAGTTGGACAAGCTCCGCGTCGCGCTCCACCTTGGCTAAAATCGATGCTGCGCTAATTTGGCCAACGATACGGTCACCTTTGACGATAGCTTCAGCGGCCATTGGCAAATTAGGCACCTTGTTGCCGTCTACTAGAACTTTATCTGGAAGCATACTCAACCCCGCTACAGCTCTACGCATCGCTAGATGACTAGCTTGGAGCACATTAAGCTCGTCGACTTCCGCGACACTTGCTCGAGCAACGCTCCAACTAAGCGCATTTTCACGGATCAAAACAGCCAACTCACGACGAGATTTTTCGGTAGTTGCTTTAGAGTCACGTAAACCAGGAATAGGCACTAGTGGGTCTAAAATTACCGCACAGGCCACTACAGGGCCAGCCAAGGGACCAAGTCCCACTTCGTCGACACCAGCAATAACACCGTCCCGATGATCGTAAATTTTGCTCGCCTGCACTTTTGCCACAGAAACTCTTTTCCTAATTAGTCGACCTGCACCCTTGCCCAGTCAAAATAACCTATCTGAGTAGTCCAAAGGCTCGAATTACAGCGCTTTTTAGCGTTACACTGCCATCAGTTGTCGGCACAAAATCAGTTTGGGCAGACGTTAGAGTTTACCCTTCTCCTGCAGCAGTTCTACTATTCCTTGAGCCGCCGTCTTATTTGCGCCCAAACCTCGCTCTCCGTCCTCTAGTATTTTGCGCATATTCGCAAAAGGTTGGAAATACTGCGCATCGCCATGCGCATTATCAAGCTCTCCCAATAACGCTTTGGCCAAACCTTCGGGCTGCGCCCGGTCTTGCAGCAACTCCGGCACTAACGCTTTATTCGACAGGATGTTTGGCATTGCCACATAGTCCGTTTTAACTAATAAGCGTGCTATCCAATGCGACCAATAGCCTAGTCGATAACTGACAACCATTGGCCGTTTCAGCAACATTGCCTCTAAAGTGCTGGTACCCGATTTTACGAGCGCCGCATCGCATGCAATCAATGCCAACCTCGCCTGACCTTTGTGGATAAGAATATCTAGTTGCGGAGCTTCCTGCAGACCACGACGAACTTGCTCCTCTCTAGCTGAATTAATGCACGGGATAACTACCTTTACTGACTTATTTTGCGCTTGGAAATTCGCCTGAATGATTTCCGCAGCCTTGAGAAAAGGTCCCAGCATTAACTCGATTTCACTGCCCCGGCTCCCCGGCAGCATAGCCAACACCACATCTGCATTGACAACACCCAGTTGCTGACGTGCCCACTGCTGCTTATCTGCATTGGTGTCCTGCTCAGTAATTTCCTGGGCCAGCGGATGACCTACAAAAATTGCCCGCACAGGTAAATCCGTATAAAAGCCTGGTTCGAATGGGAATAAGCAAAATATAACATCTGCAGAACGCGCTACTCTTTTGGTGCGACCGCGACGCCACGCATAAACCGAGGGGCTTACATAATGTGCAGTAGGTATGCCTTTGTCTTTTAGCCTGCCTTCAAGCAGGAAGTTGAATACGTTGAAATCTATGCCTATGAAAGCATCCACGTTTTCGTGCACAAAAGTCTCTGCCAGCCGTCGATAAAGTTTCCACAGTTGCGGTAAGCGCAAGATGGGTTCTTTAAAGCCATTCACCGAAAGCTCATCTATTGAAGCCAGTGACTCCAAACCTTGAGCAAGCATTGCCGGACCGCCAACTCCTATAAAGCGCACGCCCTCTGACATTGCTGGATGAGCCTTGATCGCAGCCATAAGACCTGCGGCGAGATTATCTCCTGACGCTTCGCCGGCGACCAAGCCGATAGTTAAGGTCATAAAGCAGCCCTTATTAAACCTCTGCATTGCTTCAAAGTTGGTTTTCTCTCAACTTAAAATCGCACATCGAATTTTTTCTAAAAATACCTTTTATTTCATAGTTTTAAAAGGCATAAGTAACATGATACTTTAACTTAACAGTTCGATAGGGCGCAGATTATATGCATGCCAATAGCCATATATCGCTAGCCCCTGCCGCGAATAATACCCTTGTCAGAAGACTCTAGAGATTTCACAAAAACATCAACCTCTGGGTATTCTTTTCGCGATTCATCCAATTCGGCGATAGCTTCACTAAGCTTTTTTCCGCTACGATAAACTATCCGATGGGCTGCTTTTACTGCCTGCACCGCTTCATCTGAAAAGCCTCTGCGCTTAATACCTTCGAGGTTTAGTCCAACCGCGCTGGCGGGATTGCCCGCAACGGTCATAAAAGCAGGTACATCCTTAGTAACCAAGCTCATACCAGCTATATGGGTGTAGGCACCTATCTGGCGAAACTGGGGAATGCCCGCATAGCCACCGAAGTTCGCATAATCTCCTACCACCACATGACCGGCTAAGGAAGCGTTGTTGGCCATAATGACATTGTTTCCAACAATACAATCGTGTCCAACATGGACGTAAGCCATTAGTAGGCAGTTCGCTCCAATTGCCGTCCTACTGATGCCACCTGCAGCCATCCCGCGGTGGATAGTCACACCTTCCCTAATAATAGTGTTAGCGCCGATGGTCAGTTCTGAATCTTCTCCCGCATAAGCCAATGCAGGAGTATCTTCCCCAACGGTAGCAAACTGGTAGATTTTCACGCCTGCGCCAATATGACAGGGTCCCTTGACCACTACGCTGGAAGCAATCTGCACGTTATCGCCCAATACAACATCTGGCCCGATGATGGTCCAAGGCCCAATACTGACGTTATCTCCGACAACTACAGAGCTATCTACTATAGCGCGTTCATCTATCACATCTTTTGCTCAACAATAGAAAGGGTAGCGGAGCAAGCCAATTGACCGTCCACATAAGCTTCGCAATCAAACTTCATCATAATTTTGCGTTCTGCGACTATAGAACTATGAATTTCTAACCGATCGCCTGGAATTACCTGGCGTCGAAATTTCGCTTTTTCTACCCCACCAAATAAATAGTTGGTGCCATCGGCAGGTCTGCTACCCCTGCTCTCAAAGGCCAATATGCCAGAAATTTGCGCCATTGATTCTAGAATCAATACGCCGGGCATTATGGGTTGGCCGGGAAAATGTCCATTAAACATCTCTTCGTTGACAGTTACGTTCTTATAACCCTTGATTGACTCGCCCTTAGTCAGGTCTGTGACCCTGTCTATGAGCAAAAACGGGTACCTATGAGGCAGGTATTCGAATATTTCTGTGATCGTTTTAATCTGACTCATCAGTTCTCTCATTTTCTAATTTCTTCACACGGGCAAAAAGTTGCCCGAGACTATTGAACCGCAATGCATTACGTAACCATAGCTTATGCTCACTCGCGACAATGGCTCCAGAATAAATTCCGGGTTTATCAATTGACTGGCTAATGGTGGTCTTGACGCTTACCACTACCCCATCACAAAGGTCTATCGGGCTTTTACCTGCAATACCACAGCCACCTGCAAGCACGCAGTGTTTGCCAATGGTGGTACTCCCAGCCATACCGGCGCCACCGCAGATAATCGTATGATCGCCTATGCGACAGTTATGGCCTATCTGCACCTGATTATCAATTTTTACGCCATTACCAATTACGGTATCTTCAATAGCGCCACAATCAATGGCGGTATTGGCGCCTATAGAAACGTCAGTACCAATTTCTACACCGCCAATCTGCGCAATGGTTTCGTAATGTCCCTGCGCATTGGGAGTGAAACCAAATCCAGCCGCACCCAATACAACGCCACTATGCACAACACACCTCGCACCTAACGTGACTTTTCGATAAATACTTACATTGCTCATCAACAAAGAGTCATCACCAATTGTGCAGTTGTTGCCGATGGTGCTGTTGGCATGAATTTGTACGTTAGTACCAATTTTGCAATTTGCGCCGATCACAACGTTCGCGCCAATGCTGACGTTGTCGGCAATTTCCGCCGACGAATCTACTACCGCGCTAGGGTGGACCCCATTAGCAATTGGCGTAGAAATTTCGAATAGTTGGGAGGCTTTGGCGAAGGCCAAATATGGTTGCTCTACCACCAAGCATATGGCGGGGCATTCAGCTGCGTATTCGGCACTCAAAATCACTGCTGATGCTTTTGTAGTGGCCAGTTGAGGGCGGTAGCTTGGGCTAGAAAGATGACTTAAATCCCCGGCTTTTGCCGTACCAAGGCTACCTAAGCCGGTCACAACGCTAGCATCTAAGTTTTCTGAGCTCATACCAAAAGGGCCGACAATGTCGGCCCCTATGCGCTTGGCTATTTCAACAAGTGTAATCTTCATTTGACTGTGGGGTGACGACCACCCCGAACCTCTCTAGCAAGTTAGAAAAAGCTCTTGGCTACTCTGTAAATTACTTGCTTTGCTCGTTAAGCTTTTCTGTCACTCTTTTTGTGATGTCGTGCTTAGCATTCGCGTATTGCAGCGCATTTGGCTGAAGAATTAGGTCGATTTGATCAACTTGAATCAAGTCATTTAGAACTTTCTGATATTGTGGGGCTAAGGATTGTAAAATTTCTTGCTGCCTATCTTGGGCTTCCTTTTGCAACTTTTGCTGACCAAATTGAATATCAACTTGCATGCTCTCCAGCTCTTTTACAGCTTTACGCTTGTCTGAGTCGCTCATCACTTCGCCGTCTTTCTGCAATTTGGCTTGCAATGCTTGAAATGCTTCAGCACTACTGCGTAATTCATCTTGGTCCGCTTTTAATTCGTTTTCTAGATTTGCCAAAAGCACCTTACCTTCGTCGCTTCCTAGAATCGCTCTAGCTGGGTCTAAAACCACAATTTTCATTTCCGCGTATACCGATGGTGCTGCCATCATTGCTGTTGCCAATAAGGCCATTGCTAATCTATTGAACATTGTTCACTCCTAAAGATTAATATTGTTGTCTATTCGTACGTTTTAACTGATGTCTAAGCGCGAGCACATTCTAACCTAGAATGTACGTCCAAGTTCAAACTGAAAACTCTCTTCTTGGTCAAAATCTTGAGTTTGGAACGGTTTAGCCAGACTAAATGTCAATGGACCAAAGCCGCTTAACCAACTCATACCAAATCCAACGGAATAACGCAGGTCTTCGGGGTCAAAGCCAAAGCATTGCCCACTAGGGCCGCTCACTTGGGTTGGCGCAAAGTCTGGACAGTCCGTATTAAAGACGTTACCAGCATCAAAGAAGAATGCTGGTCTGAACTGTCTGTTGTCTTCAACAAATGGTAGAGGGAAAATCAACTCAGCTGAAAATTCCACTAGCAGGTTGCCCCCAAAGGGTTGGCCGTACTCACCACTATCGCCATTGTTGCGAAAAAATAGAGGCGTACCGTCAGGTCTAAGTGGGTTAGTACTTCGCGGTCCAAGTGTAGAATTCTCAAATCCTCGGATAGAGCCAAAACCACCGGCATAAAAGTGCTCATAAAACGGCAGTGCACTGGTATCGCCATAGGCACCACCGTAGCCAAGCTCGGTGCGCAATTTCAAAGTCCAACTGCGAGTAACTGGAAAGTAGCGCTCGCCGCTATAGGTCAATTTGTAGAACTCTAAATCACTACCTGGTGCTGTTGCGACCAATGCCAATGACTGACTTGAGCCTCTGTCAGCAAAAACACCTCTGTTCAGTGTCGAGCGAGTCCATGAAAGGTTACCTTTTAGCAGTAAGGCTTTCTCATCGTTGTCTTCAATAAAGCGCGAAATTTCTTGGGCAGCAGCAAAGCCTGCAGTAATTTTTGTATGTTCGGCTGACACGCCAAAGTCGATTCTCTGAGTTTCACCAATCGGGAAACCAAAGTTAACGCCTGCCCCAGCTGAGTCAGTACTGTATCGGGCAATATTGCGCTCATCATAATCTAGACGGCGAAAAAACACGTTAAAGCCACGGCTAATCCCATCCAAAGTAAAGTACGGGTCGAAATAGCCAACGTTCACCGACTTTTGAAACTTTGAAAGACTCAGACCAACGTTAAAGCTGTTGCCACTACCCTGTAGGTTAGATTGCTGATAGTTGCCGCCGACGATCAAACCGTAGCCTTGAGAGTACGCTAGCGTGCCCGAAATCGACCCTGAAGGCTGTTCCTCTAGCGAGAAGTTAACATCAATTTGATCATCGCTACCTGCAACTTGAGGGGTTTCTACTTCAACGCCTTTAAAAAAGCCTAGTCGCTCCAGTCGCACTTTGGTTAAGTCAATCTGCGCAGTTGACGCCCATCCACTCTCCATTTGTCTGGATTCTCGGCGCATCACTTCGTCTTGAGTAACCTGATTACCGGTAAAAGTAATTCTGCGCACATAGGCACGCTTTCCGGCGTCCACAAAAAACTCGATATCAGCTGTGCCGTCATCATTTAGTCTCGGCACACCGCTGGCGGTAGCAAAAGTAAATCCGCCGTTACCTAATGCCGTGGTCAGACGCTCTTCTGTGGCGGTAATCAACGCTTGAGAGAATGTTTGCCCCTCTTGAACAATGATTAGGTTGCGTAAATCTTCTGGCTTAACGTCACCGAGTTCGCCAACCAAATTAACGTCGCTAACTGTATAGGTATCACCTTCGTCTATGGCTATGGATATATAAACCTGCTGGCGATCTGGAGTAATACTTACCTGCGTGGACTCAATGTCGAAATCTGCGTAACCCTGGTCCTTATAAAATGCCTCTATCGTTTCTAAATCTCCGGATAACTTTTCACGCGCGTATTTATCGTCATTTTTGTAAAATGAGGTAAGGCTAGGATGCTTTAGTTCGATTATATCTAGCAGTTCGCGTTGCTCGAAGGCTTTAGCACCAACGATATTCAAGTGTTTGATGCCTGAACTCTTACCCTCTTCAATATTAATCTTAATATTGACTCGGTTACGCGGTAATTCTTCAATTTCTGTTTCAATGCCTGCACCGTAGCGACCTTGAGAAACATATTGGCGCTCTAGCTCTAACCCCATGCGCTCTAGTGTGACTTGCTTAAAGATTTCACCTTCTTTTAGGCCTTGGTCAGCTAGACCTTCAAGCAACGCATCTGACTCAATGGCCTTATTGCCGTCTAGTTCTATGGACTCAATGGCGGGACGTTCCACAACAGTCACTATGAGTACTCTGCCATCTCGAGCTAACTGGATATCTTTGAAGAAACCAGAGCTGAACAAGGTTCGCATCAGATTCCTTACAGCGAGGGAATCAAGGGAATCACCTACACTCAAAGGAATGAGATTAAACACAGTGCCCGATGACACCCGCTGTAACCCTTGAAGGCGTATATCGCTCACAACGAAGGACAATTCAGGGTTCTGAATTTGTAGAGGGTCCTCTGCAGCACCCGAAAAAGAGGGTGCCATTACAAAAGCAAAACTCAGCAATACCAGCAGCATAAACCGGCTCTGAAATTTATTGATTTCCATCGTTTCCTCTTAACTTCAGGTCATCTTCGACGACCCTGAATTTCTTTAAATTAGCGCGCATCGTACATGACTCTGCACAAGTACTCGACACGAGTTAGATCAACCTAGAAAGGTCGTTAAACGTGACAAAAATAAACATCAATGCCACAAGAAATAGCCCGCCCTGTAGGGCCGCAGACTGAAACCCCTCAGAGACAGGTTTACCCATAATAATTTCAGCCAGGATAAATACCACGTGACCACCGTCGAGCATCGGTACAGGCAACAAATTCAAAACGGCTAACGAAATACTCATTAGCGCCATTATGCCGAAAAAAGTTCGCCAGCCTGATTTAGCCGACTGCCCTGCTATTTTAGCTATCCCCACGGGGCCGACCAATGTTTTGGCCGAGACATCGCCAGTAAACATCTTTGTAATCATTGAAAAAGTAAGCGCAGTTTTAGCAAAAGTTTCATCCACTCCCTTCTGCAAGGATCCAAACAGCGGGTATTCTACCTCTATGACCACTGGGCCTACACCCAAAAACCCTTGTTCAATTTGCTGAGTAGTACCGTTGTCTGAGGGGTTTTCTGTGTCTGCGGCCATTTCAACGGCTCTACTATCCGGAGTTGCCCGCAGTTGATACTCGGTGCCACCACGAACAAGAGAAAGGGTGAGCGGCGTATTGGGCGACTGTTCAATTGCCTGCACCCAATCTGACCAGTAAATCACGCTTTCACCATCTACAGCGGTAACCCAGTCGCCGGGGCGTAACCCTGCCCGCTCTGCCTGTGAGTCCTCAACAACGCGACCTATTACCGGCAAAATACTGGGTTGTAGCCCCAAAGAACCGAATACATTTGGCTCATCATCCCCTTTCAACCATGCGGATATCGGTACCTGTACAACTCGCTCATTACTCGCGCCTAGATCAAGCACAGTGAGTTCAATATCACCGGTGTCACCCAACCTCTTAGTCAAAGCTAAAGCAATATCCTGCCAACCTGATACGGGTACAGTATCTACCTGCATCACTTGTACGGGACTTTGGACACCACTGCGCTCTAGTGGCGTGCCTTCTCCAGGTGCGGTGGACATTGGCGCAAATTGTGCACTACCAGCAAAAAAGAGTAGCCAATAGATCAATATGGCCAACAAGAAGTTAGCAAAGGGTCCAGCTAAAGCAATGGCTATGCGCCAATACGGAGTGAGTTGGGTATACCCCACCGCACCCTCAATTTCAGGCTTTGAAGACAAATCATTTAATGGGTCCCGCTCGTCATACATGCTGACAAAGCCACCCAAAGGAATCATCGCTACTGTAAATTCTGTACCCTTGGAGTCAACCCAACTTAACAAGGGTTTGCCAAAACCAATGGAAAAGCGCAGGACATGTACACCGGACATACGTGCCACAATAAAGTGGCCGTATTCATGAAACGCGACCAATACTCCCAAGAGGCAGATAAAAGCCAGTGGATAAAGCAAAAATTCCATCAGATAACTACCCATGCAAGTACAGGTAACACAGCGATTACCGAGTCAATTCTATCCAGTGCACCGCCGTGACCTGGAAGTATTGTGCCTGAATCTTTAATACCGGAAGTTCTCTTCAGCAAACTTTCAAACAAGTCACCAAAAACGGATATGCATACTAGGACTAGTGTTAGTAGCAATGCTGCACCCACTGCATAGGATTGCCACAGGATCAAAGTAGAGGCGCAAAGTAATGTTGCTATCGCGCCACCGCCTATAGCCCCCTCCCAGGTTTTACCGGGGCTTAACTGTTTGGCTAAATGGTTTTTACCGTACGCCTTACCCACAAAATAGGCGCCGACATCAGTAGCAGTGGTCAATACGAACAGCCAAAACAGCCACCATGCCCCTTGATCTGAAGCGCGCAGCACACACAAACTCACCCAAGCACCGACCATGATCAACAAGCCGAGCAAACCTACAAACCACTGGTTTTGATATAAGGGTTCGCTACGTGGATAAATTAGAATACTGGCAACGGCAAAAGCCCAAAGTACGACTACCAATGTAATAAAGTCCGTAAAGTATTCCTTCTGCAAATATAGGAGCGCGCACAAAACTACGAATAGACCTGTATACAGATACTTCGTTAGCGCAGACTTCAGACCTGCAAATCCTGCCCACTCAAACACACCAAAGCCTGCTGCAACAAGAAAAAATAGGGAAAACGCCCATAAAGGCAGCAAAAATATGGCTATCAATACAAAGAAGGCTATGGCCAAAGCGGTGAAGATTCGATTCTTTAACATTATGTTTAGCGCCGACCAAACCTGCGTTGCCGCGAGGCGTATTCTTGCAGCGCAAGCATTAGTTGTTCAGCGTCAAAGTCCGGCCAAAAAAGATCAGAAAAGTACATTTCCGTGTAGGCTAAATCCCATAAAAGAAAATTACTGACTCGATGATCGCCACCTGTGCGTATAAGCAAGTCAGGTTCCGATATTTCACTTAGCGACAGATAAGATCCAAGCATTTCTTCATCGATATCGGCAGCAACTAACTCGCCGCGCTCAACCTTCTCGGCCAAGGCTTTTGCAGCCATAGTGATGTCCCATCGACCACCGAAATTCACGGCTACCGACATATTCAATTCAGTATTGTCTTTGGTCAGGGCTTCGCAGTCATCCATCATCGCGCTGATATCAGGGGCAAAACGGCTACGGTCCCCAATGATACGGAGCTTCACTCCTTTTGCATGAAGATCTTGAATATCATTCTTCATGACATAGCGCATTAAATCCATCAGCACGTTGACTTCGCCACTCGGTCGATGCCAATTTTCTGTACTGAAGGCAAAAACTGTTAGGCTAGATACGCCTTGAGCAACACATGCTTCGGCAATAGGGCGAAGTAGCTTTGCCCCAGCTCGATGCCCAGCAGCGCCGGGTAAAAAACGCTTTTTTGCCCAGCGATGATTGCCATCCATGATAATGGCAATATGCTCGGGGACAGCCTCAGCTAGGCCACTTATGTCGTCGCTATCGTCCACTACTTGACTATACTTTGCTTCTGGCATGGACGCTTTAACCTTAGAACTCATGAACTTATGTACCTGAGCGTCGGCTCTAGATTTCCATCAATTCTGATTCTTTTTCAGCAAGGGCTTTATCTATTTCAGCGACCCGAGCATCTGTATAGGTTTGTACTCGCTCCTCTCCCTTACGTCCGTCGTCTTCCGCTGCTTCTTTTTCTTTTACCAGCTCGCGAATGTCGGCAATAGCCTCTCTACGAACATTACGCACTGAAATACGCCCGTTTTCAGCTTCTGCTTTAGCTTGCTTGGCTAGGTCGCGGCGATTTTCTTCCGTTAAAGGAGGCAAAGGTACCCTGATTACCTCGCCATTATTGACCGGCGTGATACCAACATCACTGCGCAGAATCGCTTTTTCAATTTCAACCACCAATGGTCGCTCCCACGGGGCAAGCAAAAGCGTACGCGCGTCTTCTACCGACACGGAAGCCACTTGATTCAACGGTGTTTTAACCCCGTAATAATCGACAAATATGCCATCCAACAGGGCTGGGTTTGCTCTACCGGTACGAATACGCCCAAAGGTATTGCGCAGCGCATCTAAAGATTTACCCATGCGCTCGTTGGCGTCTTCAAGAATTTCATCGATCACAACTAAACCTCAATTATTTATTACCCTTAACGAATAGATCTGCAAAGCACCGACTGGTTGTTATAAGTCTATGCCCTGAACAAATCTAGCAAAAAAATGATTATTCATGGGCCAATGCACTTCTACTTTGGAGCGATTTACTCTGTGCTACGTTACTGGACTACTTTAGTTCCAATACTTTGCCCGGTGGTAAGGCCTGCAAGGGCACCTTGTGCCGATGCATCAAACACCACGAGGGGCATATTATTCTCTTTACAAAGTACTATCGCGGTTAAATCCATCACACCTAATTGCTTTTCCAAAACCTGATCGAAACTAATGGTGTCGAACTTGGTAGCCGCAGGGTCCTTCTTCGGATCGCCGCTGTAAATACCATCAACATTAGTCGCTTTTAGTACTGCATCTACCTGCAGCTCTACACCGCGCAGACAAGCGGCGGTATCGGTAGTGAAATACGGATTTCCAGTGCCGCCTGTGACTATTACGACATGGCCTTCACGCATTTTCGCTAATGCCAAGTCACGATCATAACCCTGCACAACGCCAGCTATTGCAGAGGCACAAAAAACGCTACAGGGAATATTAGTACGATGCAAAAAGTCGCCAAGTGCTAGGCCATTCATTACCGTTGCAAGCATGCCCATACGGTCGCCTACAACTCTATCCATACCCGCTTGAGACAGCTTCGCCCCACGAAAGAGATTGCCTCCTCCTAAAACCACTGCCACGCCAATACCTTGATCTACTACTGACCTGATCTCATTGGCATAATGCTCAAGCACAGTGGGATCGATACCCGACCCTGAAGCGCCACCAAGGGCTTCGCCACTGAGCTTAAGCAGCAGGTTCTGCAAGCTACTTACTGTCGGCTAGTTGCGCTGCAACTTCGGCGGCAAAATCGAGTTCTTCAACTTCGATACCCTCACCCACTTCAAAACGCAAAAAGTTTTGTACTTCAACGCCAGCTTGCTTCACAAGAGCACTCACTTTGACATTACCGTCTTTAACAAATGGCTGATCAAGCAAGCTTACTTCGGCGAGATATTTCTTCACTCGACCCTCTACCATCTTGATAATGATCTCTTCGGGCTTGCCGCTATCCTGGGCTTGAGAAAGGTATATTTCTCTTTCCTTGTCTAGTACATCCGCTGAAACATCGGCGCTATTGATAACCATAGGGTTAATAGCGACTACATGCATTGCAAGATCTCTACCTAGATCAGCATTGTTTGCAGAAAGCTCGACCAATGCACCACGACGTTGGTCGCCGTGAACGTAATGGCTTAGACCACCACTAGCCGAATGCATGACTTGACCACGGCGAATCGTAATGTTCTCGCCAATTTCTTGAACCAAAGTCTCTCTTTCGTCATTCAGCGCGGCCGCCAGGTTTTCTAGGCTACCGTCAGCGGACGCGAATAACTCGTCTGCTACTTTGCTTACAAACGCGATGAATTTTTCGTTCTTTGCCGCAAAATCAGTTTCAATATTGATCTCAACCAACGCTGCTTTTGAGCCATCGTCTGCAACTTTAATTCCCAACAAACCGTTGGCTGTTGTTCTGCCTGCCTTCTTAGCCGCTTTTAAGGAACTTTTCTTACGCAGATCCTCAATTGCTTTTTCCATGTCGCCATCAACTTCGGCCAATGCTTTTTTACAATCCATCATGCCGAGCCCAGTGCGCTCTCTGAGTTCTTTCACCATTGCTGCTGAAACGGCCATCACTTACTCCTTGCTTGCATCTGCATCGCTGCTAGCAGCAGCTTCTTTTGCTGCTTCTGCAGCTTTCAATTCGTCTTCTGCCGCAAAAGCTTCATTCACACTTGCCGCAACCGCTTCAGAAATTTCAGCAACAGGCGCTGAAGCTTCATCTACTTCTACGAATTCGTTCAAATCTACTGAAACAGAGGAGTTTGACTTACCTTCTGCAACTGCGTCCGCCATCGCACTTACATATAAACGAATAGCTCTAATCGCATCGTCATTACCAGGAATGACATAATCAACGCCAGCCGGATCACTATTTGTATCAACTACCCCTACTACTGGAATACCTAGCTTGTTGGCTTCAGTAATAGCAATTTTTTCGTGTTGCACGTCGATAACAAAGATCACATCAGGCAAACCGCCCATATCTTTAATACCGCCAAGGCTACTTTGTAGCTTATTCATCATACGGGTGCGTTGCAGAGCTTCTTTTTTGGACAGTAAATCAAATGTCCCGTCTGCAGCTTGAACCTCTAGATCTTGCAGGCGCTTAATAGATTGTCTGATGGTCTTGTAGTTGGTCAACATGCCACCCAACCAACGTTGGTCAACATAGGGCATACCTACACGGCTAGCTTGTTCAGCAATAACCTTTGCCGCTGCACGCTTGGTACCAACAAATAGAATTTTTTTGCCTTTAGACGCGAGGTTACGCACTTCGACAAGTGCTTCGTTAAAAGCGGGAAGAGTTTTTTCAAGGTTGACGATATGAATCTTGTTACGAGCGCCAAAAATAAAGGGCGCCATTTTAGGATTCCAGAATCTGGTTTGGTGGCCAAAATGCACACCAGCAGCCAGCATGTCACGCATACTTACAGTCATTTTTTTATCTCCGGGTTGGTTTTTTTGCCTAAATTCCCATGTTCCAACCGATGAGCAAGCTCAAAAGCACCCGGGAACATGTGTCGAATAAGACAAATTTTTTAATCGGCTATAGATCAGCTATACTGCCGTCAACGCCACAAATCATCGCGCCTTCACCTATAGGGCTCGCCGCGGCGCGATTTATACCACAAACATCATCCTTATAGAAACGAGTTTTCGCATGGTTGCAAAAGTAGAGACCGAAATAGACATATTGGGCATGCGCGAGGCCGGAAAGTGCGCTGCCTCAGTGCTAGAGATGATCGGTGAGCATGTTCAACCCGGGGTCACCACTGACCAGCTAAACCAAATTTGTCACGATTTTATAGTCAACGAATTAAACTGCATACCCGCCCCCCTCAATTACGGTGGAGGCGGCGGTCAAATGCCCTTTCCTAAATCAATTTGTACCTCGGTAAATCATGTGGTTTGTCACGGTATTCCCTCGCCTGCGAAAAAACTGAAAAACGGCGATGCCCTGAACATTGACATAACTGTCATAAAGGATGGCTACCATGGTGACACCAGCAAAATGTTCTTTGCTGGCGAAACAAGCATTTTGGCCAAGCGGCTGTCGAAAGTTACTCAGGAATGTATGTACAAGGGAATTGAAATAGTTAAGCCGGGCGCGCGCTTAGGCGACATTGGCTACGCTATTCAACGGCACGCTGAAGCAAACCGGTTTAGTGTGGTCAGAGAGTTCTGCGGGCATGGCATCGCTAAAGTATTTCACGACGAGCCGCAGGTACTCCATTACGGTCGTCCGGGCACCGGCATGCTCCTTGAAGAAGGGATGAGTTTCACTATTGAACCGATGATCAATGCGGGTAAACGCAATATCAAAATTCTTCCAGACCAATGGACCGCAGTAACCAAGGACCACAAAATGTCGGCTCAGTGGGAGCATACGCTAATGGTAACCAATGATGGTTTTGAAATTTTCACACTCCGACAAGAGGAGCAGTTGTAAACCTGTGTCACTTAACTCCCAAGTAACCCAGCGTCGGGAGACGCTAGAAAAAGAAAAAGCAAATATAGCCAAGCGCTACTGGAATAATGAAGCGGTTGAGACCCTAGTCAGTGACCTCTCAAGCTTGATGGATCAACTCATCCTTGAAGCGTGGCACGAGCAAATCAGCGCAACTCAAGATATCGCCCTTTTCGCAGTAGGCGGTTACGGGCGACAAGAACTTCATCCGGGTTCGGATATCGACTTACTTGTAGTGGCAAAAAACCCCAAAAAACATAGCCGAGCCATAGAGCTGTTTCTACAAAACGTGTTTGATCTCAATGTAGAGGTAGGTCACGCAGTGCGCGATTTAAGCGGATGTGTGAATGAATGCAAGGCCGACATCACAGTGGCCACCGCAATGTTCGAACGCCGACAATTGGCTGGCGACACCACAATTGAAGTGGCTATCGGTCAAGCACTGACACAGAAAAAGGTTTGGCCTGCAGAAAAATTCTTTGCAGCAAAATACCAAGAGCAAGTAGATCGGCATAAGCAGTTCGACGATGTGGACTACAATTTAGAACCCAATATCAAGGCCTCACCCGGTGGTATGCGTGACATCCACACCACCCTGTGGATTTGTAATCGAAACTTCGGCACCACCGACATCTATCAACTAGTCGAATTAGGAGTTCTCACAGAAGAAGAAAGTAAGTGGTTATTTGAAGGGCGAAGATTTCTCTGGTGGGTACGTTTCGGCCTACACCTAATCGCTGGACGCAAAGAAGACCAGCTACACTTTTCTCGACAAAGAGAATTAGCCCAACGATTAGGATTTGTTGACACAGACAGCCAAATGGGTGTTGAAGTATTCATGTACCACTTCTATCGACATGTGCTCGCCCTCACCGAAGTCAACGGCATTCTTGTGAATTATTTCCAAGAAAAAGTTGAGACCGCAAAGCGCGAAAAAATCGAACTGATAAATGAGCGCTTCAGACTTGTGAACAATCGTATCGATGCCGTACATAAAAATGTTTTCAAGGAATCACCCTCAGCCCTTTTAGAACTATTTGTCCTAATGGCTCAACGTGAAGAAGATATCGAGGTTAAAGTTTCGACAATTCGGCTTATGCGCGAATCCCTTGAATTGATCGACGATAACTTCCGGAAAAATCCAGAAAATACGCGGCTATTTTTAACGCTACTTAAAGCGCCATACACAGTGGTAACACAACTCATTCGTATGCGTAAATACGGCGTGCTTGGCAGATACCTACCAGAGTTCAAGCAAATCATCGGCCAAATGCAGCATGATCTATTCCACATCTATACGGTAGACGCGCATACGATGAAGGTCATCCGCAATATGCGAGAGTTTCGCTACAAGTGGGCGGAAGAAATTTTTCCCATAGCCCACTATTGCTCCAACACAATCCCAAAGCGCGAGCTTCTTTATATCGCAGGGCTTTTTCATGATATTGGCAAAGGTCGCGGCGGCGATCACTCAACACTGGGATCTATCGATGCGAGAAAGTTCTGCGAATTACACAACTTAAACCAAGCCGATACAGATTTAGTTTGTTGGTTAGTCGAGCGGCATCTTTACATGTCTTCAGCCTCACAAAACCAAGATATTTATGATCCTGACGTCATTCAAGCATTTGCCGCAGAAGTGAAATCTGAAATGCGCTTGAACTATCTATACGCGCTTACCGTTGCAGATATAAATGCAACCAACCCCAACCTGTGGAATAGCTGGCGCGCGAGTCTCATGCGTCACCTCTATAGTGAGACACGCAAATATCTAAGGTTGGGTGGCAACAACGCCATGGACCGTGAAGAAACCATTGCCGCATACCAAGAAAGCGCAATGGATAACCTACAGAGCATTGCCAGCGAAACAAAGATCAGAGCGTTATGGCAGAACTTTGATGACGATTTTTTCTTGCGTCACACTACTGACGAAATCAGTGATATTTCTCGCCAACTGCTAGAACACGACCATAAACAAGGCCCATTCGTATTTATGTCGCCAGTCGATCTAACATATTTGGGTGAAGGCGCTACGCAGATCTACATCTTGTCCGAAGATAAACCAAAAACCTTCGCTGCAACGGTAGTGTGTTTGACTCAATGGGATTTATCCGTGGTCGATGCGCATATCAACAAGGCGGTCAATGGACTCATTTTTAATACCTTCGCTGTCCTCAACGCAGATGGCGAGCCGGTTGATCAAGATAAGAATCTACGAAACGAAATTGTCGACAAGGTTAAAGCTACTCTCGTTGCACCCTCGCCCAGAACCGACGGAGCAACTCGCAGAGTTCCAAGACAACTAAGAGAATTACCTTGGCCTACTGAAGTTTCAATGGAGACCGACGAGGAGGGTTTATCCACCAAGGTCAATATATTGGCCGCTGATCGACCAGGCTTGTTAGCAAACATTTCACTACTGCTAATTGACTTAGAATTGGAGCTGTCCTCCGCGCGAATCACCACATTAGGTGAGCGCGTGGAAGACGTTTTTCTAGTAACCGATGTCCACGGCAACGCAATCACGGATAAAGCACAACTCTACAATCTGGAAAACGCACTTCGGCAGCAACTAGATCATTCAATGGGAATCGGTGAAAACACCCTCTCAACATTAAATGGGTCAAAGGTTTAGTGTCAGCTAAACCCTCAGTTGGCCGTGTATTCGTTGAGCATTCCCGTTATCGTAGTCTTTCCTCAACTGTTTTGTGAATATTGTGTCTTTTAATGCCAATTTAGACTTGCTTCAGCCCTACCCTTTTGAACGATTGCGTACTTTGCATGAAGGCATAACCCACAAGGGTACTTTGCAGCATATTTCTCTATCGATCGGCGAGCCCAAGCACAACCCGCCGAAATTTGTCATAGATGAATTGTCCAATGCAGACTCACTTGCAAAACACTTGGCCACGTACCCGGCTACCAAAGGCAGCGACGCACTCCGCACGGCTATTGCACAGTGGCTAAAACGTAGGTTTGCCGTAACCGTAAATCCAGATTTAGGTATTTTGCCGGTCAACGGCACAAGAGAAGCACTGTTCTCGGTAGCTCAAGCCTTATTGAGCGGCAACAAAGACACACTTGTGGCCATGCCCAACCCCTTCTATCAAATCTATGAAGGGGCGGCGTTATTGGCAGGTGCTCAGCCACTGTATATTCCAAACTTGGTAGAACTTAACTACAAGGCAGACTTTAGTTCTGTGAGCCCTGAACAATGGCGCAAGACTGAAATGGTTTATATATGCTCACCCGGCAATCCAACAGGGCAAATTATGCAACGAGAACAAATGCAGTGGCTGATAGAGCTGGCCCAAGAATACGACTTCAATATTGTCTCGGACGAGTGTTATGCAGAGCTATATTACGAAGACGATAATCTGCCAGAGAGTATTTTGGCGGCAGCACATGCCATGGGGTTGCCAGATTTTGATCGCTGCCTTGCCTTTCACAGCCTCTCTAAACGGTCAAACTTACCAGGACTGCGCAGCGGCTTCGTTGCTGGTGATCCGAACCTGATAGAAAAATACTTAAGCTACCGGACATATCACGGCTGCGCACTTGGCGCTCATCACCAGGCAGCAAGTGCTTTGGCGTGGCAAGACGAAGCACACGTTGTAGAAAATCGGCAACTGTACCGCGACAAATTTAGGGCCGTCAGCGAAATCCTCAGCCCCCACTATAATTTAAGCCAACCCGAGGGTGGATTTTATCACTGGTTACCAACTCCGATTTGTGACCAAGAATTCAGTCAACGCTTGCTTGCAGAGCAACATATTACTGTTATGCCCGGGTCTTTTCTTGGCCGCGACACGCCCCAGGGTAACCCTGGACACAACCACGCACGTATTGCTTGGGTTGCGCCATTCGACGAATGTATTCAAGCAGCTCAACGCCTGGCTGCATTTGCACAAAATTTGTAAAATATGCGCGGCTAAGAGCGGCCCTTGAGCCCTACCTGTAGTAACATCTAAAAAAATTTTCTGAGACTAATATGACTGATATTTTTGCGTTCGCAGTGGGTATAACCAGTACCAATGGTTCCGGTGCAGTACTAGACTGCTTTTTCCCAAATCCGATACTTAAACCTCAGGCTCAAGTGCTCAGCGCAATCAGCGACCTCCCCCAGGGCGTCAGCACGTTGTCTGTGGAACAAGCCAGCGCGTTAAATGAGACATCTGGCGCAGAAATTGTGCCGCTCTCGTTACTCGATATGGACCAAACCTTGACCAGTGTCAGACTAGATACCGATACACCAAGCAATAGTATTGAAGAGGTTTATCTGAAGCTGCATCTGCTTTCGCACAGATTATGTCTCCCTAATACCCTTAACCTGGACGGGATCTTTGCGCACCTACCTAACTTGGCCTGGACCTCCGCAGGACCAATTGAAGTGGACGAATTACCTAGCGCACTGATTAATGCTCGCGCCCAAGGCATGAACTTAGAAGTTTTTTCCGTAGACAAGTTTCCAAAAATGGTCAATTACGTGGTTCCCACAGGCGTACGTATTGCAGATGCAAGCCGCATTCGACTTGGCGCTTACCTCGGTGAAGGCACAACGGTAATGCATGAGGGGTTTGTAAACTTTAACGCTGCCGCTATCGGTCCAAACATGATCGAAGGTCGGATCTCACAGGGCGTTATTGTCGGTGCAGGCACAGACCTAGGTGGTAGCGCCAGCACCATGGGTACGCTTTCTGGCGGCGGCAATATAATTGTCAGCATTGGCGAGAATTGTCTTATTGGAGCCAATGCAGGCACAGGCATTCCCTTGGGTGATCGATGCACAATTGAGGCCGGTCTGTACATCACTGGCGGAACGCCAATTGCAGTATTCGATGAATCCGGACAGCAAGTAAGACTAGTTAAAGGTCGGGAGCTAGCAGGCAACTCTGACATGCTTTTCATTCGCAATAGCCAGAACGGTCAAGTGATCTGCCGGACCAACCGTCAAGCCATTGAACTTAACGACGCTCTGCACACACACAACTAGGATCACTGACCTTGGAAAATCCAGTATTAGAGCTTGCTCAAGAGTTGATTAGCCGTATTTCTGTGACACCTGAAGATGCTGGCTGCCAAGAACTCATCAGCAATAGACTAGCAGCACTAGGTTTCCAAACGCGGCAAATTAATGCCGAAGGTGTGCACAACCTCTGGGCTTGGCGCGGCACTGGCTCACCTCACCTAATGTTTGCGGGACATACAGATGTGGTGCCGCCGGGCCCCATTGAGCAATGGCAAACACCTCCATTTGAGCCAACGATCAAAGATGGCCAATTATACGGTCGCGGCGCAGCGGATATGAAATCAAGTTTAGCCGCAATGATAGTCGCCGTAGAAAACGTGACTAAAAATGTACAACAAAATTGTGGGACCTTAAGCTTTTTAATCACCAGTGATGAAGAAGGCGTAGCAACCCACGGAACACGCTATGCAATCGATGTCTTAGCCAAAGAAGGTATTCGTCCGGACTATTGTGTCGTCGGTGAACCAAGTTCTAGTGAGCTATTGGGTGATGTTGTGCGCTCGGGCCGCCGGGGATCGTTAAACGCCAAGCTAAAGGTCATTGGCACACAGGGTCACGTGGCCTACCCAGAAGAGGCGAACAACCCAATTCATAAAGTTTTAACCGCTCTCTCCGCGATGACAGATAGACAGTGGGATACTGGTAACGATTTTTATCCTCCTACTAGCCTACAAATTTCTAATATCAACGGTGGTACCGGTGCCACTAATGTTATCCCGGGTGAGCTAAATATAGATTTCAATTTTCGCTTTAACACAGAACAAACAGCAGCCGGTTTGCGCAACGCTATAGAAGAAATATTGCAAACCCACGGGGTTACATTTGATATTCAGTGGCAGCTATCCGGCGAACCGTTTTTAACTCTTCCCGGCGACCTTACTGAAGCCGTGACAGATGCCATTCGTGTAGAAACGGGCCTTACAACGCAGCTATCCACATCAGGAGGCACATCAGATGGGCGCTTTATCTCGCCTTGGGACAAGCCGGGTAGCGGTCAAGTTGAAGTGGTTGAGTTAGGACCACTTAATGCGACCATTCATAAGATTGACGAATGTGTGGCGGTAGATGATTTACTTCCTTTGGCGCGAGTTTATCAACGGATCATCAAAACCCTACTTACCCAGTAGGTCACAATAATAATGCGCCGTATCGTTGTCATTAGCGCACTTGCCGTGGCCCTAGCGGTCGTCGTATTTGCGCCAGCTAACCTTACGCGTATTGGTTTTACGCAAATTGATGGGGTCGAGCTAATTCAACCCCGGGGCAGTATTTGGAATGGCAGCGGCGTACTTGTATTTGACTCTGGCATATCGGCAAATCTTAACTGGCAAATTATTTGGGATATCAGCCGAGGCCTAACGCCAAACATCAAATGGCAGCTAACGCAAAAGCAAACCGCGTTAAATGGAACCGTCACACCGGGCCTAAAAAGGCAAACAATAGACATTGAGGGTCACTTCACAGGCGCATTATTAGCCCCACTCTTGGCAAAATACGACATATTGATTCCTGGAACGTTCAGAGTCCCAGCAAGCCGAATTCTGATAAACCGCACAGCTAAAACTATGCAAATTGAATTGGCAGAGGGTACTCAACTTCTTTGGAGTGGCGGTCTTGTACGCTATACCCTGTCTAATGGTTTAGAGCAGGTTAGCGTTCCCGAACTTACTGTCACTCTAATGTCCGTAAAAGATTCTTTGCCCACGGCAACCATCGCTTTGACAAAGAACAACACAGGGTCGTTGCTGACCCTAACGCCTGAAGTAAACGGCTATGTCAACATACAGGTAACACGAGGATTTATAGAGCTAATGGGACAAAATTGGAGCGGTTCAGCACAACCCAATGATGTAGTGGTGGCAGTGAAGCGCAAGGTGTTTTAACAATCACTCCAGCTAGATCAAATTGAACGCTATAGATTGACAGACTAGGAGTTGAAGTTTGGCGTAAAACACCAGCAAAAATGTTTTCTACCGAACTAGTCGCCGCTTATTTTCGGCTAGCTACGGTAACTATACTAAAAGACTCATCGTCATTTGTGAGGTCATGCTACAGCACTTTTCGGCGGTACAAAATTACAAAATGACTAGGTGTAAGTTCTCACCAATTACCACAAAGCATTGAGCACCCTACCTGCATTTCAGGTATCATTCTGCCCGGTCAATTATGAGAAATACGCCGATATGTAATTGATGTATGTGATGCAATTACTAAATTCTAATGCTTGGAAGCCACATTGAATAAGTTGATAGAACACATAGCTACTCCCGTACAATGGCTGATTGTTGCGGGCATAGCGTGGACTATTGCCAATAGTGTATTGGGGCTAGTTGCACCGTCCTCCCAGAGGCAATCGGAGCCTTCCTCCGCAAATAGTGCTTCTGCACCAGCTCAACAGGCTAAAAACACCGATAAGGCGCAACGTGTGGAGACCCTAAAAAATCGCCACATTTTCGGACAAGAACCACAAAGTAATGTGGCGAACTCCCAAAGCATAGAACCTGCAGAAGCTACACGCCTTCCCCTTGTTCTAAATGCCGTTTTTATAGCTAACGACAATGATAGTTCCGGCGCCATAGTTTCTAATCCAAACAAAAAGGGACTACTTTATAAAGTTGGTGACATCTTGCCGGGAAATGCAAGGCTAATAGAGGTACAACAAGAACAAATTATTTTACAACGAGCAGGCAATAGAGAAGCCCTCGCGTTCAGAAAAACCAAATTCAATCCTATTGAGAGCACACCACAACAAGATTTCACCAACAGCGAAAGTACTGAAGACAACATAACTAGTATCGCAGATATACAAAATTCGATTGGCGAAAATGTTACGAGAGCGTTAAACGATTTCGGTTTAGAAACCAACGAGGGCCGAGGCTACAAAGTCGGCAACTTAACGAAGAATCCGTTTTTGCGCCAAGCTGGATTGCGCACCGGAGACGTTGTTTTATCCGTAAACGGCCAAAGTTTAGGCAACCTGCAAAAAGATCAATTAGAGTTCGACAACCTCATAGCCCAAGGCTCCGCAAGTATCGAACTAGAGCGTAATGGCGAGCAAATAACAATTACTGCCCGACTACCAAATTAAACTGACTTAGAATCAAAACTTTATGAAACTAACATCTTATATTCGCAGAATGCTAATCACCTGTTTAGCACTGGCTAGCTCCATAACCTTTGCCGAAGAATTCGAGGAAGATGGACGTACCTGGCAAATGGCAACCAAAAATGCGGACATTCAAGAATTTGTTAGCCAAGTTGCGAAAATTACCGGCAAGACTTTCATCATAGACCCTAAACTCAAAGGTCAGGTCAATGTAATCTCCGAAACACCACTTGGAAAACAAGGTGTTTACGAACTATTTTTGAGCGTACTGAGACTGCAAAATTACACAGCGGTACCCTCAGGTAATGTAATTCGCATTCAACAAAGCGCAACGGGCAAACAAACACCTGGAGCAACTGGCGGGTTGGCGACAGCGGCGCCAGAAGAATTAGTCACGCAAATCATCGCGGTACAAAATGTTAAATCTGAAGATCTACTGAAAATCCTTCGCCCTCTCATACCCCAATACGGCCACATCGGTAGCGTCAGCGAACCGAATGTCGTGATTATTTCAGATCACGCAGACAACATACGCCGACTAAAAAAAGTCATTAGTGATATCGATATCGCAGAATCTAACGAAATAGTTATGGTTCCGCTAAAAGAAGCTTGGGTAGGCGACCTGGTAGAACTACTAGAAAAGGTTGCCCCTAAGCAAGTAGGATCAAGCGCAACAGGACCACAAAAAGTACAGCTCATAGCAAACGAGCGAAACAACTCATTAGTACTCAGAGGCCAAAGCCGCCCCATCGCCAACCTTTTGGAAATCATAGATAACCTAGATCAACCTGCAACAACTAAAGATACGACTCAGGTGATACTGCTAAATCATGCCGATGCAGAGAACGTGAGCGGCATACTACAAAACATCGTGACCAGCATTGGCACACCTCAATCGAGTCTTAATGGCGGTTCGGCAAAAATCACCGTCCAAGCTGACCTTTCTCTTAACGCGCTGATCATAAAAGCCGACCCAGGTGCCATGGGAGAAATCCTAAGCATCATAGATAAGTTAGACTCGCCCAGGGCCCAAGTACTTATAGAAGCGGCTATCGTGGAAGTAACACTAGACAACAATTTATCGTTAGGTTCCGAGTTAGCCGCTGGTGATCAGAGAGGTAATAGCGTACCGCTTATTAGTACTGGCCTAAATGGGAGAATTCAATCTTTACTTGGCGGCATTGTCGATGCCGATAACCCAGGGTCCATAAGTGTATTACAGGGATTGGCCTCACTTAGTGGCCCTACTCTAGCGGCTGCGAAGCTAGACCTTGACGGCATATCTTTTGGCGCAGTTATAACCGCCCTATCTACCAACTCAGACGCCAATCTGCTCTCCACACCAAGTATCATCACCTTGGATAACAACGAAGCTAAAATCCTAGTAGGTCGTGAAGTGCCTTTTCGCACTGGTTCATTCAGCACTAACGGTAACGGCTCTAACAATCCATTCACTACCGTCAATCGCCAAGATGTCGGTGTAGAATTACTCGTAACCCCCCACGTTTTTGATGGCGATGAAGTGCGCCTAGACGTTATACAAAATATATCTAATGTACTAAACACAACAGTGAGTGGCAGCGCTTTTGCAGACGTCGTAACCTCCAAGAGAACCATTGAGACAACTGTTTTGGCCGGCGATGGTGAAACCATAGTATTGGGTGGCTTGATCCAAGACGATGTCACTGAAACTGGAAGTAAAGTACCCGTACTGGGAAGCATTCCACTCGTCGGCAATTTGTTCAAATCTAAGACTACGGCACGGGTAAAAACCAACCTTTTAGTGTTTATTCGCCCGACTATTATTTCAGACAGCGACAAAGCTACTTCAGTAACGAACGCAAAGTACTCACGCATTTGGGAGCTGACTGCTGATAAGAAAGAACAGGAAGAAAACTATGGCTTCCAACTCGACGGCCAGCAAGAAGACAGCACAAAAGCTGGCGCTGGAGAATCAGGGGGTGTTTCACAAAAACAACCTAAACTTGATGCCCTAAGAAGTCTTTTTGAGGGCCAACAAACCCAATAGCCTCAAACCGATTACGAGCATAGACTGTGCCAATGAAAAACAGTCTACTGCGCACCTACTATCGCTTTCTGCGACAAATCATTCGCCTCGTAGCGAGGCCAGATTACAGTGGTTTGGAAAATATAGGCATTGTTACAAAGGAAGACGTTCAGGCTTCCACATCGAACTCTTCCGCCGACTACCCCCCGACAAATCCAGCCCACAGGGACAGAGAAATTGTTTATGCGTTGGACAAAAGATCGATAGCAGACCTTTTAATTCTAGAGCACGTGGTTCTAGAACATGCAGTGCTTGGGCAAGTCCCGGACAGCGCACCCCCATCACCACTGGCAAGCCTAGAAATAGATGACTGGGCACTCAGCGGCCGTGCGTTCGCTCTAAACAGAGCTTGGGGTGGCAAGATCACAATGCAGCGCTATTCACGCAGATTGCTGCAACTGGTTGAAGCTACGGAAACTATCCAAAAAAAGGTAGTAATAGTACCTGTATCGATTTTTTGGGGCCGCTCCTTAGCGCCAAAGGGCAGTTGGATTGAAGCCCTCACCTCAGACCAACGCTCTGCAACTGGAGGCATTAAACGCTTCTTCGCGCTACTTTTTAACCGCGGTGACATTCATGTTTGCTTTGACAAACCTATTGCCCTTGAAGACATTGCCAAACACGACAAAGGCCAAAACTACGCAATTCGAAGGTCAGCTCGGTTACTGCGCGTTCGTTTCAAGCAGCAACACCAAGCTACTCTAGGACCGGACTTCTCCCATAGAAGAACGTTATTATCGAGTATTGCCAACTCACCACGAATCACCCAACACATTAACGCTGTTGCAGAAGCCAACCCCGATTTAGACTGTGAAAAACACAAAGCCAAGCTAAAGCTGCTGGCCTACCGGCATGCTAAAAAAATCGCTTCGGATATGTCCTATTCCTCGATTCGCATTTTTCTCATTTTTCTCAGCTGGTTTTGGCGCCGTATATACACTGGCGTAAACGTACGTGGACTAAAGCCACTACGCGAGGTGTCGGACACACATACGCTGGTCTACGTACCCTCTCACCGCAGTCATATTGATTATTTGGTACTCAGCTACACCTTGTATCGTGGGGGTATTATGATTCCCCACATCGCAGCCGGGGATAATCTAAACCTCCCAATACTAGGTGGCTTTTTACGCCGTGGCGGTGCGTTCTTTATGCGTCGAAGCTTTCGCGATGACCCTCTTTACGCCGCTGTGTTCGAAGAATACTTATATCAGGTTTACAACAGCGGCCATTGCGTAGAATTCTTCCCCGAAGGTGGGCGCAGTCGGACTGGTAGATTATTGCCAGTAAAATATGGGCTGCTCAAACTGTCTCTTGCCCAACAATTTCAAGGCTTAAAAAAACCCTTGGCCTTTGTTCCAGTTTATTTCGGTTACGAAAAAGTTATTGAAGGCGGCAGTTATATGGATGAGCTCCGTGGGGCGAGCAAAAAAACTGAGAGCATCCTTGACCTAATCAATGGGGTAAAAGTGATCAGACAAAATTTTGGTCAACTACAGGTGAATTTGGGTGCGCCCATCAAGTTAGACCATTGGCTAGAGGACTATCGGATAGGGCAAGACACAGCGGACGTCGCTAATGACGACATAGTCATGAAAGCCCTCGGAGCGCACATCATGGGCAGCATCAATGCCCAGGCTACAGTTAACTCAGTCAATCTCATTGCCCTTGCCAGTCTAAGTATTCATCAGGAGGCAATGGAGGAGAAGCAACTTACTGAGCAAAGCGAATGTTATATGTTTTTACTAACTTCACTTTATGGTCCGCGTATATTCACCGATCCGGATATGACCGGCCAAACTAGTATTGAAAAAGTTAAAACACTAGGCCTGATTACACAGACTGACGAGACTTTTGGTACGGTTTTACGCCACGCGCCATTTACCGCATTGCTGATGGCATGGTACAGAAATAATGTGTTGCACCTACTCTCCCTCCCCAGCCTTGTTGCTAGCTTACTCTTGCACAGCAACACCAATGTTAGTATGGATGAATTGCGAGAAATGGTTGAGCTAGTTTTTCCATTCATAGCCCATGAGTTAAGTGTTACTAATCAGCCGGCGTTGGAACTCGTCCTAGAAACGCTTAACGAGCAAGGTATGCTGACACTCTCAGACGAGAGTATAATGCTGCCGACCCCGGGTAGTGAACAAAGCTTCCAGTTTGCCAACCTCGCCAACCTAATGAATGAAACCTTGGCTCGCATGTACCTCATTGTAAATTTTGCAAGGTACGGCGACAAAGACAAGACCGCTCTGAGTCTTGCAAGCGGGTACGCGGCTGAAAAAATATCTATTTTATTAGGCATCAAAGGGCCGGATTTTTTTGAGCAAAAACTTACCGACAACTATATTGAGCAGCTCATCGAGCGTGGGTTACTGGTTAGTACCAATGAGGGTATTCTTAAACCTACGGAGACCTTCTTCGCTCTAGGGCTAAGCTTGGAAGCGGGTATTGACGCCAAATTAAAATTTGCCATCGATGCTGAAATAGCGGCACCAAATTAGTACCTTAATCTAGGTCAGGAATTTGCAGTCACGCGCTGCTCTCCCGCTCTTTAACCCTACTCATTAGCCCTATCCTTAAGATCGTACCTACTTTTTTAGGTAGATATCAAAGCGTACAGATTTACCCTTAATTTGAAAATTCACACCCTCAACCATTGGATCTTTCAGCCGCCGTTTTACAACTACTCGATTGTTTGCGCAGCTCAAACCTAGCTGTATAAGTTCGGCTAAATCCGCATCTGCACGAGCATCCTGAGTTAAATACCGCAAATGTTGCAGCCCTTGATTGGGTAGAGCCTTTTTCTTTCGCTCGGGAAACATTGGGTCTAGGTATACAACGTCCCAAGTGGCATCCAAGCTCAGCAATTCTCTGCAATCCATAAATATGACATCGGCATTGTCGAAACTGCGCGCAAAGTCGCGCAGTAGTATCCAGATCAAGGGCTCACGCTCAACTAGAGTTACTGGACAGCCCAGCATAGACAAGGTCAGACCGTCGGTACCAAAGCCTGCGCAGGCGTCGAGTATGCTCAGATCACCTTGATTTAGGCCACATGCTCTGGCCAGTTCGCCCTTTCTAGCGCCAACACTGCGTCTATGTAAGTTTTGCTCCGCCAGACGAAATGGCCTCTTATTACCAGGGCTACACAACGCGATTCCTTGATAGTCCAAGTACAGACTCGGAACGTCAACTGGCATTGGCTCCTCTACTTGGCGCAACTCGCACCATTCAGTGTAGATCTCAGCACGGTGGCGCTGGTCATTGGTGTACATCAACACAATGGGGGTTTCCGGACGAGCGGGTAGCCTTAAGAGGTTTTCTGCCTGTTCGATCAAGAACTTTTCCGCCAAGGCGAGTCACCCTCAACATAAATAGGTAAGGCATACTCAACACCCTGCGCGCTACCATTGGCATAAAGTTGTCTCACCTGACTTATCATTACTCTGGCATCAGGTACCGGTGTACCGACAAACGCAGACGTCAATGCACCGGGCATCCAATCTGGCATTGCACCAATGATCTTCAATGTATTTTTGCCCTGAGCGGTAATATCTTGCGCTAACGCCTCAATCCAATCAGATGCTTCAAGCATAAGCTGATCTTCAATGAGCACACTTAACTCGGCGTCAATTTGCTGATACAAGGATACATAGTATGCGTCTGCTCGGCTTGGAATAACCGCCAACCAATTTGTCGCCTCACCGCCTGAGGTATAACCGTCCAAGGTATTGTCCTCCCCTGCGCTACGTACAAGAATCTCAGAACCCTTCATTGCAACTACTTTACTTGCACTTGCTAGGGCTAAGCCTTGCGTAACTGAAGCTGCTATACGAACACCGGTAAACGACCCCGGCCCCGCCCCAAAGCCAATGACCTGAACGTCTTGTTTATTTAGGCCCGCCCTAGCGAACAGCTCTGTGAGCATGGGTAAGATGTGCTCATTATGGCTGCGCTCCAATTTGCGCTGCTGGAAAAAAATGTCCTCGCCTACGGCTAAGGCCAAGCTACAATACGCTGTGGACGTTTCTATACATAAGGTATTTGTCATTGACCCAGCATAGCCAACCCTTGGATTTGGAGGAAGCATTAGCTTCTCTGAAATCGCAAATGTTACCGATAACCGCAACAGAACAGTGCCCGTTGCAGCAATCTCGCGGCCGAGTGCTTGCACGGCCAGCTACCGCCAACCTCAATTTGCCGCCGTTCAGAGCATCAGCTATGGATGGTTACGCCATTCGTGCTCAAGATCAGGGTTTGTCTTTGACTGTCATCGGTCAAAGTCTTGCAGGCCACCCTTACAATGGCGATATCAGTGCAGGAGAATGTCTTCGAATTTTTACCGGTGCCATGCTGCCAAGCAGTGCCGATCAAGTGATTTTGCAAGAAGAAGTGGCGCAGCGTGATGCAACCAGTGTGCTCTTTAACACTCATTCGCCATCGGAATCTTACGTTCGCGCAATAGGCAACGATCTAAAGGTAGGCAGCCAAATAGCTGCACCAGGCGACGTACTCAACCCCTTCCTAATTGCGAGCTTGGCCAGCGCAGGGGTAAACTTGGTAGAGGTTCTGCGCAAGCCCGTCATCGGCGTTTTTTCCAGCGGTGATGAGTTAAGAGACTCTAGTGTCCCAGTGGAGGCACTTCTTGAAGGGCAAATTTATGACTCAAATAGGCTCACCGTTATGGAGTTACTGAAAAACCTGCCAGTGGAGGTAAGAGATCTCGGTAGGTTGGCAGATGAGGCAGATGCAGTAAGCAACGCGCTACGAGAAGGCGCTCAACACTGCGATGCGATGATTACAAGCGGTGGCGTATCGGTGGGAGATGCTGACTACATTAGCGAAACTATTGAACGGTTAGGCACACTGGCATTTTGGCGCCTGAATCTAAAACCGGGTAAGCCTATGGCATTTGGCAAAATTGAAAACTGCTGGATTTTTGGACTCCCTGGCAATCCAGTTTCCACCATTGTCACCGCGCTTTTGCTAGTGCGCCCAGCTCTTTTAGCTTTAGCAGGCGCAAAATTAGCGCCGGCGCTACGATTGAAAGCAAACCTCACAACACCTGTGACCCATCAAGCCGGACGTACTGAATATCAACGCGGTACGTTTGCAGAAAATGCAGGCCTGTTCGAGGTATCCCATACCGGCGACCAAGGCTCTAATCGACTGAGCACCTTTCACCACGCAAACTGTTTAATCGAAGTGGATAAAAACTTGGGCGATTTAGCCCCAGGAGATGAGGTAAATATTCTGCCCTTGGATAATCTGCTGAACTAACTGTTCAGCAGCATTTCTGTGCAAACCGCGGTTACTTGACCGAAGATAAACCAGCAGATATCGCCTGCTGAATGCCTTCAACCTCGCCCTGACCGTCAACTTCAATATAGGCAATAGAGGACTGGCTTTTATAATGGGCAACCAACGGTTGAGTCTGCTCATAGTAAACGGCAAGACGGTCTCGTACGGTTGCTTCCGTATCATCTTCGCGCTGCACAAGTGGGTCGCCTGATTCATCATCCACATCTGCGACCTTGGGTGGATTATAAATAACATGGTAGACGCGACCAGAACCCGGATGCACGCGGCGTCCAGTGATTCGCTTAATCAACTCTCCATCGTCTACCTGAATCTCTACTACCGCATCGATCGGCACGCCGGCAGCCTCCATAGCGGCAGCCTGAGGTATGGTTCGCGGGAACCCATCAAACAGAAAACCATCTGCGCAATCTTCTTGTCGTATGCGCTCTTTAACCAATGCAATGATAATCTCGTCTGAAACCAAGCCTCCTGAGTCCATTACAGCTTTCACGCGATTACCCAAATCACTACCTGAGCTGACGGCAGCACGCAGCATATCTCCGGTAGAAATTTGCGGAATACTAAGTTGCTCTTTGATGAACTGCGCTTGGGTTCCCTTTCCGGCGCCCGGTGGTCCCAATAAAATTATTTTCATTCTCTATCTCCAAACAACCGCTACATTACAAAATTTGAGGGCGACACTTTACCCTATTTTTCACCGTATAAAAGACATGGTTCCTTGTGCCTAGTTGCTAAAACATCTTCGGCTGAAGAGTAATCCAAAATACGGCTTTATGCGCCACGCGTAACGAGCGATTTGCGCACCACGGATTGAACGCCATTAAGATAATCTATCCGCCCAACCAGCTGAAAATACTGACCCCAGCTCTGTAGCTCTAACTCTAGAGAGATCTGCGCGTCAGTGACTGAGTCCATTACCTCACCGGAAGCCGCCAAAATTTGTAAATCCATAGCTGCAACAAGTTGCGTTATGTCATTCAATAAACCGTGTCTATTTACAGCGATAACATTCACCCCCATACGTTGGGGGAATAAACATTCCAGAGCGGAATTTTCATTGGTGAAAATCTTGGCTTCGCTCACAGCGTTTGGGCTTTCTAAGAAACCCGCCACCAAAGCTATATAACTTTGCTCACCACTACTCACAGCGCCCAGCATAGTTTGCACATCTGCATACTTTGAATGTGTACAAAGTACTTCGATTTGGCTTTTGGAAAGAGCTTGGAGTCCAGTACTAGTGACTAGTCTCTGTATATGTTGCAGCCCCTTTTCCGGATCAAGATTTGCTTCAGCAGCTCGATACTGCGTAATGATTTTTGCTTTGGCTCTATGCGAGTGAATAAACCCTAGGCTTGGTTCTAACCATTCACGAAAAGGCCCAACAATGGGGTCACCTGCATCGCCACGAAGAACTTTAACCTGTTGTCCGGTTCTGAGCTGGGTATATAACGGCACTTCCACCCCGTTTACCACGCCTCCGATGCAGCTATGTCCCAAGTCAGTATGCACGCGATAAGCGAAGTCTAGGACCGTAGAACCCGCAGAGAGATCCAAAACATGGCCTTTTGGTGTAGACACAAAAATACGCTCTTCGCTGATACGCTGGCGCAATAGGGATACTAGATCTTCAGTATCGCCAAGGTCTTCGTGCCATTCTAAAACTTGCCGCAGCCAATCCATTTTCGCGGAAAAACTCTCATCTTCTGATGCTGATTTCTTATCACCAATTTTATAGGCCCAGTGCGCACAAACGCCAAGTTCGGCATCCTCATGCATTTGTCTGGTGCGGATCTGAACTTCAAGAACCAAACCATCATCCGCTGCAATAGCCGTATGAATACTTTGATAACCATTTTCTTTTGGCGCGGCAATATAGTCGTCGAATTCACTAGGGATATGCTGCCAATGAGTATGAATAATGCCCAGTACCGCGTAACACTCCGCTAAAGAATCGACAATAATTCTAATCGCGCGAACGTCATAAACTTGCTCGATAGAGATACTCTTTTTCTGCATCTTGCGCCAGATACTAAAGATATTTTTGGCTCTACCACGAACTTCAGTTTCTATCCCATGCCCTACTAAGAGATCACTAAATTGAGCGGCTAAGGCCTGAATTTGGGTTTCTCGTTCTTGACGCTTATTACTTAGCTGTTTTGCGATGCCTAAATAAATGTCCTCGCGCAGGTAGCGCAAAGATAAATCTTCCAATTCCCACTTCAACTGCCACATACCCAAGCGATCTGCTAATGGGGCAAAAATCGCAGCCGCTTCTTCCGCAATTCGCGTTCTTCTCGCGGTGTCATAGGTTTTTGCATGGCGTAAAACCAACACTCGCTCGGCAAGTTTAATCACCGCAACACGAACATCATTGACCAATGAGATGAGCATCTTGCGCGCATTTTCAACTTGGCTTCGACGCTCTTTCTCCAGCATCTTTGGCTCGGAAATTTGCAGCAAACTGCTAGTTGCCATAGCACCAACATTTACTGTCAACTCCGCAACCTCGGAGCCAACTCGATGTTTGAGTTCAGCTTCGCTCACCAGTGACTTACGCCATGCGCTGTAGCAAATAGCCGCTAGAACAGACGCTTGATCTAAACGCAGCTCAGCCACCATTTCGGCGAGCTCTAACCCCTGCAGCAACGATGCACTAGCAATATCCTTCAGCCAAAGACAAGTTTGCAGTATTTCATCTTTCTGCAAATGTGGATGTTCTGCCACAAGTAGAGTGGTCCAACCAGCAAGATCCACGCTGCCGTCGGTCAGCTCTGGTAGTGTTTTACGAACGCTAACCATTCCTACCTCCAGCCAGTACCAGCAATCTCAAGTTATGTACATTTTTGCTCATATCATATGCCTCGAACAAAATGACCAATGGTCTCTACATGGGCAGTGTTCGGAAACATGTCATAGATGCCCACCTCACGCAGTACAAACCCAGCATCAGAAAGACGCTTAGCATCATCCGCAAAAGTTTTTGGGTTACAAGAAACATAAACAATCTGCTCTAGCTCAGGCGAAGTCACCCAAGACTCTAAGTTCGGCCCAGCGCCGCTACGTGGCGGATCTAAAATCAACGCTTGTGGAAACTGACCAAAATGTCTCATTGTAGCGGACATACTTGCATCCGCTTCAGCACTGGCCGTTTCAGAGTAAAGGTCTTCATCGGCAAAGTGGCATTGCTCGCTTAGCCCGTTACGCTGAGCATTATTTTGGCCCATCAATGTAGCTTCCTGGCTACCCTCTATCCCCACAACCTTGGCTCCCGCGCGAGCAAGAGGCAAAGTAAAATTGCCTATTCCACAAAACATATCGGCCACTATATGGCCTGTAATATTGCCCAAATAGCCCAGTGCGGTGCGCACAAGCTCTCTGTTCATTAGGGCATTTACTTGGGTGAATTGGTGGGCGTAAAACTGCAAACTTAAACCATATTCCGGAATCTTGTAGTCTAAGGCCATAACCTCGTCCTGCTCATTGAGCCGCGCTAGGGTATCGTAACCTTTACTTTGCAACAGTACTTGGACCCTGTGCTTGAGCTCAAAATGACACCAAAGCTCACGGTCCTCAGCACTTAACGGCTGCAGGTGACGTACCAAAATAGCTACACTACTGTCCCCTTGAGCAACCTCTAGTTGAGGAATGGTGTGTGGTTCAGACATTGCCGCAATAGTGCTTTTTAAATCTGGCAGAAGTGCTGAGAGTTCTTTGGTCAAGGTTAGACAATGGTCAATCCGCGCAACCCGATTACTGAACGATTCGCGAAAGCCAACGAGTACATTTTCGCCCACTACGCGTACACCCATACGAGCCTTTCTTCTGTAACCTGTGCGCACCAATGCACTCGGCTGACGCCATTGGCCGGGTTCTACCGCAACGCGCAGAAGCTCCTCTGCCAAACTATTTTGTTTGTGTAATAATTGCGCATCGGCGCTTATATGATGCATTGCGCAACCGCCACAGCGAGGGAAATATTCACACGCTGAAGGGACTCGATCTTTATTTGCATTAACCTCGCTACCTGCCGAATCAACTAAGCGACCATCAGCAAATTTTTTGCCACCTCTACGCTTCAAAATCCGGGCGATAACTCGCTCACCAGGCAGTGCATTACGAATCCAAATAGGACGGTCATTTAGCGTAGCGCCACCGAGCCCGTCTTCGGACAAATTCACTACGTCTAATTCAACTTCGGTTGGGCTCTTCGCCATCTATTACTATCCTACTGTTAGGGTGCATCATTCTGCTGGTCAGCGGTCGGTCACCCAAAATTGGGGCAAGCGCATCGCGGAGCAGCCTTTTAGCTGCACGACGCACAGCTAAATCACTAAAGTCTCTGGCTGCAATAGCCAAAATTTCTTGGCCCCAGAGCAGTTGGCCTAAACCTCTGGGGAGCTTACTCTCGCCAGCATAGTCACCTTGCACAAGGGCAAACCCGTCACTAGCGTTAAAACTGTATAGGCGCAAGGGTTCTACCGCCTGTTCAGGGTGCATTGTGTCCCCAGCTAACCTGCGAAAATCTAACCCGAAACCAAGGTGGTGCAGCAGATCCATTTCGAAATTACGTAAACATGGCTCTATCTCATCACCCTCTTCTAGGGACTCTAAAACCTCTAGAGCAGCCCGAAATATCATTGGCTCACTTTGCTTTTCCGGCACCAACCTACTGAGTAGTTCCAAAACATAAAACCCGGCATACAGGGCGTCGTCTTTTAGCGCAATAAAGTGACCTAGATCAAAACTCCTAACCGTCACCAAACCGTCTCGAGGCATATAAGTAACCGTGCCAAAGGAAAAGGCCTGTAGCGCGACCCGTTTAGGATTGTCCCGCCGTAGCCCCTTCATCACCCCAACCACTCGACCTTGGTCCTGAGTCAGAAACTGCACAATAGAACTGCTTTCTCGATATGGCCTTACGTGGAGTACCACTGCTGGTTCTTGTAGGAGGTTAGAAATACCCACACTTAATCGCTAACGCTGATTTGGTCGGCTTGCGCAATATTCGGTCATTAGTCATAACCCAAGTTTTTCATCTGGCCGACATTATTAGTCCAACCTTTGCGCACCTTGACCCAAAGGTGCAGCATCACTTTATGGTCGAGCAAATGTTCAATGTCTTTACGCGCTTCCTGCCCAATGAGCTTCATACGCGCACCAGCCTTGCCAATAACAATGCGCTTTTGACCGTCTCGCTCGACATAAATGTCAGCATGAATTTCGGTGATTTTTTCGTTTTGCTTAAAGCTCTCAATGACCACAGTGGCGCTGTGAGGAATTTCGTCCCCCAGCTGACGCATGAGCTTTTCCCTGACTATTTCGGCCACTAAAAAACGCTCAGGCTGATCGGTAACTTCATCGTCACCAAAGAAGTGCTTACCCATGGGTAAGCGTTGGAATACGTTCTGTCTGAAGCTCTCAACGCCATCTTGCTTTAGCGCACTGATCGGAACTATTTCGTCGAACAAACCCATGCCATGCAAAGTTTGCATTTGAGGCAGCAGCTCCGTTTTATCTTTAACAAGATCCACCTTGGAGATGACTGCAAACTTAGGTACATCGCGCTTTGCCAAAAGTTTCAGCACGTGATGATCACCATCTTGGATCTTGCCTGCTTCAATCAGCACCACTAGTAAATCTACATCTGACAATGCAGAAGTTGCATTGCTCACCATGTAGCGGTTTAACTCACGTTCGGTTTGCTGATGAATACCAGGGGTATCCACATAAATAGCTTGATTCGCATCCACGGTATCTACACCAATTAGGTTACGCCTAGTAGTTTGAGGCTTACGCGAAGTAATACTGATCTTCTGCCCTAGAACGTGATTCAACAGGGTCGACTTGCCCACATTTGGCCGTCCGATCAGCGCCACATAGCCACATTTTTGTTGTTGTTCAGACAAAAACTGTCCCCTAATTTGAGCTTTGATTAGTATCGTTTACTTGCACAGCACCAGATTCAACGCTCTGTATATTTTCCGCTATCGCAGCTAACACTTCACTGGCTGCCGCCTTTTCAGCAGCGCGCCTTGAAGAAGCCTGTGACGTGGCCTGTAATTGCATAGTAGGTACATCACAGCGTACTGTGAACTGACGTTGATGATCAGCGCCTGAGATATCCACCACCTCGTAGGTAGGTAAATCTAACCCTTGGGCTTGGAGATACTCTTGCAGGCGAGTCTTTGGGTCTTTCAATACCTCGGCTTCTAACCCCTGCATTAAGTCGGCAAACAAAACATCTACAAACTCAGCGCAAGGCGTAATGCCGCCATCTTCATGCATAGCGCCTATTACTGCTTCCAGTGCATCAGCAAGAATTGAAGCTCGATCTCGCCCACCGGTTTTTAACTCTCCAGACCCTAAGCGCAAATAAGCTGAGAGATTTAGCCCTCGAGCAACTTCTGCCAACATTTTTCCGCGGACTAACTTTGCCCGCATCAGAGATAAAGCATCTTCCTGCACCTCGGGATAAAGGGCGAACAACCGGCTCCCAACTAAATAGCCCAGCACTGCGTCACCAACAAATTCTAAGCGCTCGTTATTGGTTTTCGAAAAACTTTTATGGGTTAGTGCCAATTTAAGCAGTTCAGTGCGCGCAAACGTATAGCCTAACTGCGCTTGCAAGGTATCAAGATCTGCGTCGGCGCTAGAGGTTAATCCAGGCATAGACTTTTACTCACGGAGTTCACGTTGCAAGCCTTGGATTCGCGCACCTTCGCGTTTCTAAACAAAGGTTGGTGTAACACTGCTTATTCTTCATCAGCTGTAGCAAACCATCGGTTGCGCTCGAACGTTGGCCAATTCAGGCCAGGCGGCTTGTGAGCCCAGATAGCCACAGCTTTACCGACAATATTTTCTTCACGCGCCATACCCCAACTACGTGAATCAGCTGAGTGATCGCGATTATCGCCCATCATCAAATATTCGCCAGGACCCACTGTCCATTGCCGCGGTTTAGCAAACGCCCTAGTCTTATGAATTTTGTGTTTTATACCGCCAATCTCTTCAACAAATTCTGACGCACCAATACCCAGGCGGCGGTCTTTAAAACTGCGCACAAATTCATAGGGCAGTACTCGCCCATTGATTGTTAGTTTTTTATTTACATAGCGAACTTGATCACCGGGAATACCGATAATCCGCTTAATAAAATATCTAGGATCATGGGGCGGAATAAATACCATTACCTCACCACGCTGAGGTTCATCCATGGAAACAACCTTTGTACCAAAGACTGGCAGACGCAAACCATAGGCATATTTGTTCACCAGAATAAAATCGCCCACCTCCAACGTGGGCACCATAGACTCAGATGGAATCTGATACGGCTCCGCGACAAAACCGCGCAGCACTAACACCAGCAAAAGTACTGGAAAAAATGATCGCGCATATTCGACTATGAGCGGTTCATGAGTTTCTGGGTCGTCGTCTGGGTTTGCGGCGATGCGCGTCGCCCTAAAAAATAGCGTGTCCACAAGCCAGATGGCACCACAGACAACTACTGCCCAAAAGAGATAAAAAGGTAAATCAATATCCACAAAGAGCGTCCTGTTCAACAAATACAACTAACATTGCAACCCACACGGGATTATCGCTCAACCTTTAACGCGGCGAGGAAGGCTTCTTGCGGTATTTCAACTGAACCCAGCTGCTTCATCCGCTTCTTTCCTTCCTTCTGCTTCTCTAACAGTTTTTTCTTACGCGTAATGTCACCGCCATAACACTTAGCTGTAACGTTTTTGCGCAGAGCCTTCACGGTTTGTCGTGCAACAATCTGGCCACCAATTGCGGCCTGCAGCGCGACATCAAACATCTGGCGGGGAATAAGCTCTTTCATTTTTTCTGCTAAGCCACGACCTCGACTTTGAGCTTGATCACGATGCACAATACTAGCCAGCGCATCGACTTTATCGCCGTTTATCAATATTTCTAGTTTGATCAAATTAGCTTCTTCAAAGCGCACGAAACTATAGTCTAGTGATGCAAACCCCCTACTCACGGACTTTAGCCGATCAAAGAAATCCATTACCACTTCGTTGAGCGGCATTTCCCACTCCATAGAAACTTGGCCTTGGGAAAAGTTCATACTCTTTTGCACGCCTCGACGCTCAACGCACAAGGTCATGACATTACCCACATACTCTTGGGGCAAAAGAATATTTACCTCAGCAATGGGCTCGCGCATTTGCTTAAAGTTGCTCGGCAACCTAGACGGGTTATCGATTTGCTTCACGCTACCATCGTTAAGTTCCACCTCGTAGACCACCGTTGGCGCAGAGGTAATAAGGTCTAAATTGTATTCTCGCTCTAACCGCTCTTGAATAATTTCCATGTGCAACATGCCCAAGAAACCACAGCGGAAACCGAAGCCCAATGCATCTGAAGATTCAGGCTCATAAAATAGCGATGCATCGTTCAGTACAAGTTTCTCCAGCGCATCGCGAAATGCTTCAAAGTCTTCGCCGTTGACTGGAAATAGCCCCGCATAGACTTGGGGTTTAACTTTGGCGAAACCTGGCAATTGAGGCACATCTGGAGATTTTGCAGATACTAGGGTGTCGCCAACCGGCGCGCCCGTAATCTCTTTGATACCAGCAACCACGTAACCAACTTCGCCAGCGTGCAAAGACTTGCCTGGGTTGCGTTTTGGCGTAAAACGCCCAATTTGATCAACGCTATGCGTCTTATTAGTGGATTTGACATAGATTTTATCGCCTTTGTTCAAGGTACCTTGAACAACACGCACCAGTGAGACAATACCTAGATAGTTGTCAAACCAAGAATCTATAATCAACGCCTGTAGTTCGGCATTTTCGTCACCCTCCGGTGGCGGCACTTTATCGACCAAAAAGTCTAATAACGCGTCTACACCAACACCTGTCTTGGCGCTGACTTCAATAATATCTGAGACATCTAGGCCAATAATTTCTTCTATCTCAGAGGCAACTCGTTCGGGTTCGGCTTGAGGCAAATCGATCTTATTCAGCACAGGCAGAACCTCTAAACCCTGCTCTATTGCGGTGTAGCAATTAGCTACAGATTGCGCCTCAACCCCTTGGGCGGCGTCCACTACCAACAATGCGCCTTCGCAGGCAGCCAAAGACCGTGAGACCTCATAGCTGAAGTCCACGTGCCCCGGAGTATCAATGAAATTGAGCTGATAAACCTCGCCGTTGGAGTGGGTGTATTGCAAATTCACGCACTGAGCCTTAATCGTAATGCCCCGCTCGCGCTCTAAATCCATGGAGTCCAATACTTGGTTTTCCATCTCTCGATCACTCAGCCCCCCGCAGCGTTGGATAAATCTATCCGCTAATGTGGATTTGCCATGGTCGATATGGGCAATAATTGAAAAATTCCGGATACGCTGAATATTTGGCACTAGGATCTAACTGTTCAAAGGGAGATGCAGTTTAGCCTATCGGCGGTTACCGATGAAGCGAACCTTTGCTTAATGGGCCGTTTTGCTTCACTAAAGTAGAGATTTTTACGCGACTTATACATGACAGAGGAGATTTACCTCCGACTGGGCAAAAGTAGCAGGATAAGCGGGGCAACGGGGCCGGTCAGAGCGCCGAAAAAGATCCAAAAAGGTTTATTTCGCCCTTTCTTTTTGGCTAAGTAATGACAAAACCCTGCACATCCCAAAGTTATCAAAATAAGTGCAATCACCATAATTTGGCCCACGGCTATTAAGCATGAAACTCGCTATCTAATGGACGGTGCTGCAAGCAAGCAGCCTAGACTGCAAGCTTACTTACGTATGCAACACCTAATCCATGCATGGTGCAGGTTCAGAAACAGATTTAGCACATTACTTCTTGTCAGACGGCACCTTCAAAGCCAAATACAAAGAACGCTGTTGTCGCTGAATTTTCACCGGCACAACCTGCCCTGGCTTTATTAGATCAGCAATTTCTTTAAACTTGTCTAAGTCATCAACTTTCTGCCCGCGCATTCTTAGAATAACGTCGCCCACAGCAAATCCAGCAGACTGAGCAATGCCTTCCACGGCAAACACTTCAACGCCGGTATCAATACCTAGCTCACGGCTCACTTGAGGAGACACTGCCCCTACTGTGAGGCCAAAGGTGTTTTCCTGTGCATTGGATCTGCTGCCCAGCCTTTGCAGCTGAGGATTTTCTGGCAATTCGCCAATGGTTACCTTCAGTTTAACCTTCTTCCCTTCGCGCATGACGATGACCTTTGAAGCTTCGCCAACCGGCGCGCGACCAACAAAATGCGGTAGATCACTGGCGCGCGGGATTTCGTCACCGTTAAATTCTAAAATAATGTCCTCGTCTAGCAGCCCGCCCTTCTCGGCCGGGCTATCTTTGAGTACTCGAGTAACTAGTGCGCCTTGTGGACGGTCCAAACCAAACCCTTCGGCTAAATCTTTAGTTAGCTCCAATATCTCAACGCCTAACCAGCCTCTGGAAACCCGACCGTTGTCCTTCAGCTGATCTACAACGTCCATAGCGATATCGATGGGAATAGCGAAACTGACACCCATAAAGCCACCGGAATTCGAATAAATTTGCGAATTGATGCCCACTACTTCGCCATCTAGGTTGAATAATGGACCACCTGAGTTGCCAGGATTTATAGCTACATCGGTTTGAATAAACGGCACGTAATTACCTGTTCGAGGGTTGGATAGGCTGCGGCCTTTTGCGCTCACAATACCCGCTGTGACCGAATAATCGAACCCAAAAGGCGATCCTATGGCTAATACCCACTGCCCTACTTCAACATCATCAAAATTACCCATTTTGAGGACGGGAAATTCAGCTTTCGACTCGATTTTCAAAAGAGCAAGGTCCGAACGCGGATCAGCGCCCACTAAAGTTGCCTCATATTCACGACGATCACTTGTGCGCACGATAATTTCGTCGGCGTCATCAACAACATGATTATTGGTCAGCACGTAACCATCTTTGGCAATTATAAAGCCGCTACCCAATGACCTGTTGGGGTTTCTTGGCTGGCCGCCTCTAGGACCACCATTGCCACCAGGAGGGCCAAAAAACCGATAAAACTCCTCTAAACGCTCATCGCCTCCTGGACGACCCGGTATACTTGACCTGCTCTTAGGCTCACTTGTAGTACTAATATTGACTACGGCAGCCTCATTATTTTTCACCAGCGAAGTGAAATCAGGCAGTTGAGCGGCCGCAGGATTAGATAGCAGCGCAAAAAAGGAAACAGCTACGAGAGCTAACAACCCTTTTACTTTTGTCTGAAACCGGCGATGCTCGCTAGGAAGATGTGAATTTATGCTGTTCTGCATTGTGGATTTTTCCTCAAAATTGGTCAGAAACTGGTGTGGGCACCAACACATGTGGAAGCCCTAGCAAAATATTGATTACGCCGACTTTTCTGCGTAAGCGTTCTCGCTATTGGGCATAGTGGGTATGGCGATTGCTTCTTTCAAGGCCATCAGGAGTGAACGGCTTTTCTTGTAAGCTAAATGCCTACCCAGCAACATTCCAACGCCCACGGCCGCGGCCACAAACAGACCCAAAAGCCAAATGGAACTCTGCGCCCCAAAGGTATCAATCAAGCCTATGGCTAAACACAGAAGTGCCAACGGTAGGCCAAAGAGATAAAGAACCATAGAGTTCAGGTGTGTCGATGGCCAAACAAAGTCTATGGCCTGCAGATCTCTTGGCGGCGCACTATGAGCAGACGAGCACCCGCTAGGGCACTTTGCACAAGGATTCTCGCCAGCATAAAGGCGAATAATGTCTTGTCGCGTGTCCACTAGAATTTGCTTTTTGATCATTCGCTGATTAACCCAAAATCAAACAAAAGTAGCAAGGAATAACGTGCGGTGGGGCCAATGGGTAAAGCAGAGTCGAACAAATACTCACCGTTTCACAAAAACTCACCAGGCCTGAGACTACGGCCCGCAATTACAAACCCCGATCTTGCAGATACTCTAATGGTCACGAGATCGCTATACTCCAAGGCCGATTCAATATAATTAGCAAAATGTCGCAAAGATTTAATACAGACATTCTAGTCGTCGGTGGCGGTGCAGCGGGGCTAACTACAGCGCTACTGCTGGCAGAACACGCCAGAGTCACCGTGCTCTGCAAGGGCGACATCACTAGTGGCTCTTCTCACTGGGCCCAAGGCGGCGTCGCTTCTGTAACCGACCCAGATGACAGCTTTGACGATCATGTCAGAGACACCCTAGATGCAGGTGCGGGACTCTGTGACGCCAATGTAGTGCGCGATGTGGTGCAAGGTGCCCCCAACGCTATTAACCAACTGGCGCAATGGGGGGTGAATTTCGACGTTGAAGATAACGCCCTGCATTTAACCAGAGAAGGCGGTCACTCTCACCGCCGCGTCATCCATGTGGCAGATGCGACCGGTAAGGCGATTACCCAAACGCTTACTGAGCGAGCACTAGACCACCCGAATATTCAACTATTCAATGATCGAGTTGCCATTGATCTGATCAATCTATCGAAATTAGGTCGCAACCCAAGCCGGTGCGCGGGCGCCTACGTTCTCAATTTAACCAGCGGTAGAGTTGAAGTATTCCAATCACGCTTCGTTATTTTGGCTACTGGCGGCGCAAGTAAAGTATACCTCTATACGAGCAACCCAGATGGCTCTACCGGCGATGGTATAGCCATGGCTTGGCGAGCTGGGTGTCGAGTTGCGAATATGGAATTTAATCAATTCCACCCGACATGCCTCTACCATCCACATGCGGGCTCATTCTTAATTTCCGAGGCGGTGAGGGGCGAAGGTGGCGTACTGCGCCTACCCAATGGTCAGCGCTTCATGCAGAAATTCGACGATCGCGCAGAGCTAGCACCGCGAGATATCGTTGCCAGAGCTATAGATCACGAAATGAAACGTATAGGCGCAGATTGCATTTACCTAGACATCAGCCACCGTTCAAAGGAATTCATTCATCAGCACTTTCCTAACATTGCGCAAAAGTGCTTAGAGTTAGGTATTGATATTTCCAGAGAGCCGATACCTGTTGTGCCTGCTGCCCACTACACCTGCGGCGGGGTTGTAGTAGACGAACACGGGCGTACCGACCTTGCCAACCTCTACGCTATTGGCGAGGTAAGTTGTACCGGCCTGCATGGCGCAAATCGGTTAGCGAGTAACTCTCTGCTTGAGTGTTTAGTTTATGGTGAGAATGCTGCGAAAAAAATTATTTCTCAATTGGATCGCCCTCAGGCCACCCCATATATCCCTCGTTGGGATGAATCTCAAGTTACCGATTCAGACGAATCAGTCATCATTGCCCATAACTGGGAAGAACTAAGGCGTTTTATGTGGGACTACGTGGGCATAGTTAGAACAGACAAACGCCTGCAAAGAGCCCAACGCCGTATAGAGTTACTCAAGCAAGAGATCCACGAATACTACGCAAATTATCGCGTCACCAACGATCTAATCGAGCTGCGAAACCTCCTACACGTAGCGGACCTAATTGTGCGTTCGGCACTGAAAAGGAAAGAAAGTAGAGGCTTGAACTTCAACTTGGACCATCCAGAACAGACTGTGAATACTACAGACACCATATTGTTCCCGGGTAGTACGGACCAATTAGATATGATCAAAACCTCGGTTTAGGTCAAAGCTTTTGAGAAACTAGCTTCTGTTTGAGGTTTCGTGCGCCAGGTTACCCGTGGGTAACCTTCTCCAGTCTCCTCAAGCTCGCGAAAGTTTCTGGGTTTACTTCATCGGTAAAAACCCATTGCGGATCTTGCCCACGAAAACAAAGACACAGGGCCCAATTCAATTGCCAAGTACTAATTTGGGTATCTTGCTGCAACGTTATCTGATGCAACGACTGGGTAGGATGGTCAAGCGTACCCGGCAGGTAGATATAGAAAAACTGCGAACAGATTGCATTCAGCAGATAACGGTGTCCTACCACTGCAAATAGGCTTAAACCCGTCACGCCCAAGAGCATTGCGCCCGCGTAAAGATACAGGGTAAAGCCAACACAGTTGCACCAGCAACGAATGTACCCAGATCGAATCACTAAACAAATGTGACCGTCAGAACAATACTGCCAATAGCTGTCGACACCGCCATTCTCGTTGGCTCTAAGGGCACCCTGAGCGTCTTTATAACTATTATCGCCAATATCGCTATTAGAGCTGTTAGAGCTGTTAGAGCTGTTAGAGCTATTAGAGTTTTTGGAGTTATGACCTAAAGGGTTGACTTGCAGGCGATGATTTTTTCGATCACCTGGCGCATCAAAGGGTCCTTTGGTATCTCGCGACCTTGCAACCAATCAAAAATCTCCCAATCCTCGAGGTCTAGCATCTGCTCATAAACTTTTTGTTCTTCAACACTCAAGTCGTCGAAGTAGTCACGAATAAACGGTATCAGCTTTGCTTCGATTTCAAGCATGCCACGGCGACTACGCCAATAAATTTGTTTAAGATCAGTTGCACTCATAACTACAAAGCCTAGGTTATTGCTTTTATAGCTCGCCTTAAGGCAGTCTAAAACCATACGGTTTGTAAGAAAGGGACTACTCTGTGGAGAACTGGCTAGAGGCGAGGATGATCACCCTCGAAGGCTTTGCCGTCAAAGATTTTTTGCAAGGTTACTTAACCTGTGACAGTGCAAGAATTAATAAAACTCAACCCACGCCAATGGCATTGTGCACACTCAAGGGTCGAGTACTGGCAAATGGCTGGGCATTAGAACTAGACAGTGGCGTTGGCTTGATCGTGCATAAATCACTTGCCCAGGATCTTATTAACTTCCTTAAGCCCTACGCGATGTTTGCGAAGTGTACCTTTAGTTGGGTAGACGAGGGTTTAACTATTAAATCCAGCCAAGACACTGAACAACATTTTTTACCTGGCTGGGCTATAGCTTTGGATAAAATCAGCACAGCGGAACAAAGTGACCTGTCTAACACCCTAAGCAGCCTTATGGCTGAACAGGGAATGGTGTTTATCAGCAAACCGTTAAGCCAACGCTTCTTACCGCAAATGCTAGACCTACACATACACGGCGCAGTGGATTTCGATAAAGGTTGCTATCTGGGGCAGGAGATCGTTGCACGCGCCCAGTTTAGGGGCGCGGTAAAAAAACAATTAGCAGAGTTCAGCTGGCAAGGAGTGGCACCTGTATTAGGCGACACTTGGCAGAACCCTCAGGGCACCAAGGGTGATGTTATTTACGTCAGCCGGAATGACTCCGACGAATCCAACTTATCAGGTACCGGTCTCTGGGTTACCCGGAAAGCAAAAGAAGATGTAGAACAATCCGCTTCATAACAAGTAAGCAAACTCAGTCTAGGTCGTGCAGCGGGTTATTCGCCCAAAGCCCCGCAAATGACTCATCAAAATGGGCTTTGATATAATTTTCGGACAAGTCTTCGACACGCTCCACTGACCACTTTGGCGAATTATCTTTATCAATCAACAGCGCCCGTACGCCTTCCTGAAAGTCTGGCGAGCGCAGGCAGTGAGTGGCTACCGCCAGCTCCATGCGCAAGCTATCTGCCAAGTTCATGGTTTGTACTCGGCGCAATTGCTCCCAAATAATGCCCGCTGTTACCAGACAGCCATTTTGTAAATTACCTATACCACGGTCAATCCAAGATGACTGTCCCTGCAGTGCATCAATGCTGGCAACACAATTGCTAAGGTTGTCGACGTTAATCTGTGACGGCGCAAGCTTAGCCAATTCAGACTCTGGCGCATCACCAACAAAAGTACTTGCGTTCAAATAGTCGTCCAATAGCCGCCCGTTGCCCTCTCCCTCTCCAGCCCAAGCTAGAGTAAGTAACCCATCGATAAACTGCTGCCTCTGCTCGTGCTCAATAATGTGCGTGCCAATATTAAGACCTAAGGCATCAGTAGCATTCACTTGACTGCCGGTAAGTCCAAGGAACAACGCAATTGGTTGCGGTAAGTTTTTTAATACCCAGCTACCACCAGCATCAGGAAATAGACCAATGGTTATTTCAGGAAAGGCTAATTTGCTGCGCTGGGTTAGCACACGGTGGCTAGAAGCAGCAAAGAGACCATAGCCGCCGCCCATAACAATGCCGTGACCCAGCGTAATGACCGGCTTATTAAAAGTGTGCAGCAGGTGATCTAACCGATACTCTTGCGCAAAAAACTCAAAAGGATATAAATCTAATAGCTCGCCTGCTGCGTTATTCGCTACTGCTGCGCGGTAAAGGGCCTGTATATCGCCACCAGCACAAAATGCCTTTTCGCCCTCTCCTGTTAACAGAACAGCAGCAATGTCTTCGCGCTCGAACCAGTGAGATATTGCATCAAACAATACTTTTACGGCATCTAAAGTTAGAGCATTTAAACTACCGACCATATTCAGATGAGCATGACCTATCAGCCCAGTACCAGTGGTCTTATGCTCGCAAATAAGCACGTCTTCGTTATTGGAAAGGTCTAATGCTGTCATTTTGTTATTACTCTGTTGTTCATTTGTAACCTCAACATTTAGCTTGTGCCTAGCTTATGTCGCTATGGATGTGCGTAATGGTAGTTGGCGACCAATCTATCGCAGACAAACCTTGTGCGAGGAGTAATTGATTTGTTGTGGAAAAATGTTTACACCCTAAAAACCCGCGATGAGCAGACAGCGGCGAGGGATGAGGTGCTGACAACAGGTGATGCCGGTCACCGTCAACAAGCTTACCTTTCTTCTGGGCGTAGCTACCCCAGAGCAAAAACACCAACCCTTGGCGACGCTGTGCAAGTCTAGTCACTAACACATCAGTGAACTGCTCCCACCCTTGGCCCTGATGAGACGCCGCCTGAGCATGCTCAACACTGAGCACACTATTCAATAACAACACCCCCTGCTGCGCCCAGGATGTTAAGTCGCCACAGTAATGTTTTACCGTTTCCTGTAAGCCTATATCACTGTCTATTTCTTTAAAAATATTACGTAAGGATGGAGGAATAGCGACGCCATGGGGTACGGAAAAACTCAAACCATGGGCTTGTCCTGGCCCATGATAGGGATCCTGCCCAATGACAACAACGCGCACATCATCCACTGCAATGGCGTTTAGCGCTGCGAACATTTGCTCCCCTGGCGGATAAACCTGCTTACCCTGACGCTTTTGCATAAGCAAAAAGTCTCGCAACTGTTGCATATAGGGAAGGTCGAACTGATCGCCAAGGAGCGCCAACCAAGAGGCGCTTAAATTAACTCGTTGATTCATAACAAGTCCTCATCATCATTGAATATCGCCGCTAAACTAGGCTCAACATATGCCTAATGGATTGACCAAATTACAAGACGGCCTTTACAGCGACAACATTCACATATAGCGACCCTGCATATCCAATGTATCTAAACTCTACTGGTGGCGCATCAGCGGAAACAGCAGCACGTCACGAATGGATGGCGCGTTGGTTAGTAACATCACTAGTCGATCAATACCCACACCCTCGCCCGCGGTAGGCGGCAAACCATATTCCAACGCGGTTATATAGTCTTGGTCAAAGTGCATGGCTTCGGCATCGCCTTGAGACTTTAGTTCTGCCTGCGCTCTAAATCGAGCCGCTTGATCTATTGGATCGTTTAACTCGGAAAATCCGTTAGCATATTCGCGACCACCAATAAAAAGTTCGAACCTGTCGGTAATATCCGGATTCTTATCGTTACGACGAGCCAAAGGTGATACCTCAGCTGGATATTCAGTAATATAGGTAGGCTGCTCAAGCTTAGCTTCAACCTGCGCTTCAAAGACTTCCATTTGTAGCCGGCCCAAACCCCAATGGTCCTCAGACGCATTGCCACCGGCTTTCAATACTCCACGCAAGTGATCCTCATCTGCTACAGAAGCCTCCGGCACGCTGCCGAATCGAGCTAGCGACTCCGCCATACTAATTCGCAGCGGTGCATTGGCAAAATCTAAGTCAATGCCCTGATAATTAAAAGCCGTGGAGCCAAGGGCATCCCGCGCAAGGCTCGCCAACAGGTCATCGGTTAACGTCATCAAATCTTCGTAATCGGCATAGGCTTGGTAGAATTCAAGCATCGTAAATTCCGGATTGTGGCGCGTTGACAGACCTTCGTTACGAAAGTTCCTGTTGATTTCAAACACCCGTTCAAAACCGCCCACTACTAGCCTTTTCAAAAACAGTTCCGGCGCCACACGTAGGTAAAGGGGCATATCCAAGGCATTATGATGAGTAGTAAACGGTCTGGCTGTAGCGCCGCCGGGAATACTGTGCATCATTGGTGTTTCAACTTCTAAGTAATCTAGCTTGGTGAAGTACTCGCGAATTTTTTGCATGACCACAGAGCGCGTACGAAACACCCCCCTGCTGTCTTCGTTTACGATCAAGTCAATATAACGCTGACGATAACGGATTTCTTGGTCGGTCACGCCGTGAAACTTTTCAGGTAGCGGCAGCTGGGTCTTGTTCAACAACACAATATCTTTGGCATTAACAGTTAGCTCGCCTTTATTGGTGCGCATGAGCACACCACGTACGCCCACAATGTCTCCCATTTCCCAATATTTGTTGAACGCATCATAGACCTCTTCACCTAGCTCATTCTTCGTCAAGTAGCATTGCATTTGACCCGAGTTATCTTGGATAGTTAAAAAGCTCGCTTTGCCCATTACTCGACGCAACATAATACGCCCGGCAACAGCCGTCTCTATAGCGGCTTCTACCAATTGAGGTTTGTCGAGATCTTTGGCCTGCTGATGCAGATCTACGGCTAGGTCCTGGCGACGAAAGTCATTGGGATAGATCCCAGTATCTGCGCGCCAGCCGTCCATTTTAGCTTTGCGGTTGGCCAGAATATCTCGTTCTTCGCTCATCTTTTTCTACTCACTTTTACACTCACCGCTGAGTGCTTATTTTGTAATCGTTCTGTTCTGTCATTTTCAGCCCCAGCTTTTGCACAAGGCTTACACGAATTGTTGGTGTAGCTATTCAATCAACTTACAATCCTGCCTTGAGACTAGCTTCAATAAACCCATCTAGATCTCCATCAAGCACTGCATTTGGGTCTGTACGCTCAACTTGAGTGCGGAGGTCTTTTACTCTCGATTGGTCCAAGACGTAGGATCTTATCTGACTACCCCAGCCAATATCCGCTTTAGAGTCTTCGATCAATTGCTGCTCAGAACGGCGAGTTTGCAGCTCAAGTTCGTAAAGTTTTGCACGCAACTGCTTATAAGCATTGTCTTTATTTTGGTGTTGGGAACGCTCACTCTGACACTGCACTACAGTATTAGTCGGCAAGTGAGTAAGACGAACTGCGGAATCGGTACGGTTAACATGCTGCCCACCCGCGCCGCTCGCGCGATAAGTATCTACTCGAACATCCGCCGGATTGATATCAATTTCAATATCATCATCGATCTCTGCGGAAACAAATACTGAAGCAAAGGATGTATGACGGCGACTGCCTGAGTCAAAAGGCGATTTCCTGACTAAACGGTGAACCCCAGTTTCCGTCCTAAGCCAGCCATAAGCATAGGCACCACTAACAAAAATTGTGGCACTTTTGATACCCGCTATGTCCCCGGGAGATAGCTCAGTGACTGAAACATTGAAACCGCGTTTTTCTGCCCAGCGCAAATACATGCGTAATAGCATATCTGCCCAATCTTGGGCTTCTGTGCCACCTGAACCGGCTTGAATTTCTAGGTATGTATTAGAGCTAT
>CAJJDH010000048.1 GCA_905182905.1 marine gamma proteobacterium HTCC2089 | reverse complement strand
AGGCGTTGGCTAATTTGATTTCTGTGGAGCTACCTAGCCCTACAGCGCGACCGTTTTTGCTTGGCACTACCACTGGTTTAATTTGTGCCACTGCCTTTGCCATGCCTGCATTCATCCATCTCAAAGACATTACCCCCATGCGGGTTATTCGTCGTGACCTAGGTCAGTCGCCGGCTAGTCGGTGGGTCTCTTATGGCGCTGGCGCTGCAGGGAGCTTAGTTTTGCTAGTTTGGTACACCAATGATCTGTTGCTCACATTTTGGACGTTGGCAGGTATTGTTGGAGTTTGTCTCGTGTTTGGTGTCTTAGCCAACGTTTTGCTGCGTAGTGGACGGGTAGTGGGTATGCAGGCGAAAAGTGGTTGGCGGCTTGCACTTGCCGGTTTACAGCGCCGGCGCAGCGAGAATACTGCGCAGATCTTAATTTTTGGTCTTGCCATTATGTTGCTGCTGGTCTTAGTGCTAATTCGTACTGCGCTGATATCCGAGTGGCGTAGTCAAATTCCTGAGAATGCAGCTAACCATTTTGTTATGAATATTGCTGCGGATGAAGTTGACGGTGTGCGCGGTTTGGTAGAAAAACGTGCCACCCAAGGGGATTTTTTATATCCCATGATTCGTGGCCGGGTCACCGGTGTAAATGATATCGCTGCTAAACAATGGCAAGACAGTTTGCAGCGCGAACCCGGTGGTTCACGGCTTACTTCAGAGCGTAATTTAACTTGGGTTGTTGATGCGCCAGAAAGTAATGCCATTGTCGAAGGTCAGTGGTGGGTCGAGGGTGCGCTAGAGCCTGAGGTGTCTTTGGAGGCGGACTACGCTCGCAGCTGGGGGCTTTCTCTAGGTGATCAACTGCAATTTGATATTGGTGGGCAGCAGGTTGAGGCGAAGATCACTAGTATCAGGACTCTTGAATGGGAAAGCATGAGTCCAAACTTTTTCATTATATTTTCCCCTGGGGCGCTGCAAGACTTCCCAGCAACGTACATGACGAGTTTCTTTTTGCAGCGTTCGGATAAGCGCTTTCTTAATGAGTTGCTGACGGCTTATCCAACAATCACGGTGATTGAGATAGACGCGTTAATAGCGCAAATTCAAGAGATTGTTGCCCAGGTTAGCCAAGCCGTAGAACTGGTCTTAGGGTTAGTACTCATTAGTGGTTGTTTGGTTTTGGTGGCCAGTATTCAAGCCAGTCGCGACTCACGGATGTCAGAGCACGGATTGATTCGCGCTTTAGGGGGCAGCCGCAAATTGATTGGTAGCTCTTTAGCAGCCGAGTTTTTACTCTTAGGTACCTTTGCTGGCATTGTTGCCGTGGTTGGCGCTGAGTTAACTGTAGGGGTCTTGCAGAGCCAAGTATTTAACTTGAGTGCATCGCTTCACCCGTGGATTTGGCTGCTTGGACCGGTTGCCGGGGCCTTGATTATTGCTACCGTAGGATTGCTGGGCAGTAGAAGCTTGGTCGATACGCCTCCTATGCTGGTCTTGCGCGGGTTAAACTAGGGTTTCGGTCAGCATTATTTGCGAGGCCGGTTTACCGTGCATTAGAGGTACAATACATCCGGCCGCGCATTGTGACCGTAGTTGCACGTGCAAATTAAAGAATAATTTAGAGTTTAAAAATGGGTCTACACAGTTCGAGTATTGCCGATCCCCGCAAAGGGCAGTACGAAAAAAATAAGTGCCATAAAAAGTTACGACGTTTAGTTGGTGAGGCGCTTACAGATTACGCCATGCTGGAAGACGGAGACAAAGTTATGGTCTGTCTGTCTGGTGGTAAAGATTCTTATACCCTCTTAGATTTAATGCTCAGCTTTCAACAGCACGCACCCATCAGCTTTGAGGTTGTTGCCGTTAATTTGGACCAGAAACAACCGGGCTTTCCTGAGCATGTATTGCCAGAGTACTTGGATAAGGTCGGCGTGCCTTACGATATTATTGAACAAGATACTTACAGCATTGTTAAATCGTTGACGCCAGAGGGCAAAACTACTTGCCCAGTTTGTTCAAGGTTGCGCCGAGGTATTTTGTACAACCATGCGCAGAAAATTGGCGCCACAAAAATTGCTCTAGGTCATCACGCTGATGATGTCGTAGAAACTCTGTTATTGAATATGTTCTATGGCGCTAAGCTTAAGGCTATGCCGGCAAAGCTGCGGAGTGATGATGGTCGTAACATTCTTATCCGGCCCCTTTACTATTGTCGCGAATCTTTGATCAGTAAGTGGTCGGACTATGCTCAATACCCAATCATTCCCTGCAACTTGTGCGGATCTCAAGACAATCTTCAGCGCCAAGTTATAAAGGAAATGTTGGTTGGTTGGGATCATAGCAACCCTGGCCGAGTCGAGAACATTGCGCGCAGCATTAACAGCGTAACGTTGTCTCATTTAGGCGACAGACGTCACTATGATTTTGAAGGTTTAGTAGCAGAGAATCGAAATATTGATGCGGTCGCCGCAGAAAATAGACGTATTGATGTCACAGAGGTTCGCTAGGCTTGAGTACGTTCAGTACTCTTTATAGTTTTGCGTAATAAGGGCTCTGCCCGAGGATTGCAAATATGATCACTGTGCCCGTCGAGCAATTATCAGAATCGGCACTGTTAGGTGTTGTAGATGCTTTTATTCTTCGTGAAGGGACTGATTATGGCCATCAAGATTATACGCTAGATGAAAAACGTCGGCGCGTTATGGCATTGCTGGATAATGGCGATGCTGAAATTTGTTATTACCCAGAGAACGAGCATATTGATATCGTACTTACGTCCGTATAGCTGCAAACGCTTTTAAACAGCATGGGTTTAGTCAGGGTGGAAAAAATTACAACACTAGCGTTAAGGTGGATTGGTTGAGGGCTACATTTATTTATACGGCCGGACTTGCTCTTAGTCTTTGGAATTTTAGTGCGAATGCTGAGGTTAGCGTTACTACCGTAATTGCAATGCAGGTTGCATCTTCAGCGAACATCGAAAGCTCTCAGGGGTTGGTTGGTGGTGCTGCGCAGGGTGCAGATGTTCAATGGGTAGAGGCGACGACTTTAAGTCCGGGTGATTCCCTACGTTATACGTTGAAGGTAAAGAATAACGGGCTATACGTAGTCCCCAAGGGACATTTGCGGATTGAAGATGCAGTGCCACAAGGTAGTTATTTGGCTCAAGAAACTTTTCAGCTACCTTTGGCGGATGTGGCATTTTTCGTTTCGGCTGATGGTCAGCAATTTGTTCCAAGTAGTTCCGCTGTAGGGCCGGCTCGGGGTTGGCGCTTTTTACGTTGGGAATACTTGAAATCTCTGGCGCCGCAGCAGAGTTTTGATTTAGTTTTTCGAACACGTTTATCTTTTGAAGTTCCCGAGTACTCAGTTTTAGCAGTCGATCAAGGGTCTGCCCAGCCCTAACTTTGGTGTAAGTTTTGAACATTTAGCTTTTTTCATTGAGGTTAATTGCAAGGTGCACTAATGGTCGGTAAGGTTCCCCGCAATTATTAAACCCTCTAGGAAACGCGTGTATGTCAGGTAGTAACATTAGATTCTCTATGCTCTACGCACTTACCTTATTCAGTGCAGTAATATTTACCTTCCAAACCACTCAAGCGGACGAAGCGGTCGCTGATACAGATATTGAGGAAGTTGTTGTCACCAGTAGCGGCTCTATCCAAGCCCGCCTTGGTGCCAGTGGTAGCCTCAGTGTTTTGAGTGGTGATGAGATTGCAAAGGTTGGTGCCACACACTCTAGTGAAGTATTGAATAGAGTAGCTGGCGTTTGGATAAATAAGGGTTCCGGGCAAGAACACCTAACTGCGATTCGTTCTGCGGTTTACACCGGTTCTGGTGCTTGTGGTGAATTTGCATTTTTGGAAGATGGTATTCCTTTACGTCCTCACGGCTTCTGTAACATAAACAATTTGTTTGAGCTTAACACTGAACAAGCCGCAGCGATTGAAGTGTGGCGCGGTCCTGCCAGTGCAGTTTTGGGTGGCAATGCGCTGCACGGCGCAGTGAACGTTATTACCCCAGTGCCTAGCGAAAACGCCATTGGTGTAGAGGTCGGGCCGTACGACTTTCATCGAGTGAACTTGCAAGCGGGTACGCAGGTGGGAGGACACCAGTTCGGCATAGCCCTAGTCTCAGCCAACTCTGGTGGTTACCGTGCAGATTCAGGCTATGGCCAGCAGAAATTGCACCTGAGTCATTTAACTGATTGGGCGGGTTGGTCGGTGAAGAACCAAGCAACTATGACCCTACTGAATCAGGAAACTGGCGGTTATGTCGGTGGTTTTGAATCTTATGATGATGCGGTGCTACGCAAATCAAACCCTAACCCTGAAGCATATCGAGATGCTTGGTCCGCTCGTATTAACTCTGAATTGCAAAAAGGTTCGTGGACTCTCAAGCCATACTTGCGCCGTTCAAAAATGCAATTTTTGCAGCACTTTTTGCCTGGGCAACCGCTAGAAGATAATGCTCAAACTAGTGGCGGCCTAATTGTAGACTACGATCTGAGTCAGTCGAATACTCAGCTGAACTTGGGTGGGCAGGTTGAGTTTATGTCTGGTGGGCTTAGAGAGTTTCAAGCATTGCCAACCACAGGTAGCGCCTTCTTGGTGGCAACTCGCCCAGGTGGACTGCACTACGACTATGATGTCGATAGTCAGCTAATTGCCGGATTTTATGATCTGGTACATAACTTTTCAGATGACCTGCGGCTTATCCATAGTCTGCGTCTTGAGCATCTAAACTACGATTACTCCAATAATCATATCACTGGTAATACGCGGGACGACGGCACGGCATGTGGGTTTGGTGGTTGCCTGTATACACGCCCTGCGAGTCGTGAGGATGACTTCAGCAATGTTGGTGCACGGCTTGGTATTGAGTATGATCTAGGTGAAGTTTCTATGGTCTACGGCACAATAAGCACCGGCTTCCGTCCGCCGCAGATTACTGAGTTATATAGACTCCGCGGTGGTCAAACCATTGCTGATCTTAACAGTGAGCGGCTCAATGCGTTGGAAGTGGGATTCAAGAGCAGCAATGTCACTGTGGCTGCTTTTGCCGAGAAAACCCGCAATTTTATCCTGCGCGATTCGGATGCCTTTAATGTCAGCGACGGGCGCACGCGCTCGGTCGGTGTTGAGTTTGCCGGTAACGTGAATGTTGGCGTGCATAGATTTGATCTTGTGACCACTTACGCCGAACACAAATATGATTTTGATCGTGCCGCCACAGGTCGTGAGCAGATCTCCGATGGCAACTTTCTTGATTCGGCCCCGCGTTGGATAGGTCAGGTGCGATGGAGTTCAAAGCTGGGCGAAAAAGCCGAGCAAGAATTGGAGTTGAGTGGTGTGGGATCGCATTATGTGAATGCTGCCAACACAGCTAAATACGATGGTCATTTTGTCTTAAATTGGCGCGTGCAATGGCAGGCTACTGACAAAGCCGAGTTGTCCTTACGGGTGATGAATTTGCTCGACGAGCGTTATGCTGACCGCGCGGATTTTGCTTTTGGTAACTACCGATAT
>CAJJDH010000047.1 GCA_905182905.1 marine gamma proteobacterium HTCC2089 | reverse complement strand
CATGAATGTATACAGTTTCGAAAGGTACATTCTTTTCAAAGTGCAGGGTCATCATGATCATTCGGGCGACCCAAAAGAAAATGATGTCGTGCCCCGTTACCAAGGTACTTGATGGCAAGTAATCTTCCAGATCAGAGTGTTTCTCTGGCCAGCCTAATGTCGCCATTGGCCATAAAGCCGATGAAAACCAAGTTTCTAATACATCATTGTCTTGGTGTAGTTTTACTTCATCGCCTAGGTCGTATTTTTTCCGCGCAGCAGCTTCATCTTCCGCGGCGTAGATCTTGCCGCCTTCATCATAAAACGCTGGGATTCTGTGGCCCCACCATTGTTGTCGGCTAATGCACCAATCCTGGATGTCGCGCATCCAAGAAAAGTAAGTGTTCTCGTATTGCTTTGGCACAAATTTGATACTGCCGTCTTCTACAGCTTTAATAGCTGGTTCAGCAAGTGGCGCTATTTTCACAAACCATTGGTCTGTTAAGTAAGGCTCAATAATTGCGTTAGAACGATCGCCTCTAGGCACCATAAGTTTATGGTCTTTAACTTCAGCTAGCAGGCCCAATGCATCTAGGTCTGCTACGATTTGTTTGCGCGCCACAACTCGATCTAAATCGCGATACGCCTCAGGCGCAGTATCATTGATTTTCGCTTCGGGGGTTAAAATGTTTATTGCTTCGAGGTTATGCCGGATGCCCATTTCATTGTCGTTAAAGTCATGAGCGGGAGTGATCTTTACACAGCCTGTGCCAAATTCCATATCCACATAGTCATCAGCGATTACCGGAATTTCACGACCAACTAAGGGCAGGGTAATGGTGGCACCAATTAGGTGAGCATAACGCTCGTCATCAGGATGCACGGCCACCGCTGTATCACCCAACATCGTTTCTGGTCGTGTGGTGGCAACGACTAAAAAATCTTCGCCTTCTTTTGTTTTTGCACCGCCCGCCAAAGGGTAGCGGAAGTGCCAGAGGAAACCTTGCTCTTCTTTGTTCTCAACTTCTAGATCAGATATGGCGGTGCCCAGTTCCGGGTCCCAGTTAACTAAACGAGTGCCTCGGTAAATTAGGCCTTGGTCGAATAGTTGGATAAAGGCGGTTTGTACTGCCTCGGCATAGCCCTCATCCATAGTAAAGCGTTCTCGAGCCCAGTCGATACTGGAGCCCATGCGTCTAATTTGTTTCGATATAGTGCCGCCGGATTCTTGTTTCCAATCCCAAACGCGCTCAATAAACGCGTCTCTGCCCAATTCGTGGCGGTTAGTACCTTCGCTGGCAAGTTGTCTTTCAACCAACATCTGGGTGGCAATGCCCGCGTGATCGGTACCCATCTGCCAAAGCGTACGATTTCCCAGCATGCGCTGATAGCGAATCAGTGAATCCATAAGAGTTTGATTGAACGCATGTCCCATATGCAAGGTGCCCGTGACATTGGGCGGTGGAATAAGAATGCAATAGCCGTTGCCTTCTCCCTTAGGTGCAAAATGCCCAGCCTTTTCCCAGCTCTGGTAAAGGTTCTGCTCTATCTTTTCCGGATTAAAACTACTGTCCATGGTTCTCTATATCTAGTTTGTTTGAACTGAGCTAGCTCAGATAAAATGCCGCAAGGACATTAGCCTAATTTTCCCAATCTTTCAGGTCATGATGGTGCAGTGGGTAGCCACGGTCCCGATAAAATTTGTAGTGTTCACGGCCCTGATCTTTTGTTTCACCCACTATGATCTCAGCTACTCGATCAAAGCGTCCAAAAAAGGTTGGCACCTGCTTGGCAAGATTGATCAGTAAGCCTGTGTCATGTAGCGGAGAGTCGCAGCCCAAGTGGATTGGACTGTTTGCACCCCCACTATCTTTAGGCCCGGTGGTCTCAGGGCTACCGGTTTCCACTGGCGCCTCATCGCTTAAAGTCGCTTCGTTGTTGCCTGTGACCAACTGATGGGGCAGAAAGCGGTGTTTCGGGTAATCCCAAAGCAAGCTATCCATTGCCGCAACCTGAACGCTGTTTTCCAGCTGGACATGTACGGGCATGCCGCCTTGTATTGCTTTGAGGCATAACCGACAGGCGAAGCGCATCGCTGCGTCTTCGCTTAGGTCTTCTAAGACGTAAAAGTCTACCCGGGTCACTTTGTCCAGCCGCTCTAGCTTTGGTTTACCAAGTATTTGAACAACATTGGCACGGGACGACCGCTGGAGCCTTTGTTTGCGCCAGGATAGAAAGCACTACCAGCGATGTCTAAGTGAGCCCAAGGAGTGTCATCAACAAATCTGGATAAGAAGCATGCTGCTGTAACACTGCCGCCGCCGCGACCGCCTACATTAGCCATGTCAGCGAAATTTGAATTTAACCCTGCTTGATAGTCATCCCACAATGGCAGTCTCCAGCTTCTGTCGCCTGTGTCTTGTCCTGCATCCAGTAAATCGTCTGCCAAGGCATCGTCGTTGGCAAATAGGCCGCTAGCATGACTGCCCAGCGCCATAATGCATGCGCCTGTTAATGTGGCTACATCAATAATTGTGCGAGGCTTAAAAGTCTGCGCATGGGTCAGAGCATCACATAAAACCAAACGACCCTCTGCGTCAGTATTCAAAATTTCCACAGTTTTACCTGAACTGGTAGTCACGATATCGCCAGGGCGAGTGGCGCCGCCACTGGGCATATTTTCAGCAGCGGCAACAATGGTTAGCAGGTTGATGGGCAGTTTGGCTTCAATGGCCGCTTTTGTCGCACCTAAAACCGCTGCAGCACCACCCATGTCGTACTTCATTTCGTCCATTGCTGGTGGTGGCTTAAGGGAAATGCCGCCAGTATCGAAGGTTATACCCTTGCCCACCAGGGCAATGGGAGCCTGGTTCTTTGGACCGCCAGCGTAGTTGATGATAATCATGCGACCAGGGTTGTCGCTACCTTGAGAAACTGCCATGAATGCACCCATGCCCATGGCGAGCATTTTCTTCTCATCTAAATGGCTTACTTTGACCTTTGGGTTACGACCCATTTTGCGTGCTTCAGCCAAAAGGTAGAGTGGGGTGCAAACGTTGGGTGGTTCGTTGCCTAAATCTTTTGTCAGAGCCATACCCGAATCTAAAGCATTGCCTAACGTGATTGCTCGTTGTACGCCCTGGCGGTTTTTTGCAGGTGCCTGAATACGCACACGCTTTAACTGATGTGCTGGTGCTGGCTTGCTCTTGTAGCGGCTAAATTGATAAGCCGCATGGCTTATGGCTTGAAGGAGGGTTTGCGCTTTCCATGCTGCATCTTTGCCTTTCACCTTAGCGTCCAGTAGCGCGACCAAAGCTTGTGCGATTGGTAATTTAATTAAGGTTTTCGCAGCGACATTGCAGGCCTTTGCAAAATTTTGCGCCGAGGCTTCGCCAGTACCGCCGATGATCAATAGCCTTGCTACAGGGCCTTCCATTTGCACGCACAGAGTGGAGCCAACGGTATCTTTGAAATCTTGAGTTGCTCTGTTAAAGGCGCTTTGATTTCCAGCTGCCTTAGCGATTTTTTTCGCTATCTGAAAGCTAGTCATAAGGCAGGGTGTTCTGGAGGCATTGAGCTCGCCACTTGCAAGGGTAAAGTTCATGTTCGGTTGTTCCACATCAATAGTTGAAGTTGTAAGGGTTAAGTTTAGCGTTAATCTGGGGAAAAGACTGGAAAGAAATTAGAGAAAATATGCGCCAGGTACGGTCGGTAAAAAAGCCAGCGTTTAATATTGGGTAAGTTATAGCAAGTACCCAAATAGTTTACCGGGGTAGGTGGACTACCAATGTGTTGCTGGCCTTGTCATGCCAAGTTTGCTTGTCCTTGCCTATAAAAAGCCACAAGTACCCAAGGCCTGCGCAAGCTAAAGAAATTGGCCCTACGAGGCAGCGCAGGGCAATCTGCTGAAGATTTACGCCGTGACCTGACTCGTCTACCAAGCGTATGTGCCAAGCGCGCATGCCCAGGGTTTCGCCTTGTTTGTACCAACAAAAACCATAAAAACCGATGGTTTCTAGCAACAGGGTCATTTGAAATGCAAAGCCGGTAACTACTTCACCGCTCAAAGGCACCCAGATAAAACCAGTCAGAAACCACAGCGCCAAGATTAATAGGCTGTCGTACATCAGCGCTCCCAAGCGCCGGCCTATACCGGCTGGGAAGCCTTGCTCTGGGCTGTTGTTTTGTTCTGCGTTAATCAATGGGCTCGACTCTTGTTATTCGACACTAGTTAAAAGGTTGCAACGCTGTCGGTTAATGTCACTGGTCGACCAACGAATTCTTCCGTTGTCATGCTTTGTAATACGTCAGCATCATTGGAAGTACCCCATGCTCGGCGACCGTCAGGTAGGCGTGTTGCGACAAAGGCTTTGTCTAAACCTTTAGGGCCGTACATTACTGAGTAACCTTCAACGACGCCTTGACCTGTGTTATTCATTACGACTTCGCGTTTAGGCAAAGCATCCACTTGGTCTTGCAGGTTTGCATGCTGGAAGGGTTGCTCAGGTCGATCAGTGGAATAAGTGCCAAAGGCATGCTTAGTAATATAGCCACCGTTTGCGGTGATCATGCCTTTTTGCCCAGGTTTTTCTCGTAGCAATTGGGCCATGCGTACGATGGAATGCATGACATAGTTATTTAGCGGCCCGCCAGCCCACGTCAATCCACCAGTAACGGTCAAAGGCTTGCTGGTGTCCAGACCCAGTTCGCGACTGGCAATTTGTACCGCCACTGGGAAGCAGCTGTAGACGTCTACGAGGTCGATGTCATCGACATTCATGTCGGACATCTCTAGGCACTTTTTACCAGCCAAACGTATCGCGGGTGAGCTGTGGAGGTTATCTCGGGTAGAGAAGTGGAAGTGGTCTTGTGCATCGCTGCCTGCCCAAGGATAAATCCATTTTTCTCTGGCAATACCTAGTGCTTTCGCCTTTTCCTCTGAGCACAAGATTAGCGCAGCAGCTTGGTCTACGGCGCTATTTGAATTTAGGAATTTGGGGTAGGGGAAAGAAACCGGTCGGTTGATTGTAGAAATGGTGCGAATTTCCTCGGCTGTTTTAGCGTCTCTAATCCATGCGTTTGGATTATTTGCCGCTACTGCGCTGAACCCAGCCCACAACTCAGAAATATGACGCATATGTTCATCTACACCCATACCTAACTCGCTGCGTAGGGCAGTTTCCATAATCGGATAAATTTGAATAGGCCGCCCTAAGCGAATGGCGCGCTCTGCATCGTGGCGCATATCTTTTTCTTCGCCAATCTGTAGATCCGGTGTGCCGGGCAATTCAGCCCACCCAAGGTCATGGCTTGCTTTAGCCGCTTTCGCTTGAGTATTACCGCACTCAGCGCCGGTGAGAATAATCACATCATGTGCACCGCTTTGAATATCTAGTGCGCTCACATTCAATACTGACTGGACAAAGTTGCCGCCAAATGGCGATAAAGCAGTTTGTGCATTAGGGCAACCTATTGCCTGGGCGACTGCTTTAGCCGGATTTTGGTAACCCCAAATTCCTTTAATGACCCGTACTGAAGTTGCATTGAGTAACTCGCTGCTGCCAGCATCCTCAGCGGCAGCTTTTACCGCGTCAATCATCAGTTCAACGGGTTCTTTTGCTGAGG
>CAJJDH010000046.1 GCA_905182905.1 marine gamma proteobacterium HTCC2089 | reverse complement strand
GGTGCGGCCCAGCGACGATCCGACCAAAATCGCTACGGTTGAAAATCTGGATCGAGCAATAGCAAAGACAGATACTTATAGTGGTCTTTTGGGTGATCTAAAACAACGTTACGAATTAGAGGAAACGGTACTATTGTCCGGATCCGATATTCTCGTGCGGCTAAAAGAATTGGCTATTCAATCTGCTAACGATACATTATCGGTAGAAGACCGGCGCATTGTCTCGTTAGAGGTAGCCGGACTAAAAAAAGAATTACTCAATATCGCTAATACTCAAGACGTGTCGGGTAATAGCATCTTTGCAGGTGGCAATACCGGACTAGAGCCGTTTACCACGTTGACCGACGGCAGTGTGATTTATCAGGGTGACGCTAGGCAAATACAAGTTAGCGTTAGCGACACTCGTGACCTAACCAAAAATCGTAATGGCCTAGATGTATTTGGAGCCGCAGAGCGCGAACTTGTGCCTGCTGTAGCGGGTGAATATACTCAATCACCCGGTACCATCGCTAACTATAACGGCGTCACTACCATCACAGATGGTGTGACAACTTTAACCTACGATTATAAAGGCGGTGCTCCTGCTTCCACATCGCAGCTCGTTAGCGACTTAACTACTGGCGCTAATGCATCCGCTTATGTAGATTTTAAATACACGGTCTCGGAAAATCCAAATAACCCCGGCGAGTTGCTATTTAAGGCAAAAACTAAAGAAGCTATTCCGGCGACTAAGGTTCCGCTACTAGTGGCTGCTGGTGCCACGGATGAGGCGGCGGTTGCGAAGCAAACGGTAGCTGGAGTAGACCGCACGACTCAAGGCATTGGTTTTTTTACTGCCCTAGAAGATTTTGTTACCGCATTGCAGGGTAATGACAGCGAAAATATCCGTAGGGCAATTGGTGAACTAGGCGACCTGCACGAAGGTGTAGCCAAAGCCATTGGGCGAGTAGGTAGTGAAATTCAAAGTGCTGACACGCAGCTTGAGATGAATGCAGACAGCAAAATTAGGCTGGAAACGCTGTTGTCAGGTGAAGTCGATTTAGACTATTCAGAAGCACTTACAAGGTTTAATGAAGAGATGACCAGACTAGAGGCGACCCAGGCATCTTTTGCTAAAGTGGCGCGCTTAAGCCTATTCGAATACTTGTAGTTTATGGGTTTAAGCAATACTCATCATGTGGCTACGGTCATCTTCTTTAGGCACGGTGGTTGAAGGCATAAGTAATGTCTCCCAACCTTTTTGCAGTTCCGCAATTAGCTCACGTATTTCTTCTAAATCTTCTTCTATTGGCAGCTGAATACTCTGATCTACTGCTCGATCTAACATTGCAAAAAAGTCTTCTAAGTGGGCAACTAACTGCTGGTCTGGAAGGTCAGCAAAACAACGATTGAGAAAACTCAACAAGTTCTTTGCATGTCTGAGCGAACTAGCCGCAGAAGAACTGCGCTGAACGGTGGCGTTTTTCTGTGCAATCGCCAAGCTATTGTCCAAGGCGTCGAACAACCAGCGTATTTCTTGCTGTCTTTCTTCGCCGAAAACTACTAACGATTTTACGTATTGTGTGAAATTAGACACCTAACAACCTGTAAACTATTACTTACCTCTAATTAATCGGAAGGATCTAGAATTCCTTTAGGGACTTTCTCGAATTTTTTAAATTCATCTAGACCGAGTGTTCTACGAGCTACTTTGGGCAACGCTCGTAGTTGCTTTCAATGCAGGCGCTGACTAGCTCTAAGGCCTTGTTTTGAACCGACTCCGTTACCTGCATTCGGCTAAAGCTAAGGATCGATTCAGCATCGCTGTAGCCTTTTCTTAGTGCCACATTGCCCCAAATAAATGCCTTAACGGGCTCAGGTTTATTCTCGGCATGTCCTTCGCCTGCTTGAAACATAAAGGCCGCCATAAATTGTCCCTTGGCGTTGTCATGGGATGCAGATTCTAAAAAATACGTTTTTGCACGAGCAGGGTTCTTTTTCACGCCGTGGCCTTGGTAGTAGATTAGGCCAAGCATATATTCAGCATCAGACTGATCGAGTTCTCCTGCTGCCGTAAAGTGCCGCTTCGCCGCCAAGTAGTCTTGGCGCATACCGTAGCCTTCAAAGGCAAGCATACCGAGGTTATGGTGCGCCTCAGCGAGATTTTGCGCCGCCGCTTTTTCGTACCATTCGATAGCCCGTGCGTAACTTTGTTTAACGCCGCGACCTTGTTCGTAGAGGTAGCCAATATTGTTTTGGGCTTCCGCTGCACCTTGGTCGGCGAGTTTTTTCCAGGCCCTAAAAGCCGTGGCGTAGTGTTCTCTATCCATAGCGTTGAGTCCGGCCTCAAAAGGTGCGGCAGAGACCAATTGCGTAGCTAAGGTCAGGCTCGCAGCTATGCTAAGCCGAAGGAGTAACTTCATGTTGTTTACCTATATCAATGCGCTTATGTGAGCGCGGTCTGTGTAGACAATGAATCACAAGTTCAGATTATTGCTTACGCAGTTCTTCCTGCACAGAGAGCACCTTGTTGAACAGGTCCCCTTCTGTAAGGGCGCCTACTAACCGCCCTTGATCAACCACTGGAATACTTTCACCGACAAACTCGCTGGCTTTTTCCATCGCATGGGTGAGTGAATCCTGGCCATCGAAGGACAAAGGTGTCCTGTCCATAATGCCTGTGAGTGTCACTACACCCTGTAAATCTAAAACGTTGACCTTACCTAGAAGTACGTCTTGATTGTCGCAGACATAGGCCTCAGTGGTCTGGGCCGCTTTCAACATATCTAAAGTCGCTTGCCCACTGGTATCAGGTGTAACTTTTACGTAATCGCTGCTTGGTATCTCATCGATAGTAGTTTGGCTTAGGGCAATATGTTCACGGCCGCGCTTTAGATCAATACCTCGGTCCAAGAGTTGGCGGTCGAAGAAAGACAAGCCAAAGGCACGGTAGGTGATGAGTGAGCAAAGTATGACACAGAGCATTGAGGCGAGGCCGTAACTGTAGCTACCGGTCAGTTCTATTACGATCATTATGACGGTTAGTGGCGCGCCGATAACTGCCGCGGAAACCGCTGCCATTGAAGCAACACCAATAGCTGTTGTCATTTCTGGCGCCAGTCCAAATAACCCGCCACTGTATGCGACTACGCCACCTATAGCCGCGCCGACAAAGAGTGCGGGTCCAAATACACCACCAAAAAATCCTGCGTTGAGGCATAACGCGGTGATAATTATTTTCGCAATCAACAGGGCAACTAAATAGGTTGGCGTGAACTCATTGTTGATCATTTGGTTTATTTGTAAGCTACCTAACCCCAATACATCTGGAAATATCATGCCGATAAATCCTGCTACAACCACACATAAAGCGGCGAGCTGAGGAAAGCTCCAACCGCTAGCTGTAGCCATGGTTTTGCCTTTTCGCAAAGCGGACATATAAGCTATTGCAGTTAGAGAACACAGTGGCGCGGCTATTAGTAGAAAGGGGATTAAAGGGCCTACTGGAATTGGCATGTCAGGTACTGAAAACGCCAGTTCAATAGAGAATAAATACTGGTTTGCGGCATAAGCAACAATAGACGAGATTGCAATAGGCGCGATGGCGCCGACAGAAAATCTCCTTAACAGTGCTTCGTGCGCAAAAAGCACACCTGCTATAGGTGCGTTAAAACCTGCGGAAATGGCTGCCGCCACGCCGCATGCAAGAAAAACGTTTTTATCGACATTAATTTTGGTTAGCTTGAGTAGAATTTGCGAAATTGTCGCGCCAAAGTGCACTAAGGGGCCATATTGACCCACCGATGCTCCACCACTGGCGCTGATAAAAGCAGCAAGAGTAGAGCCAACACCCACGCGAATGTCTAATGGCTCTTTGCTTTGCTGGACCGCATAAATGCTATCTGCCGGGCCAGACCAAGCAGTAATACCCAAAAATTTGCGTACCAAGATAATTAGCACCGCTGCGCAGCTCATGGTGACAAAGATCTTGAAAGAAAAATGCATGCCAGCGATAGAGGCGGTAAACATGCCATCGGCGGTTTGATAGCTCTCAAACCATCTGGCTCCCTCGACAAATGCATTTGCAACTATGGAGGCTATTAGACCCAAAGCAATGGCGAGGAAAAATTGTAGTATCCCGGTTTTCACCATTTCCGCGCGTTGTTGATTCTTAGATTCCATATTGCGTGTTTCCTAATTGGGCATTATTCGCCACTTATTATTTTTGATTGGAAGGATAGACAGTCTCGCCCGTCGGCGTTCTTGACTGCAATACATGGCAGGGTCTTACTTTTGAAATTCAGCGCCACACATCTATAGCGGAAATTTTTGTCCCAGCTCGTGTTGAAGTGGCGGCAGTTCCAACAGTTGATGTTATTTTTATTTTGCTGACTGTTCATTGTTTGTCGTTGGGATCTTTTCCTTGTGGCGCAGGCTGAGCATCGGTGATATTTGTTCTATTTTCCACCAACATTTGCGAGGTTCGCTGTACCAGCTGATCTACTACCTCCTCGCTCAGGCCCAGCTCTGTGCCTATATTGATAATACCGTTGGCCTCATCCTTTGTCAGAACGCCGTCTTCAAATGCCTGATCGATGTGGTTTTGCAAAGACTCGCGCTTATAGCGCAGGTGCTCTGAAAAACTTGCTGCAAGAATACCCGAGGGTAAGGCCACCATGCCGATACCTAATATAGTCACAATAGAACCAAGAATTTTACCCACCGCCGTCATAGGAATTGCGTCGCCGTAACCTACCGTGGTGAGCGCCGCCATAGCCCACCACATTGCTTGTGGAATAGAACCGAAAGTTTCGGGCTGCTGCTCGTGTTCTACCAAATACAATGCAGAAGCGGCCAGTGTCAGAACGATCAACATGATCAGGAAAGTACCCATAAGGCTCTTACGCTCGTCGTACAAAACGTTGAGCAATACTTCAAGAGAAGAGAAATACCGGGTTAACTTAAATACTCGAAAGAGCCTTAGTATGCGCAGGAAGCGTAGGTCTACCCCAGGAAATAGCAGCGCTAAGATTGATGGCAGAAAGGCTAATAGGTCGATAATTGCCATAGGCCGCGTGACATGGCGCAGTCGCTTCGCCAACTGAGATGAGGGCGTTGCTATAGTTTGCGCAAGTTGCGACTTGGTCTGAGCCTCTACACATACCCAAATTCGAGCAATGTACTCGAGGGCAAAAATGAAACAGGAAACGTATTCCACAATAGTGAAAATATCGCCGTAAGCCGCAGCGTAACTTGGAATAGACTCCAAAATAATGGCAATCAGGTTAATTCCAATTAACCCAACCAGGGTAATGCTAATGATAGACCCCAGTTGGTCGTCAGGCTCATGAGACTCTAGCGCGTGATACAACCTTGTTCTATCTATCTTCATTCCTGTCATTGTTCTCCCCAGAGAAACCTCTTCTGCAACGAGACGTCAGAAAAATTAGCCGTCGATGAGTATCTCTATGCGTCGATTAGCTGCGCGTCCTTGAGCATTCAAATTGTCTGCTACTGGTTTTGTATCCGCATAGCCAAATACACTGACACTATTGCTGTCTAAATTATTGTTAGCGAAAAAGAAATCAGCCACGGAAGCCGCTCGAGCCGCTGATAAATCCCAATTTGAATCAAAGCGTTGGCTGAATGCGATAGGAATATTGTCTGTGTGACCAGAGATTTGCACTTCGCCGCCAGCGGCAACAACCGAATCGCCTACTGAGCGCAGAGTGTCTAAAAATCCTGGTTGTAACTCAGCGAAACCGGACCTGAACGAGTTGGCCGCAGACAAGCTGATCATTATTTGGTCGCCGACCTTTTCTACTTGGGCTAAGCCTTGGGTGATTTCGGACCTTAGGTCCGCTTTGAGCATTTGGTATTTGTCATCAAGTTCTTGTTGTTTACGCGCCTGGCGTAATTGTTCATCTTCAGTGTCCGAATTGAAAAATTCTACTTCAAGCTCGGTTTCCATGAACGCTTGGGCCTCTGCAACTTTGGCAAAAATTTCCAACTCACTTTGCTCAATACGACCATCACTGTTGCTATCGGAGACGTTCTCTCTCTCAACGGAGGAAGCATCTTCGTTTACGGAGACGACAATTTTGCCATTCTCTTGCGTAATTTCGACCTTGCCGGAAGCCAGCTCTCTAGCTAAGGATCTTTTTAAGCTCTCCATGTCGGTAATATTTTGCTCTGTACTAACGTCATCACTAGTTTCTAATTCGACTTCTGGATCTGGCCTTTGATCCGTTGTCTCTTCTACAGCCTCTCTACCAGGAACAGTCTTTGTGGTCTTATACGCATCTGCAATCATACTGGTGCCCATCGGCGGCTCTACGGTTGGGACATCACGTTGTAGGCCAAAGGCGCTCGACATTGAGCCTGAGATATCTTTGTTGATGGATGGCGTATCCATTTCAGTGAAAGACAGAATAAGCACGAAGAACGCCATCAGCAGTGTCGCCATATCAGCAAATGTGGCCATCCACGCTGGAGCTCCTGCTTCACAGGCAGGGCAATCTTGCGGCTTTTCTTTTTTGGGCTCTTCCGGTTCTTGAGGTTCTTCGGCGACAGGTTGCTCTGGCTCTATAGGTTCCTCAACAATGGGATCTTCTGCTTCAGCCATCGACGATCACCTCAATTCTGCGATTTTGCGCTCTACCCGCGGCGGTGTCGTTGTCTGCAATGGGGTCACTGTCCGCCAAACCGGTAATGGTTACCCTGCCCGCTTCCAAGTTGCTATTGTCCAACAGGAAGTTTGCTACAGCTGCAGATCTAGCGGACGAAAGGTCCCAGTTCGAGCGGAATCTTTCGCTAAAGGCTACAGGTATATTGTCAGTGTGGCCTTCAACTCGAACCATTCCTCCGGTCGAGCTTACTGCATTGCCGACATCGGTTAGCGTCTGAGTGAAGCCCGTCTGCAAGTCTGCGCTACCAGAGGCAAAACTGTCCTGCTGTCCGAGCCTGATAATCACTTGGTCACCGTCTAGCTCAACCTCAGCCAAGCCTTGACTGATCTGCTCGCTTAAAGCCATTTTGATTGTCTCGAACTTACTACTGGCTTCGTTGCTGGTGCCTTCAGCTTTTTGCTCTCCAGGAGTTTGCCGCTTAACCGCAACAGCTGTATTTAACTGTCGCTGTAAGTCTGTAACGGCCTTGGCCACTTCCAAAGTCTCTTGAGCTATGCGTCCGCCCGGGGTTAGGCCCATTGCGCCAGCCTCATCTGTACTCGATGCATCTCTTAATTCAACGACAATTTCTTGCCCTTGAATTTTCACTTCTACTTGGCCCTGTTCAATCTCGTTTGCCAATGCTTCCAGAGCCTGTTGGTAGTCTGCTTGAACATCTGCCGGATTGGTTTCTGTCTTAGTCTGTTGCTTTACAAATTCCAGTGTTGAGTCTTCTACGCTTTGGGTAACGTCCGGGATGACGGTTGGCGCTGCTTCCGATGGTGTAAAGTCGCTGGCGACAATTGTCTCAGCCATGGGAATGGAAACTTTAGGAATAATTCTGGCCACGCCAAAGGCCAGGCTTAAGGATCCGGCGATTTGCTCAAACTTGGGCACGTTGACACTGGCGAAGGACAAAATGAGTACGAAGAATGCCATAAGCAATGTAGCCATATCTGCGAACGTTGCCATCCAAGCAGGTGCGCCTACCTCGCAGGGCTCGCATTCTTCCTTCTTTTCTTTTTTCGGCTTCTCAATATCCAGGTCATTGTCGACCATTTCTTCTTCGGGCGCCTCGACTGCCTCGCCCTCGCCGGTGGGCAAGTCATCCTCTGGAACTGTTTCTTGCTCTGTTTCAGCCATGTGAAGAGCGCTCTACTACGCCGATTCTAGTGCTGATCGTTCAGCCGGAGAGCATCTTGTTGCCATCAAATCAGAAAGGGACCTTGGATTCATACCAGATTGAATACCCATGATGCCCTCGATAATAAGTTCACAGTTCTCTTGCTCATCGCCAGAGTAGCCCTCAAGTTTTTCAGCCACCGGCTTACAAATAACATTGGCGAGGAACGCACCATATAATGTGGTAAGTAACGCAATAGCCATTGCTGGGCCAATAGCTTTCGGGTCACTCATATTTTGCAGCATACCTACTAAGCCAACTAACGTGCCGATCATTCCCATCGCCGGTGCAATATCTGCCCATGAACGCCACATGCCCGCCGCATTTGTATGCCGTGCTTTCATTAAATCCAGTTCATTGGCTAAGCTAGTTTCAATAACATCTGGCGCAGTGCCGTCTACTAAGAGGCCAATCCCCTTAGCTAAATAGTCATTTTTGATGTCTTGGCCTTCCAACGCAATGAGGCCGTCTTTCCGCGCAATGTTGGCCATTTCAATGATCTGCTCGATGAGATCAGGCTTTTTGTCTACACCAAAGATTATTATTTTCATGAATACTTTAGCGAACATGCCGATAAAGTCTGACATCTTAGAACGCATTAGCAGTACAAGAATGGAACCGCCCATAACAATAGCGATAGACGTAGTATCGATGAAGGCGTCTATGCCCGCAGCATTATCCATTGCCCATACGATTAGCGCGTTCGCTGCTATAAGACCTATAACGGTTGCAATATCCATGTTGACTCCGAGTGGATGCTTTGTTGGTGATTCTGAGACAAATCCGTCATGTAAACAATCGGTTAACGAAGTGTATACTTTAACAAAGCCAGCTGTATCCGATAAAACAGCATTAAAGAGAGTTAGCTAATGAATATCACCGAATTTTCTAGTGCTTATGTGAAGGCGCTACCTGCGCGCTTTTTTGCTCTATTTCTATCCTGCATGTTTTTAGCAAGCTGTGACTTTTCTAGAGTGAGCGTGTCATGCAATGATCATTTAGCGGATTCTGGGCTAGGTCACTTTGAGGATAGGCAGCGTGGTGTTATTCGCGACAAGAATACCGGCTTGGAGTGGTTTCGTTGCTCAGTGGGTCAACGCCATACGCCACGGGGCTGTGTAGGGGTTCCTGCGTTGTTGCCTCTTGCTCAGGCTGAAAGTTATATTGCTGAAATTGCCGAAAAAGCTGGCGCCCAGTGGCGGCTGCCTAACTATTCCGAGTTTGCCGGGATAACGCGCAAGGACTGTTTGAATCCTGCGTTAAATCCAAACGCCTTTCCAAATATCTTGGTTGAAAATTATTGGAGTCACGGCGTTGATGCAAACTCTGGCAAGGCCTGTGTGATTTATACGTTAAATGGGGCACGCTCTTGCAGAGCAATAGACCGCGAAGCGCCTCGTCCATTTTTGATGGTCAAAG
>CAJJDH010000045.1 GCA_905182905.1 marine gamma proteobacterium HTCC2089 | reverse complement strand
CACCGAGGCTGGTGCGATCTATAGTGTTTTCAATGACTTACAGTTCATTTGGTAGGACCAGGCGGATTCGAACCGCCGACCTCTACCATGTCAAGGTAGCGCTCTAACCAACTGAGCTATGGTCCTATATTTGCAGCGGTAAATGTAAGTGCTACATTTCACCAAGATACTTTGTCACAACGGCACCCTACTTGAATATGGGTATTTGCTACGCGGAGCTGGAGTATATCGCCGCTGGGTACGGGGGGCTAGTCTGAATAACCCTCATTCAGCCATCCACGCCAAATTTATAGCCTCCTGACGTTTACCTCGCTGATCCCAAGAGACCCCATCAACCGAGTAGTTGTTTTTCTCGCAATTGATGTAACTGGTCGCGAACATGGGCTGCTTCTTCAAATTCTAAGTCTTGGGCATGCTTGAGCATTTGCTTTTCCATTTGCGTGATTAGCTTACCTAACGCCTTTGGACTATCAGGTATGGTAATGGGCTGAACTTTATTGCCCCGCTTAGATTTCGATCCGGTACTGGTTGATCGAGCGCCTTCCATAACGTCGGCAATACTCTTGGTCACGGACTTGGGAGTAATACCATTGAGTTTGTTGTACTCAATCTGTTTTTCGCGGCGCCGACCTGTTTCCCCCATAGCCCTTTGCATGGATCCGGTAATTTTATCTGCATACAAAATCGCCCTGCCATTGAGGTTTCTGGCTGCACGCCCCATGGTTTGAATGAGCGAACCTTCCGAACGCAGAAAGCCTTCTTTATCGGCATCCAAAATTGCTACTAAGCTGACTTCAGGCATATCTAACCCTTCACGTAGAAGGTTAATACCCACCAACACATCGAATTCACCTAGGCGTAGGTCGCGGAGAATTTCCATGCGCTCAACGGTGTCAATATCTGAGTGTAGGTAACGCACTCGAATGCCGTGCTCATCTAGATACTCAGTTAAATCCTCCGACATACGTTTGGTTAAAGTAGTGACTAAAACCCGCTCTTTGCGCTGTATGACAATCTTAATTTCGCCGAGCAAATCATCTACTTGGTTGCCCGCAGGCCGCACGTCTACTGGCGGATCTAACAAACCAGTTGGCCTCACCACCTGCTCTACTATCGGCGCATTTTGCTGCGCTTCATATTTACCTGGCGTGGCAGAAACAAATATCATTTGTGGCGACAACCGCTCCCACTCCTCAAAACGCAGAGGGCGATTATCTAAGGCGGATGGCAAGCGAAATCCATAGCCAACCAGGTTCTCTTTACGGGCACGATCGCCCTTAAACATGGCGCCAATTTGCGGCACCGTGACATGGGACTCATCTATCACCAACAGTGCATTGCTGGGCAAATAGTCAAATAGTGTCGGTGGCGCCTCGCCTGGACCACGCCCTGATAAATACCGAGAGTAGTTTTCTATACCAGAGCAGTAACCTAGCTCCTTGATCATTTCTAAATCAAATTGAGTCCTTTGCTCCAGTCGCTGAGCCTCGACCAATTTATTGTTATCTTTCAGATGTTTCAGCCGATCTTTCAACTCTTCTCTTATGTCATCTAGTACAGATAACATGCGCTCACGAGGCGTTACATAGTGCGACTTGGGGAAAACTGTGTAGCGCGGCACTCGATTTAAAATTTCGCCAGTGAGTGGGTCGAATATTGAGAGTTCTTCTATTTCATCGTCGAACAGAGAGATGCGTAAGGCATCTCTTTCTGACTCAGCAGGAAATACGTCAATGATGTCGCCTCTGACGCGATAGTTACCGCGCTGAAACACAACATCGTTACGCTCGTACTGAAGATCCGTCAGGAGGCGCAAAATTTCCCTTTGCTCAAGCCGGTCACCACGGTCTAGGTGGAGGACCATTTGCAAATAAGACTGGGGATCACCAAGCCCATAAATAGCAGACACTGAAGCTACAATAATTGCGTCACTGCGCTGCAATAACGCCTTAGTGGCGCTCAAACGCATCTGCTCAATATGCGCGTTCACGGACGAGTCTTTTTCTATAAAGGTATCTGACGCAGGCACATAGGCTTCAGGCTGATAATAGTCATAGTAGGAAACGAAATATTCCACCGAGTTATGCGGAAAAAACTCTTTAAACTCGCCATACAGTTGTGCGGCAAGGGTTTTATTGGGGGCCAAGATTAGCGTTGGACGCTGAGATCTAGCGATAACGTTTGCAATGGAAAAGGTCTTACCTGAACCCGTCACGCCCAATAGAGTCTGATGCGCTAACCCAGATTCCAACCCTTCTACCAAAGCATCTATGGCGCTGGGCTGATCACCAGCAGGCTCAAAGGGGCTGACAACTTTTAGATCTGGGGCTTTATCTGACGAGGTTTGCAAAACAATAGGCCTGACGGTTAATGAAGAGAAGTTACCATTCCATATTGGTGACTACTACAGGGAGGATCTCAATGGCTATAAATGTCCGAGAAAAGGACCAAGTTTAAGACCCTAGTTCTCCCATGAGGACATAAGCGATGCGAGGCAACAAGTAAATCGGAAGTGTACTAGCAAGAGGTTGGCGCTGAACAATACGCCCGCCGTCTTTGCAGGCGACAGGCAGTACTTATAGCTAATGAAATCCCAAAGAGACTTTAGTTTTCTTTAGTCTTCTTTCGGTTCTTCATCAGCCGCAGGCGCTTCTTCAGCCGCAGGCGCTTCTTCGGCCGCAGGCGCTTCTTCTGCAGGGGCTTCAGCTGCTACTTCTTCAACTTCTTCTACAACTTCTTCAACCGGAGCAGGCAAGGTCACCTTAATGAGTTCATGTTTACTCAGGATCGCTGCTTTTTCATCGCCATTGATGGATTTCTTGTTCGCGCCTTCTACGGCGTAACGCTCATCACGACGTTGGTAAATTGTATATTCGTCAGTTTTTACTACAGCTTTCATTAGAGTCTCCACTACATAGGGTAATAAACGGGTAACGGCCAACGCCCTAAGAACAGCTTGCCTTTCCCAACTGTCGCGCAGGGTACTCTTTTGTGGCAAATCCTTAAAGCCCAATCACAGGCGCAGACCCATAGAGCTGACAATACCGGCTAGAAACCAAGCCGCTGGACTAGAAAACGACAATTTTCGTCTATCGATATAGCTTCTAGTTACTAAACGCCCCTCGCTTTATTAGCGAATTCGTCTAAAATCCCGCGCTCATATTTCTCAGACAGTTACCGCGAAGAAAATTTCATGGCAGCACTAATGACAGAGCGTGTAACCCACGTCCACCATTGGAACGATACTTTATTTAGTTTTCGTACAACTCGAGACCAATCCTTCAGATTCAAGAATGGTCACTTTGTAATGATCGGCCTACCTGCTGAAGAAGGTAGACCTTTACTGCGCGCCTACAGTATCGCCAGTGCAAATCACGAACACGAGCTAGAATTTTTCAGCATTAAAGTGCCTGATGGACCGCTGACCGCGAAGTTGCAAAAGCTCAAAGTCGGCGACGATGTAATGATCGGTAAAAAACCTACAGGAACGCTGGTACCAGACAACATGCTACCGGGCAGGTTTCTCTACCTCATCAGCACTGGCACCGGTCTTGCGCCTTTTATGAGCATTATCAAAGATCCTGAAATTTATGATCAATTTGATCGAGTAATTTTGACTCACGGCGTGCGAGAGGTCTCAGAACTTGCATACGCAGACTACATAGAAAACGAATTACCCAATGACGAATTCATGGGTGAAATGGTTCGCGAAAAGCTTGTCTACTACCCAACCGTTACCAGAGAAAACTACAAAAACACTGGACGCCTTACTGATCTAATGCGCAGTGGAAAATTATTCGAGGATCTTGGACAACCCAAGCCAACAGTGGCCGACGATCGCTTTATGATTTGCGGCGGCCCAAGCATGCTCAAAGAAATTGTCGAGGTGATTGAAGCCGAGGGTTTTGAAGAAGCACGCAACGTGCATCCAGGTCATTACGTTATTGAGCGCGCATTCGTAGAGTCCTAAAACCATTTCCATCGCTGTTCATACCCGAGTGCTGGTAATGCCAGCTTCGCATTCAACCCAAACAATTTTGCAAAACTCGCTGTCCAGCGGGTTCTTTCTCTAACAATTTCGTTGCCCAAGCCCCTCTCGTACAGATCCACATAACTAAAGCTGCCTAACTGGATTGTCTAATCTCACATATCCGTTCACGCATATGGCCAACAATTTTGTTACTCAACGTAACAAAACTCTTGATAAAACCCATAATCAGCCTATTATGCCTACCTTGAATCTTGGTCTGACCAATATGGTCTTACCAATCATGTATTGAAAAAATTTAGACTTCTGAGATTAGACCTAGCCGAACGCCCATGACTACAAAGCACGACCAAATTACTGACGTACTGATAGGGGACATCCTCAAGAATCACTATCGCGTGGGCGAACGCCTGCCTTCAGAAAGAGATTTATCAGTACGCTTTGACGCTAATAGGGGCGCCGTGCGAGAAGCGATGAAACGCTTAGCCCAACTGGGCATTGTGGATGTGCAACCTGGTGGAGCCAGAGTCAAAGAAACAAACGAAGCCAGCCTAGATGTTATTAGCCACCTTCTAAATCAAGGCGACCTGCCAGACCGCCATCTTGTCGATCAAATTTTGGTGGTGATTAGCAGCTTGGTATCTATCGCTGCAGAGCAACTGCTGAAATCGGGGCGTGATGAAGAGATAGAAGAAATACGCGCATTAGTACGAGCATTCTTCAATCAAGAGCTCACTGAAGAGGCCCATGCATTGGCGCGAATCGAGCTTATGCAAAAGATGCTGCAAAGTAGCCACAACTTACCGCTACAGATTATTGCGCGCACTTTATTCGAACAATTTGCCCCAAGTATGGAACCCATCGCCAACTTCGCCGTAGTGGATAAACAAAGCTACGCTCAGAGCGCACAAATCCTAGACCAAGCATTAGAAAAAAGAGACCTCGCCGCCGTTCGCGCGGCTTTCGATGCATTTTCAGAACTTAATCGGGAAACCATGGTTGTTGCATTTAACCAAGCCCAGAGCACATTTGGCCAGGAGGCCACCTCACTATGATGCGCACGTTAATCATCCCTTCAGCAATTGTCCTAGTATTTCTCTTTGGGGCAGCAACCCTTATGGCGACCGCACCAGTGTTGCAACCCAGCGAAACAAAGCCAATTCCGGTCAGCGTTAACGTCATTGATGCAGTATTCCAAGGCGTACAGCTTAAAGTGCATTCCCAAGGCACAGCAATGCCGTCTACTGAAAGCCAATTGATACCCGAGGTTTCAGGCCGCATCACTTGGATGTCCAATAACCTAGTCGGTGGCGGCTACTTCAAAAAAGGTGAGGAACTGGCAAAAATAGATGATTTGGATTATCGCAATAGTCGTGATCGCGCTAGAGCCGCGCTTGGTAAGACCGAAGCGGAATTAGAACACGCCAAATTTGAATACAGTCGTCTGCGAAGTTTGGCCGAGCGCAAACTGACCTCCAGATCTATGCTGGAAAACGCCCTTAAATCTTACCGCGTGTCTCAAGCTGCATTCCAAGACGCAACAGTGAATTTTGAACAAGCGGAAGAAAACCTAAAGAGAACCACCTTGCGCGCGCCTTTTAGTGGCATTGTTAGATCTGAAAGCGTAGACATTGGTCAGTTCGTTTCACGCGGACAGCCTATTGGAACTTTATACGCTAATGACGTCGTAGAAATCAGACTACCGGTAGCTGACCGACAACTGGCCTACCTAAATCTACCTGCTTCGCCCAACGGATCACTACAACCTAACCTACAACCCAAAGTTACTCTAACCACGCAATACGCGGGCCGAGCATTATCTTGGGAAGGCCGGATAGTACGCACTGAAGCAGAGATCGATGTGTCTAGCCGCATGGTTCAATTAGTCGCACGTGTGACTAATGATCAGCCACTCAACCCAATATCAGTGGGCCTATTCCTGAACGCGGAAATACAAGGTTTAGCAGCAAAAGATGTTGTAGTACTACCCCGCTCAGCCCTACGTAACGACAATCAAGTACTCATAGTAGATGCCAATGACAAGTTGCGTTTCCGCTCCATAACACCGCTCCGCCTTTATCAGGATGACGTTCTCATTGCTTCTGGCCTAAAAGCTGGAGAGCGTGTTTGTGTCTCAACGCTGCAAACGGCAATTGAAGGTATGAGCGTTATTCCGGTTAGCGTCAACTTGGCTGGGAGCAGTTCCTAAATGCAAACTGCGATAAGGTGGTTCGCCCACAACCCAGTTGCAGCCAATCTACTGATGGTGCTGCTGCTGCTAGGTGGCACCTTTGGCGCGCTGACTACTAATCAAGAAGAGTTTCCTAACTTCGACATTAAGGCCGTTAGCATTACCGTGCCTTATCTCGGCGCCGCGCCAGTAGAAGTTGAAAAAGCTGTTTGCATACGCATAGAAGAAGCTATCGAAGGCGTCGAGGGCGTCGATAAGATCCACGTGACCGCTACCGAGGGTATTTGTTCTGTTATGGCAGAGCTTATTCAAGACGCTGACGAAATTTTGGCTCTGAATGAGATCAAGAGTTTGGTTGACAGTATCAACAGCTTCCCCGTAGAAACCGAAAAGCCCATTGTCTCTAAGCTTGCGCTGTCCCGCAAAGTGGTACAGGTAGCGATAAGTGGTGACACTAAAGAGCGAGATCTTAAAGAAGTTGCTCGTACCCTCAGAGATAAAATAGCCCAAGTACCTGGCATTTCCCAAGTTGGTGTTGAGTACATTCGGCCCTATGAAATTTCCGTTGAAGTACCAGAACAAAACCTGCGCGCCTACGGCCTAAACCTAGAGCAAGTGTCCAACGCCATCCGCACCAGTTCGCTAGATATGCCCGGCGGCACAATTAAAAGCAGTGGCGGCGAAATATTAATCCGCACAACCGGCCAAGCTTATTGGGGCGAAGAGTTTGCTGACGTCGTAGTGCTGACACAAAAAGATGGCACGCGTGTCACTTTGGAAGAAATATCTAACATCCGCGACACCTTTGAAGAGGGCGATTTACTCGCAGAGTTCAATGGTAAGCGCGCAGTAATGGTCAACGTCTCTCAGGTGGGCAAAGAAGATTTGATCAAAATTGCCGCTGATACGAAGAAAGTTGTAGAAAAATTCCAGAGTAGCCTGCCACCTGGCGTATCTACAGATGTGTGGATCAACACATCCTTAGAGCTCAGTGAACGTATGTCCGTATTGGCGCGTAACGCTGGCGGTGGATTATTATTAGTTCTAATTATTTTGGCCTTGTTCCTCCAGTTCCGCTTAGCTATGTGGGTAGCCATAGGCATTCCAGTAGCACTGTTAGGCACCTTGGGCGCACTGCCATTCACCGACATCACCATTTCCACTATGACTGTTATGGGGTTTATTTTGGTTTTGGGCATTGTGGTTGATGACGCCATTGTTGTTGGTGAAAGAGTCTATGGACACGAACAAATGGGCAAGTCACCCATTGATGCTGCAATAGATGGCACCTGGGAAGTGAGTGTACCGGTGATATTTGGCGTATTAACCACCATCGCCGCATTCCTACCTTTAATTCTGGTAGAAGGCCGCATGGCGAACTTCTTCGCACCCATAGGCTGGGTGGTAATATTTGCGCTGATTTGCAGCGTCATCGAATCCCAGCTGATTTTACCCTCTCACCTCGCCAACCGCGACCGTACAGAGCCAAAGTTAAAAGCAGCGATTAAGTGGAACAAATTCCAAGGCAGCTTAGCGGACGGACTGGAGCGCTTTTCGAATAACTACTACATGCCATTTGTGCGAAAGACAATTAGCTGGCGTTATGCCACGGCTGCGATATGCCTAGGCGTGCTCATACTCGCTTTGGCGCTCATAGCCAGTGGCCGCGCAGTGTTTGGTTTTTTCCCAGCTATTGAGGGTGACCGTGTTTATGCCGGTATCGAAATGCCAGAGGGCATCGCCGCTGAAACAACTCTTAAAGTTGCACGCAAAATCGAAGAGGCAAGTCGGCGCCTGAATATAGAGATGTCCGAAGAATTGGGCTTAACATCACCACTGGTAAGAAACGCCTTAAGCAGTGTTGGGCAAAAAGTCGATCGTAACGGCCCGGGCGAACCCCAAGGCGCAGGGCGCAGCAATATTGCAGAAATTGTCATCGATCTTGCGCCTTTGAAAGAGCGCAACTATGTCAGCGCTAAAACCATAGCTAATCGGTGGCGCGAATATGCAGGAAGTATTCCAGGGGTAGTGAAACTCAGCTTCGATGCAGACAACTACTCTGCCGGCGCACCTATTGAATATCAGCTCAATGGCGACGATGTAGACGAGTTACGCAGAGCCGCTGAGGATATGAAAGCACAGCTTTCACGTTTTACCGGTGTATTCGACATTGCTGATTCCTTTCGCTCGGGAAAGCAGGAAATACAACTAGAGTTATTGCCCGAAGCGCGCAACCTTGGCTTAACCCTACGAGATTTAGCCCTACAAGTGCGAAGCTCTTTTTATGGGTCTGAGGCCCAACGTGTTCAGCGCGGCCAAGACGACATCCGTGTCATGGTGCGCTTCCCAGAAAGTGAGAGAAAGTCTCTGGGTAATTTAGAAGATATGTACATTCGTACGCCAGATGGCAATCAAGTGCCTTTTTATTCCGTAGCCCGCTTCGACGTTAGCCGCGGTTATTCTAAAATCAATCGCAAAAACGGTCGCCGCCAGGTTGTGGTCAGTGCCGACGTCAACAGATCCATTGTTTCACCGGAAGAGGTCAGCGCAGCAATTCGTGAAGAGCTAATTCCAGAATTTCGCAAGCGCTATCCAAACATTGATGTTGAGCTAGGTGGTGAACAAGAGGAGCGCGCTGACGCGCTGGGCGGTTTAGCCATTGGTTCGCTATTTTCGCTGGTCGTCATCTACGGGCTTTTGGCCATACCACTGCGCAGCTATCTACAGCCATTAGTAATTATGAGTGTTATTCCATTTGGCGCGGTGGGCGCCATTGTTGGACACTTTTTACTCAACGAGCAGCTGATGTTTTTCTCAGCCCTTGGCATCGTTGCTTTGTCCGGAGTGGTGGTCAACGCCTCCCTAGTCCTCGTGGACTATGCCAACCGCAAACGGCGTGAGGGCGTGGATATGGTGGAAGCAATACTAGAAGCCACTGCAATCCGCTTCCGTCCGATTCTTTTGACATCGGTGACAACATTTATTGGACTAATACCACTAATGTCTACCAGCACACCGGCTACAGCACCCTTTCTACCTATGGCGATCTCATTAGCATGGGGCGTATTGTTCGCAACATTTATCACCCTGTTATTGGTGCCATGCTTATATCTGATCGTGGAGGACTTTTTGGCGCAAAAAAACGCAGCACAATTGTGGTTAAAGGGTGGTCTGCCGACTACAAATGACGCTACACTGCAGGAGTCTCGAAGAGCTTAGGGTGGAGGGCTCTAGACCACGACAACAGTTCTACACTGAAACTAATATTAGAAATAAGTTAGAAAAGCATAGACAAATAACCCATGCTTTCACTTAGTAATGCCATGCATTACACACTTAAGTTATAGTCGATCAGCAAAACAGAAAACACATTGGAGAAATACAGATGACAGAAGCTGTCCTTGAAAATCCAGATCTTTTTGATCTGACCATGTCCGAAGAAGCTCAACCTCTTTTAGACGCGGTAAAGAAGCACATTAAAGAAAATGTTGATCCAATCACCGAAGAATATTTTCGCTTAGGTGAAGGCCGCAAAGAACACTGGGGCTACGGTGAAGGTCAGCTAGAATTACTAGAAACAGTAAAGCAAAAAGCCAAGGATTCAGGTCTGTGGAACTTCTTCCTTCCTGATGCAGACACCGGCGAAGGTCTTTCTAACTTGGACTATGCCTTTATTGCTAATGAACTAGGTAAAAGCCCACTGGCTTCAGAAACTCTGAACTGTAGTGCGCCTGACACCGGCAACATGGAAGTACTCGAACGTGTTGGTACTCCTGAGCAAAAAGAACAGTGGTTAAAGCCTTTGTTAAACGGCGAAATCCGCTCAGCTTTTGCGATGACAGAACCTGGTGTGCCATCTTCAGATGCTAAGAACATTGGCACTCAAGCTGTACTTGATGGTGACGAATGGGTAATCAACGGCGAGAAGTACTATATTTCTGGCGCTGGCGACCCACGCTGCAAGATCATGATCACCATGGTTAAAACTAGTCCTGACGCACCTGCTCACAAGCAGCAGTCGCAAATCCTCGTACCTATCGATGCTAAGGGTGTAAACATCCTTGACGGCATGGAAGTATTTGGTCATGACGATGCACCTCACGGTCACATGCACATTCACTTTGACAACGTACGTGTTCCTAAAGAGAACATGCTACTTGGCGAAGGTCGTGGTTTTGAAATTTCTCAGGTTCGTCTTGGACCAGGTAGAATCCATCACTGCATGCGCTCCATCGGTGTAGCAGAACGCGCTCTAGAATTGATGATTCGTCGCTCTACCACTCGTCACGCGTTTGGTCGTCCAATTATCCAATTGGGTAAGAATATTGAGCTAGTTTCTCGTGCACGTATTGAAATAGATGCATGCCGCTTAATGGTACTTCAGGCTGCTAAAGCTATGGATACCTTGGGCAACAAAGAAGCTCGTAACTATGTAAGTGCGATTAAAGCAATGGTGCCCGAGAAGGTTTGTAACATTATCGACCAAGCGATCCAGATTCACGGTGCAACCGGTGTATCTCAGTGGACACCACTAGCTCGTATGTATACCAGCCAGCGTACCCTGCGCCTTGCAGACGGACCTGATGAAGTGCATCACATGGTTGTAGGCCGTAATGAAGTACGTAAGTACGAAGGCCAGCCTTACACTGCTATCGACGATAAGTTGGTAAACAAGTAGGGTCTTTCAGCCTCTTACTTAAAGTAAGGCGGCGAAAAATAAGAAGCCCGCTGTTCCTTGAGAACCGCGGGCTTTTTTTTGCTCTGACTTTGCGTAAGAGCACCTATGTGGGTATTCGAGTGAGGACGCTCTGGTAGCGGCAGCC
>CAJJDH010000044.1 GCA_905182905.1 marine gamma proteobacterium HTCC2089 | reverse complement strand
ATGAATCTGGCTGGCACCAAAAGCTCATCAAATCATTGAATCGCTGATCGCGCAAATACAGACCAAGCCAGGGCAGTAGACCCATGATCCAGCGCGTCCACCATTGACCGTCATCTAGCAGCAAATGCGTACCGATAATGCCGCCAATAAAAGCCGTCATCAATATGGCACCCATCAACGCAAACGCGGTGCGTGGTATCAGATGCAAGATAAGTGCAATACTAAATCCAACGCTAACAAACAGATGAAACCAATCTGGATAGCTAACGGCAGATGCAGCATCTGCACTGGTATCGTAGGTGATTTGCACAAAGGCACCCATTACAAACACGAGTGACACTGCGACAGAGAAAATCCATCCTGTAATGATGACAGGCCGAGATAAGTTCATATTGTTCTCACGTGAAAATTTCTAATTAGGATAAAAGCTGGTTAACACTTCGTAGCATGCCAGGAATGTGTTTGGGGAAATCTTTGAATCGGGCGTCTTGGGTCTCACCGTTTTCAAAACGTTTATAAAGCTGTTGTAAAACCACCGCCTGCTTCCACAACCCAAACGCCTCATACCAGCCAATTTGATTAACCTCTGCGCCTTGTTTGGCGTAACGTGCGACGAGGCTCGCTCGGCTTGGGAAATTAGTCATATCAAGGGCAATAGTAGGTGAACGATCAGTGACATCGTTGGCTTGCCCCCAGTAACTAAGCAACGTGCCCAGCTCGATCAATGGATCCCCTAAGGTGGTCATGTCCCAATCCAGAATCGTGGAGACCCTGTCAGGGTTGTTCACTTCAAACATGCAGTTGTCGAGCTTTAAATCATTGTGTACCAGCGTGTATCGCTGAGTTTCGGGTTGATTTGCTAACAGCCTCTCATGAGCGCTCTCAAACTCTGGGCTTGTCCCGTCAACCACGCGTTGCCAACGCCCGTACCAACCTTTTAGCTGCCTCGACACAAATCCATCCGGCTTGCCTAGATCGCCCAAACCGATCTTCACAGGATCAAGGGCATGAAACTCCGCCATGGCATCCACCAAAGCAAAGCTGACTCTCGACTCGATGTTTTCAATTGTTTTAAATTCGTCGGGAATCTCGGTTCGTACGATCACCCCGGGTCGGCGTTCCATAACTATAAATGGTGCACCAATGACAGACTCGTCTTCGCAATAGGCATACGTTTTTGGCGCCCGATCAAATACAGGATGTATACCAGACAAGGCACGAAACTCCCGCTTCATATCGTGAGCGCCAGGAGCGATATCGCCAAACGGTTGCCTTCGAACCACTAACTCAAGATTGTCAAAACTCAAGCAATAGGTGAGGTTGGCATGGCCACCGTGAAACTGTCTTACGCGCATTTCGCCTTCAACAACGTCAATGTTTGTTTTTAGCCACGCTTCTAACGTTGGCCAATCTAGCGCTTCGCCTTCACGAACTGATGCAGTATCTGCAGTCACGAAATTACCTCTACATTAATGTGATGCCGCCATCGACCAGCAACATCTGACCGGTGACGTAAGACGCCAAGGGCGACGCCATAAACAGCGTTGCGTTGCCGATTTCTGCGGCTTCGCCCCATCTCTTTAGTGGAATCCGCTGCAAGGAAGCTTCATAAATACCCTCATCCGAACGGCTGCGCTCGGTTAGTTTGGTGGCAACAAACCCAGGTGCAATGCCATTGACTCGAATGCCGTCTCTTGCCCAGGCACTGGCCAACGATTTGGTCAGTGTCACAAGTGCTCCCTTACTGCTGCTGTAAGCGGGCTGACCTGGTGTTGCGATAAAGCTTGAGGTTGAACCAATGACCACGACGGAGCTTTGTTCGCTCTGTTTCAGCTTGTCATGGCTAGCTGTACAAAGATTCATCACGCCGTTTAGATTGATGTCGATGATTTCTTTGAAGGTCTCGAGTGTGTATTCCTTGCGACCATAGGCCACGGACCCTGCACAACAAACTAAAACATCAAGGGCGTCCAGACTTTCGATAAGCGCAGCTGTCGATGCCTCATCGCGGACATCTAATGAGTGGTAGTGAATACCCTCTAATTCAGTAGCATGTTCGTAATCAGCGGCGCTGCTTCGAGTACCGGTCACATGAACCGTTGCGCCAGCTTCGAGAAAGCACCTGGCAATGCCAAGACCTATGCCGCTAGAACCACCTGAAATCAGAACTGTTGAATGCGCAAACTCAATCTCAATACTCATAAGCGTTCTCGTAAAACATTTCGGCGGATTTTACCGCTAACGGTTTTGGGTAAGTCCTCTGCAAAGGCAATTTTGCGCGGATACTTGTAGGGAGCCGTGGTTGCCTTGGCGTGGTCTTGTAGTGCCTTCACCAGATCATCAGCGGCGCTATAGCCCGGCGCAAGCACAACCCAGGCTTTTACCAGTTCACCACGCTCCTCATCAGGAATGCCAACAACCGCACATTCGAGGACGGCGGCATGTTCCGATAACGCGTTTTCGACTTCTTGGGGACCAATTCGATATCCGGACGAATTAATAATGTCATCCGCACGCCCGGTGTAGAAAACATATCCGTCGTTATCAATTTCAACATTGTCGCCAGTGGCGTACCAACTCCGATCGCCAACCTCAAGCTGTGTTTGTTCCGTACGTTGGGGGTCTTGCCAATAACCTAACATGAGTTGTGGATACGGTAACGCTAGCACCAACTCCCCTGCCCCAAAAGGGCTAACCGTTTGCGCTTCTGCATCATAAGCACCGACTTCAAGACCCGGGAGTGGCAATCCCATAGAGCCAGGTTTTACTTCACGTCCTGGTCGATTAGTGACGGTCATTAATGTTTCGGTTTGACCATAGCCATCTAAGACGGTGGTGCCTGTTAAACCGTGCCATCGCTCAATGACTTCGGGGTTCACTGATTCACCCGCAGACACCGTTGATTTGAGTTTGCTTAAATCGTATTGAGACACGTCCTCAAGAATGAGCCTGCGTAATTCAGTTGCAGCGGCGCAAAAACAGGTGACCTCATATTTCTCTAAAAAGGCTAACCGCTTCGCTGGCTCAAAAGGACCGTCATAAAACAGTGAGCTTGCGCCTTGGCTCCAAGGGCCGAACAAGATACTCGTGCCCGCTTTAGACCAACCGGTATCTGCTGTACACCAAATTCGATCACCTTCTTTGAGGTCTAACCAATACTCAGCGGAATAACGCCAAGCCCAAATGGCGCGAGACGAATGAGTCACCCCTTTTGGCGAGCCGGTGGAGCCTGACGTGTAATAGAGTATTGCAGGATCATCTGCTTTCACTGTTGCGGCTTCAAATTCCGCCGGCAAGTCTTCAGCTTGTTTTATGGACGTCCAGTGTTCTGGCGCAGAACCGACACACACCTGCACTGGCAACCCACAGTTGGCGTATTTTTCAGATTCTTCGGATAAAGTAATCACGCCTCTCGCGCCGGAGTGTTGGACCCGATACTCAATATCTTTCGCCGTGAGCATGGTGATACAAGGAATGGGGACAGCTCCCAAACGCATGACGGCGGTCATGACAATTTGCCATTCAGCAATGCGTGGTAACATGACCATGACTCTATCACCTTGCTTCAATCCTTTTCGTTGAAGCAAGTTAGCAAGTTGTTTGGATGCATGAGAAATATCGGCAAAGGTATAGGTTTTCTCATTCCCAGTGTCATTCACCGCCAGCAAAGCGATGCGCGTTTCATCCTTTGCCCAGGCGTCCACCACATCCACCGCGAAGTTAAACTCGCTCGGCACCTGCCATTCAAAACTGTCTGCATTCATAAGATCGTCGCTCTAGTAGGCTGCATTCAAAATCTGAATCACTTGATCAACGGTGTGAATGGGCACTGGGTTTGCTCTCACCCAGGCATTTTTCAAACTGCCTTCGGCGATGGCTTGATAGTGATCTTGAGTAACTCCGACATCTCTCAATCGGGTTGGCATACCCAGGGATTCGATTAGGTTAGCCATTAATACATTAGCAGGTGTATCGGTCTGTCCAAACGCCTCACTGATTAGCTTCTGTTTTGAAGCCGTCGCGCGTTGATTAAAGGCCATTACATGGGGCAATAATATGCAACTGGTGTAACCATGTGGCACGCCAGCCACCGCGCCTAACTGGTGACCAATGCCATGGCTTGCGCCATAAGCGACTCGATTTAAGCCCATGCATGCCAGCGCTATTGCCATCTGACTATCTAACCGCTTATCAAGATCGTAAGGATTGGCTTTGTTGACGGGTAATGACTCACTTAACAAGCGAATCGCGTGCAGTGCACCAGCATCAGCAATCGGCATCGCCTCAGAAGAACTTAGTGTTTCTACGGCATGGTCTAAGGCTCGAACACCAGTTGATAGCCATAAGTCTTCAGGTGTGTGGACGGTAATCTCCGGGTCTAGGATAACTGCGGCAGGGCCAATTTCAGAGCTAGAGAATAATTGTTTTACCTGGGTCTTTGTATCCACACAGCCAGAAAGGTCGCTGAATTCCGCGCCGGATAAGGTGGTTGGCGCTGCGATTTGACGAATTGGCGGCGACTTTATGAATGGTGTTTCTCGCTCGCCCTCCTTGTTCACGCGAATGGCAAAGGCTTCTAATCCTTCCGCTTTTGTGATGTTTTCTGCAAGGCAAACCAACGCCATTTTAACCGTATCAAGGCAAGTGCCACCGCCAATCGTTAGGATAAGATCTGCGTTTGAAGATCGAAGGATTGCAGCAAGATCAATC
>CAJJDH010000043.1 GCA_905182905.1 marine gamma proteobacterium HTCC2089 | reverse complement strand
GACATAGCAGGGGTGCCTGGCTATTGGCTAGGTGGTAGGTTTTTGCTTCCTGGTGCGCAAAGTGAGGACACAATCGCGAAGGTAATTACTCGGGCCAAAGATCGATTTGGTAGCTAGATTAAATCTGTTTGGGGTCTACCCCTAAGTTTTGATCCATATCGTGAGCAGGTACTTGGTCATGCGGGTCACCGATAATTTTCGCCGGCACCCCGGCTACCGAAACATTGGCTGGAACATTGTTCAAGACAACGCTGCCTGCGCCGACTTTGGCATTAATACCAATTTCTATATTGCCAATAATCTTACAGCCTGCAGAAAGTAAGACACCACGGCGTATTTTGGGGTGGCGATCGCCGGAACTCTTGCCTGTGCCGCCTAATGTTACCGAATGCAATATTGAAACATCATCTTCAACAACAGCAGTTTCACCAATGACGATACCGGTGGCATGGTCGAACATAATTCCTGATCCAATTTGCGCGGCAGGGTGTATGTCCACGCCTAACGTGACGCTAATTTGATTTTGAAAAAACTGCGCCAAGGTTTGTCTACCTTGCTGCCAAAGCCAATGCGCAATTCTGTGGGTCTGCAAAGCATGAAAACCCTTGAAGAATAGGAAAGCGCTGGAAAGATCGTCACACGCAGGGTCGCGAGCATAGGTTGCAAGTATGTCAATTTCTGATGCTCTGAGCACTTCAGGGTCGCCCTCCATAGCCTCGCTGATGACATCTCGAATCAGCATGGTGGGTAGCATTGGGTTATCTAACTTACTCGCCAGACGGAAACTCAAAGCGTCACCGAAACTTTTGTGATTCAAAATAGTTGCGTGAAAGTAGCTGCCGAGAATGGGTTCGCTCTGCGCCTTTGCCTCTGCTTCTTCACGCATTATTGGCCAAATATCACCTGGTCCGGAAATAGACTTAAGTTTGCCTTTCTTAGAGTTCGCGATGACTTGTTGGAAACGTTCCCCAAAGTCATATATTTCTGGTGCGCTTTTCATAATTGAGCGTGCTAGCTATAGTTTCACACAGCCTAGTGACATCGGACAAATTTGCAACTGTTGTTCTGAGCATTGTTCAAGAATAAATTCAAGCCATTGTCCGCCGCCTGCTTGCTGTGTAGGGTGTGGCAAAATTGTGTCCTTATAATAGGCTGCGCTGAAACTTAGACTTGGGTAATTAAGAGAACTATAAATGACTGAGAGATTCAAAACCGTTGCGATTGTTGCGCGTCGGCACGGCACCAGTGTTATAGACAGCGTTGTGGCAACGGAAAACTGCCTATTAGGTTTAGGTATTGATGTGGTTTTTGGCGAGAAAACGTTGAAACTGTTGAGCGAGTCTAGCCAAGCGAGCGGGACTTCACGCCAGATGTGCGCGGAAGCGGATTTAGGCACCGTGGCAGATTTGGTTGTAGTTATTGGTGGCGACGGCAGTTTACTTGGCTTTGGCCGCGAATTAGCTTCGTCTCAAGTGCCCGTAGTCGGTGTAAACAGGGGTGGCCTTGGTTTCCTTGCAGCCATTTCTCCTGAACAAATCGATGTTAAATTGAATGAAATTTTGCAGGGCCAGTACAGTGTCGAAGAACACTTTTTGCTAGAAGCAGCCGTACACAGAGATGGCGAAATCATTGCCAGTCAAACGGCGCTAAATGATGTAGTGATCAATCCTGGCGGAACCACCCGTATGATGGAGTTTGATTTGTGGCTGGACGACGAATTTGTTTATGACCAACGATCGGATGGGCTTATCGTGGCTACGCCTACGGGTTCTACGGCCTACGCGTTGTCAGCCGGTGGACCTATAATGCACCCAGGCTTGGACGCCATTGTAATTGTCCCAATGTTCCCGCACACGCTGACCTCTAGGCCATTGGTTGTACCCGGTAATGGTACGTTGAAGTTACGCTTGCTAAGTGTTGCGGACGCAGAACCTCAGGTTAGCTGTGACTCACAAGTCCACGTGCCCTTTAAGATTGGGGATGAAATTATCATTCGTAAGTATCCTAGTGCATTGCGTTTACTTTACCCATCTGACCATAGTTTTTATCAGGCCTGCCGCAGCAAGTTGGATTGGGCCAGCCGCCTAGGTGGACAGCGCACGGTTTAAGATTGTTGTAATAGATCTTTGGGCTGGTCGACATCCATAATAATGCCTGGGTCGTCGATGCTGACATCAGTAATAGCAGATTGATTTTCTTGCAGTAGCCACCGCGCTCCTTTGTCGCCACTAGATTGCCTAACTTGAGCAAACAAGCTGCTGTGTAGACCTATTGGATGGCCTTGAAGGGTAGTGGCATCCTGGTTGGTCTGCTGAGGCGTAAAAACCGGTCTGATAATTTTTTGCTGGGTGTTGAGAGCTGTGAGCGCTACTTTTTCTAGCGAGGCGGGCCGCAAAAACGGCATATCTAGCAACCCTACAAATGCCCATTGCCAGTCCAAGTTGGCAAAACCTGCGGCTAAAGAGTGACCCATACCTAGATGAGATTGATCCGTGAAGATGATCTCAGCGTGTTGTCCAAGAAGTTCTGCTAACGCAGTGTCTTCGGTCTTGAGTACGACTTTGAGGCGCGCAAAAACTTCGCAATAGTGTCTTACAGTCTGGGCCGCAACTGTGGTGTTGCCCAAGGCGGCGACGCGCTTATCTGAGCCAAAACGACGGCCAAAACCAGCGCCTAGAATAACCGCACCAACTTGGGCATTTTTCAGAATTTGGTAGGCGGCGGACAAAGTAATGTTCTGTTTACGCGCTTGCGGCGCTTAGTTCTGTCACTTTTTGCAGTGCATTGTCTCGGCGATTTTTCTTCACTGCTGTGATCTCAGCCAATATTGCGATTGCAATTTCTGGCGGTGTCTTGCTGCCAATGGGTAGGCCTATAGGAGCATAGAGTTTTTCTATGTCTTGCGGCGCTATATCTAACGTCAATAAGCGTTCTCGTCGACTGGCAGAAGAGCGCGTAGATCCCATTGCGCCAATGTAGAAGGCATCTGTTGTTAATGCTTCCATCAAACCCATATCGTCAATTCTAGGGTCGTGGGTGAGGGCGACAATAGCGGTTGCTGCATCTCTTGCGTGCAGGCGGATAGCATCGTCTGGCATATCGCAGATCTTTCTAACACCATCAATATTGAATGAGGTAAGCAGGTCTTCTCTGGGGTCACATACAGTAATTTCGTAGTCTAGATTTTTCGCCATATCTGCCAAGTATTGGCTGACCATTCCGGCGCCAATAATAAACAACTGTTGCCGAGGCCCGAATGTATGGTCCAGCTGTTGTTTCGCGTCATCCCAGTGCAGATCTTTGAAACTACTATTGAGTTCTATTTGAGTGGTCTGCTCCTGCAGATTAACTATTCGGCGCGCGCATTGCCGTTGGTCTAGGGCATCGTTTAATTGTGTGAAGTGTTGAATGCTTTCAGCGGTGGGTTTTTGCGGTTCTACTACAATGTACAAGTGGCCGCCGCAGGGTAGTCCGAGTTTTTCCGTTTCTTCCGCAGTAATACCGTATTGGAAGAACTGAGCCGCGTTCGCGGCAAGTTCGCCAGCAGTTATTTTTTCAAGCAGATCGTCTTCTACACAACCGCCTGATAACGAACCGACAATGTGTCCATTGGCATTGCAGGCCAACACTGAACCGACCGGGCGCGGTGAAGAACCCCAGGTTTGCACAACGGTAGCAAGCCAACAAGGTTGGCCGTTTTCTAGCCACTTGAGGATTTGACCGAGTACTTCTTTATCTACTGCTTGCATATGCGCTCTCGTAACATGTTTTAGCCATTTGGACTCTGCAAAAAGCCGTCCGCGACTTATCGCCTAACGACTTATCGTCTAACTACTTATCGTCTAACTTTAGCTGCGCCTTGCCAACCAGCTATGGCAAAATTCAACTTGTGCGAAATTTTAAAAGGCTATTCTAACCCATGTTGAGCACCTCTGTGGTATCCGGCAGATTACAGCCCTTGGTATTAGATATGCCTGAGGATTCTTCTGCGCAAACCACCAATCGCGTAACCAAGTTCGAAGTTGCAGGTGATATTGCTGCCGTGGAATACGCTATGGTTTTAGATGCACAAAGAATTTCATTATCCGCTGAGATAGGGAACTCAATCCGGATGAAATTTCTCAGTGAGCGCACTTGTGGGAACTGCAAAAAATCAGTAAACCGGCTCGAGGGCGGGGGCTACTGCAAAAATTGCTTTTTTACCTTAGCACGTTGCGACCGCTGCTTTGTCAGTCCTGAACGTTGTCACTTTGCCCAAGGCACGTGTCGAGAGCCACAGTGGGGTGAATCTTACTGCATGCAGCCCCATGTGGTTTACTTGGCTAATAGTAGTGGCCCCAAAGTTGGCATTACTAGACAAAATCGAAATTTCTATCGTTGGTTAAGTCAGGGCGCTGTACAGGGGATGGTGATAGCCCACGCGCCTACTCGGCGTGATGCTGGCTTGCTAGAGGTGGAAATTAAAAGCAAGGTTAGCGATAAGACCAATTGGCGGCGCATGGTCTCTAGCACACCGCACACTCTAGATTTGCTGCGGTTGGCTGAGCAATTGCAAGCCAGTATAAAATTACCAGTTGGCACAGCGTGGGTTGACGATATGCAGGATTATAAGTTGACCTACCCAATTCAATCTCACGCACCAGCCCAACGTTTAGCAGTAAACGAAACTCACTCTGAATTGTTGGATAATTTGCTTGGGATTAAGGGTCAGTACTTGTTGCTTAGTCAGGGAGCATTTAATGTAGCGGCCCATGTTGGCATGGCTGTAGAGGTCGAGTTTGGAGCGGCTATTGATGTAGCAAAATTGAAAGCCAGTGATCAGTTAAACCTTTTTTAGTAACGGTTGGTTGGACTGTCGCGATAGTACTTAGAGTTAGTACGTAGAGTTAGCACGTAGACTTAGCACGTAGAGTTAGAACATTAGTTTAAGGTTTTAGAACAAAAAAATTTTAGGAACGAATAATGAAAGACGGACAACCCAAAGCGATTCAGCTAGCTGATTATCAAGCGCCAGCCTATACAACGAAGAAGACCGAGCTGTTTTTTGATATACGCGATGGTGAAACGCAAGTTACTTCAAACTTGTCTGTTGTGCGGCAAACTGACGGTGGTAGCAGTCTCGAACTTGCTGGTGAAGACCTAGAGCTAGTTTCGGTCATGGTTGATGGTCGTGAGTTGGGTAGCAACGAGTTTCTTAAAGATAGCGAATCGTTGACTCTACTAGGGCTTGATGAAGCGCACCAAATTCAGATCGTGACGAAGATTTGCCCCGAGGAAAACACCGCTCTAGAGGGTCTTTACAGATCCGGTGGGATGTATTGTACACAGTGTGAGGCTGAGGGCTTTCGTAAGATCACCTACTATCAAGATCGCCCCGATGTGTTATCTAAATTCACTACAACCATCATTGCTGATGGTGAGCGTTATCCAAATTTGCTTTCTAACGGTAATTTGATCGCTGCGTCAAAAACGGCTGACGGGCGTAGTCAGGTGACTTGGGAAGACCCTTTTCCTAAACCCAGTTACTTATTCGCCTTAGTTGCCGGCGACCTAGCTGTACTAGAGGACGAGTTTGTTACCTGTAGTGGTCGAAAAGTCACGCTACAAATTTTTTCCGAGCCGCACAATATCGAACAGTGTGATTACGCGATGGATGTTCTCAAACGCTCAATGAAATGGGACGAGGAGCGTTTTGGGCGCGAGTACGATTTAGATATTTTTATGATTGTTGCTGTTGAAGATTTCAATATGGGCGCAATGGAAAATAAAGGCCTAAACGTATTTAACACTTCGTGTGTTTTGGCTTCGCCTGATACAGCTACCGATGAGACCTATGAGCGGGTTGAAGCTGTTGTAGCTCACGAGTACTTCCATAACTGGTCTGGTAACCGTGTTACTTGCCGAGATTGGTTTCAACTCAGTTTGAAAGAGGGCTTTACGGTTTTTCGTGATGCTGAGTTCTCCAGCGATATGAATTCTCGCGCTGTAAAACGGATCGAAGACGTTGGCGTTATGCGTGCTATCCAATTTGCGGAAGATGCGAGTCCCTTGGCGCACCCTGTAAGACCAAGTAGCTATTTGGAGATTTCCAATTTCTATACGGTAACCATCTACGAGAAAGGTGCTGAAGTAGTGCGCATGTATCAAACTCTTCTGGGTGAGGAGAACTTCAGAAAAGCTACGGATGTATATTTTGATCGTCATGATGGTACTGCTGCGACAACTGACGACTTCGCTCAAGCTATGTCAGAAGTGGGTAATATCGATTTGACCCAATTTAAGCGCTGGTATGAGCAAGCGGGTACGCCGCATTTATCGGTGAAGGAAGACTTTATTGACGGACAGCTAACACTATCCATTCAGCAAAGTTGCCCAGATACCCCAAGTCAGGTTGGTAAAAAGCCGTTTCACATGCCTATTTTGATGGGGCTAGTTGGCGCCAGTGGCGATAGTATTGATTTAGCAGGTTTAGCTATTGAAAGCGCTGCAGCTTTTCAAGTGCGAGATGCAGGCCAATCTTTGCTGCTCGAGATAAGAGAAGAAACTACGGAAATAAAATTCTCTAAACTCAATACTGATGACGCAAAGCCTGTCGTGAGTTTTCTCCGGGAATTTTCCGCGCCGGTGAAAGTGAGCCACGAACGCTCGGATAGTGAACTTGCCTTTTTGGTCGAAAACGATCGCGACGGCTTTGTACGATGGGACGCATTGCAGACCCTTTGGGTTAAGCACTTTGATGATAGACAAACCTTAGTCGGTGCAGATCCAATTCAAACCTTCGCTCAAGTCGCTAAGGCGGCAATAGATCTTACTGATGCTGAGGATCAATTGTTCGCTGGCACCATGCTCTTGGTGCCAAACGAAAACTATTTGTTTGAACAAATTTCTGGGTTTGAGGTGGATTCTCTACTTGATGCAAGGGAAGCGGCGCTTGATGCAGCCGCTGCCCAGCATAGTGATGTCTGGGCGCAACTTTGCGAACGCTATAAGCCAACTGGTGCGTATGCACCTACAGCATCGGGAATGGCACAGCGTGGACTTTATAGCGTGGCTTTCGCACTACATGCTAGAACTTTATCAGGCAATGCGTTAGAAAAAGCTTTGAGCGAGCGCTATTTCAGCGCCGATAACTTATCTGATCGCCGGTCTGCACTCGGTATTATCACCCGTAACCCTTTGTTAACCAGCGATTTTAGAAACGACATTCTCGAGCACTTTTTCCAGCAATGGCAAGATCAAGCGTTAGTGATTGACCTCTGGTTTAATCTACAGGCGCAAAGTCCGCTTTATGATATTGATGCGCTGAATAAATTGGCAAGCCATCCAAGTTTTGACTTGAAAAACCCGAACCGTGCGCGCTCCGTTTATGGCGTGTTCGCCATGCTGAATAACCGCCGGTTTCATGCTTTAGATGGATCAGGGTATGATTTTATGGGTCGGGCTGTTGCAAGATTAGATGAACTGAATCCGCAAATCGCCTCACGTTTAGCTACGCCTTTAGCAAGATTTGGGCGTTATGACAGTAAGCGTCAGGGGCTTATGCGTGGCGTTCTGGAAAATTTGTCGCGGAGAGAAAATCTTTCTAAAGACCTATATGAGATCGTCTCTAAGAGTTTGGCCTAAGCTCTTCCCTACTATGCAGGAGCAACGGTTTGAGCTATGTGTATCAGACTAGAGTTGGGATAGGGCGGCTAATACTGAGCAAATAATGCTGGTAGATGGCCGCTTTGGTCTGTCTTATCTCCGTCGAGTTGTTCGATAGCTTGCCCCCCTAGCTCCTGCAACTCTTTATTCCAGTGAGTTTGTGTATTAGCAACAGAATATTTGGCCGCATCTAGTGCGCTACCATAGGCACGTGCCGCTGGTGAACTTTGCATAAACTTATGCCAGCTTTCGCCTGAAGACGTATTGAAGTACAAAGCTAGGTATTGCAGCAGGCTCGCGCGAATGAGGTCTAAGTCTTCGCTTCTGAGCGTCACGATATAGGCATTTTTCGCTTTGCGCAGTTGGCTACTTTGAGTCGATGATGCTGAGGTCTGATAGAACCACAAAATTAGCCGCCAAAGTACGACAAGAAATACGAGCCCTAATAATATTGCACCAAGGTTATCGCGGTAATCTAAAGTCCGCCGCATCACTGGTGTTTGAAATTCTTTTATTACTGGTGGAGCCTGAGTGACTGGGTTGATTTGTGTAATTTCCGCAAGTGGTTGGCCTTCAACTGTTAGCACTACCGTTTCAATCTTCGTTTGTTTTACTTCTTTTGCCTGGGTGTCCCACCAATAAATTTCGATACCAGGTATAACGTGAGTTCCGGGTTGTACCGCAACGATGTCGGTAGTCTCACTGCGTATACCCACTGTCGTTGAACCATTAATGTCGTCTTCTATCGTTGCCGGTTCTGGGTACTGTTTGAAGATCCTTTCGTCTAGTTCACCAAGCAGAGGGGGGGCTACCGCTCCAGTATTACCGTAGACATTAAGTTCTACTACTCGACTGAAATTTTCTCCAACAGCCATTATTTGCGCTGGGCCTGTGCCAATCTTTTGTTCGAGGGTTAAGTCTAGAGCGGGTAGCCAGGGCTGATCCTTCGGAAAATCTTGAGGTATAGGCAGTACGTTGATTTGTTGGCTCTGAGTGCTCACTCGCACAGCTTTGCGCGAAGCCCTACCTCTGTCGATCAAGCGAACACTGGCCGAGAGCTGGATGGGCGGCACCAGTAGTTCGCCGCTACTTTGTGGGAATATCGCATAACGTTGTTCGATGACGCCGTAAGATTTGCCGTTCCTTACCTCTGAGGTGTTCTTATTCTCGCCCAGCGTGACGACCAATGCGTCATCAACCTCTGGCGCGCCTGGTTGACCACCGTAGAGTTGTACTCCATCTAAGTAATACAATTTTCTTGTCATAAGTAGCTGGCTTTGAACGTAAACCTCATCGTTAGAGAATTCTTGTTCGTAAAAGATCAGCGCATTTATTTTTGCGCGTGCGCTATCTGTGAGCTTACGCACTTCCAGCTGCATGGCTTTAGTGCGTTCATTGCCAACTTTGATCGGCGGAATGATTAAGTTGCCGGCTCGTTTGGGTTGTAGCGTTATTTGGTAGTCTACCCAGCTTTCAGCTTGACCATTTACGTATTGGTATTGGCTACTGGTGTTGGTGCCCATAACATGGAAGTCTTTGTTTAAGACGGAAAGATCCAACGACTCGCTTTGTCTTGTGCCCACATGACGAATGGCTAACCTAACGGACTCTAGTTCTTCGATAGCCTCACTCGAAAGTAAGCTGATGACTTGCGCTTGGATCGCGCTAGTCGGTATTGCCAGCATGATTGCTAAAATGAGGTGGGTTAGATGTTTTACCATATCTCTTCACCTTGCTGATTACTGTAGTCCCCTTGGCGCAGTCGCTGTTTGGTTTCATATTGAAATTTGCGCTTCAATAAGCCCCCGGGATTATCCGGCACCCGGCGTAACCACTGCTCTAAGGCTTCCTGTTTTTCATCTCTATTGGCAAGGCTTTCTTCGTCTTTCTGTTCGCTCTCAGACTCTTGTTCCGGCTGTTCTTCTTCCGAGGGTTGATCCGAATTCTCTTGATCGTTGTCTTGTTGTTGATCAGAAGACTCTTGCTCCTGTTCTTGGTCATTTTGTGAGCTGTCGCTGGGGTCTTGGCCTTCTTGATCCTGCTGCTGCTCTTCGCCTTCTTTGTCTTTGTCCTGTTCTTGTTGTTGCTGCTGCTCTTTGAGTTGTTCTACCAAGCCTTTGTTAAACACAGCATCTTCGTCATTAGGATCTATTGCTAAAGCCTCGTTATAAGCTGCAATAGCATTATCATATTGCCCGAGATGGGCTAGCGAATTGCCTTTGTTGTAGGCGGCATTAAACCGGCTTTTGTTTGTGGGATTATTGTCTCTAGTGCTAAAACCGTTTAACGCACTTTGCCAGTTGCCATTTTTGTACTGAGCTGCCGCTTTCCACTTGGGGTCTAGAAAAAGGTTCGCTGCCCTAGCCGGGTTCCCGTTAGCTAGAGCCTGATAGCCACGCTGATCATCTCGCAGCCAGGCACTTCGCCATATATCGGCTAGCTGCTCAGTCGCGCTCCAGGTGGAACTCTCATCGATAGAGGGTTGAGCTTGAGCAATGCTAGGCAGCGGCATGGACTGTAGCAATATAGCTTGGAGTGCTAGGGTTAATGGGAAGCAGGCTAGGAGTCCGCGTCTAAAGCCAAGTAACAGCAGCGGTAGCAATATTAGCGCAGCCCAATGTCCTTGGTCCGCCCAAGTGTCAAATTCTCGCTCCACTTTAATTGAGGCGTCTTCTGTTGGTAGGGAAGTAGACAAGGCGCTAGATATGTCCTGTTCACTAATGCTCATTCGGGCATAACGACCAAAACTCTGGTTCGCAACCTGGGCCAGATTATCTTCTTCAAGTCGCACGATGAGTCGTTGGTTGTTGGTATCTTTTATGTAGCGCCGGGCTTCTCCGGGTAGATCTATTGGAATAGGCGCACCCTGGGGAGTGCCGACGCCAATAACAGAGATTGGAAATGCCGAATTGCGAAATTTGGTAACAGAGTCAATGTCCGCTATTCCGTCACTTAATATGAGCACTCGTCCTTCTTGCATGCCCGCGTTAGCAAAGAGCTCAACGGCTAACGTCATAGCGTGGCCAGGCTTGCTGCCAAAGACTGGCATCATTGTTGGGCCTAGGGCGACCAATAGATTTTCTATTGTGGCATTGTCATCGGTTAGCGGCACAACGCTGTGAGCGTCTCCAGCGAAGGCAATTAAACCGGTTAGGCCCTCATTTCTTAAGCGTAAGATGTCGATGACTTTCTGTTTTGCTTTGATCACTCGGGAGGGTTTTATGTCTTCGCTTAACATGGACAACGAAAGATCTAAAATGATTACTAAGGCATCATTTTTTTGTTCTACATTTTGCGGTAGTTTTTCCCAAGTAGGGCCTGCTAAGCCAATAATTCCTATTGTTAGAGAGCAAAGTACTGCGGATTTAAGCCACTTGCCCGAGCCTTTTGCGCCGTCTTCTATAAGTACCGAGAGTAGGTCGCCATTTATTGCGCTTAGCCATTTTGAGCGACCACGGGTTTTCTTCACCCAAAAATGTACCAGTGCTGCTAACGGGATAAGTGCGAGTAGGCAAAGAGGACGTAGAAACTGGAAATCATCGAGCATTCGATGCCTCCCGTCCAATGGCTAACTCTAAAGATAATAGTAAACTTAGCAGTAGTATGCTCAGTCCTAACGGCCAGTAAAATAGCGCTTGTACTGGTCTGTACACCTCGGATTCTTGCTCCACCGGTTCTAATTCGTCGATTATTGCATAGATCTGAATGAGTGCCTGAGGGTCTCTTGCGCGGAAATACCTTCCGCCTGTGGCTCGGGCAATACCCTCTAACGTGTCTTCATCTAGGTCTGCGGAAGGGTTGGTAACTCTGCCTCCGAGAGTGCCAAAAATTCCAGGCATGCGCATTTCGTCTGCGCCTACGCCTACTGTGTAGATTTTGATACCGTCTCTTGCAGCCAGTTCTGCTGCAACTTTAGGCTCAACTTCTCCGACATTATTCGCGCCGTCTGTAAGTAGAATAAGTACTTTTTCTTCATTGGGTCGCTTGCGTAGGCGTTTTACTGCCAAGCCGATTGCATCACCAATTGCAGTTTTGCCTCCGGCAATGCCCACTGGCGCCTCAATAAGAAGTCGGTTAACGCTCTTTAGGTCAAAAGTTAGAGGCGCTTGAAGATAAGCGTTAGTGCCAAATAAAACTAAGCCTATACGATCGCCGTTGCGTGCCTCGACAAACTTTGCAATAACCGCTTTGACAATTGATAGCCGATCGACATAATCCCCTTGGACCTGCATGTCCTCAGTACCCATACTGCCGGAGATGTCTACAGCCAACATTAGATCTCGGCCAGAGGCGGGTAGTGCCACCGGGTCGCCAGTGAGTTGCGGTCGAGCAGATGCACTGACTAGAAAAACCCACGCCATGCCTAGAAGTATAATCTTCCATATTCGACGCACAGGCTCACCAGAACCGCCAGTGGTGACGCTCGAAAAATCTCCTAAGCTTGGTACGGTAAGGGCGGCTTCCGCCTTTTGCTGTTGCGGAATTAGTAGTCTTACCAATATGGGTAAGGGTAGCGTCCAAAATGCCCATGGCCATAACCATTCAATCATGGTTTGCCTCGCTCTTTTGCTTTGGGCTAGGTTGTTGCAACAATGATTGCAGTAAAACTTGTTTGGTTTTTGTCGGATGAGCGCAGGCGATTAGCTTAAGTAATAATTGCTTTAGATCGGTGATGTTTGGGGTACTACTTGGATCAAATCTTTGTAAGCCAAGAATCTGTCCAGTGCCGTTGGTGAAGTCATTGCTTTTAGAAATTATATCTAGGGCTTGCAGCCATTGGGTGTTGGAGGTTTTGGCCAAAGGGCCTATGTCTAACGCCACAACTAATAAGCGTTTGAGTAGCGCGTTACTGTGATGCGCAAAATCTAAGTCAGTTACCGTGCCATGGCTGTGCTCGTCGATCAGGTTTTGCATCAATGTTTGCGCTGCTCTGATTGGGCGGCGGGCTTTGTAGGCATCGATAAATAAACGCGCTACAGCAATTAATCCGATTAGCGTCAAGGCAGCCACAATCCACCAACCAAAAGCCGGTGGCCACCAGTCTGGTTCTACGGGTAGGCGAATGTCGCGCAGCTGAGCTAATGGATCGTTATTCATTCAAACCCAACTTAAATGATCCCAGTTGGGATCTTCCGTACTCAGGGTCGCATAGGCCAATGACTCGTGACGGCATAACTCCTGGAGTCTGTCCCAGCGTTGTGCAAATTCGTTGGCATATTTTTTGCGCAAATTTTCCTTGCCTGAATAGAACTGCAGTCTTTCATTACCATCAGTAATAACATAGTGGTCTGCTGGAGGCAGTTCTTTGTCTAACGGGTCTTGTATATGTAAAAGTGTGACATGGTTATGTCGAGCCAACTGCTTTATTTGCTCTGACCAACTCTCAATATCACCACTAAAGTCGCTGATGATGAAAATTCTGTAGTTACTTTGGGTCAATCTTCGTAGCTGCTCTAGTCCCGAGAATTTGCTTTCCTGAGTGTCGATGAAAGCTGATCTCGTTAGAGTTTGATTGGCGCTAGCGATTTGATTAAGTAGTCGTCCCACGGCGCGTGTAGTGCGGAAAGGGCGGAAAAGTGTTTGTTCCTCATTGCCTATAACTATGCCGCCAATACGGTCGCCGGCGGCGAGAGTCTGCCAAGCAATTCGCCCAGCGAGCTCAGCGGCTGCAACAGATTTTAGCCGCTGCGTTGAGCCAAAGAACATGTGTTGGCTTTGGTCAACATAAATCAGAGCTGGGCGCTCGCGCTCTTCGCGAAAGATTTTAGTATGTGGTTTGTTTTTACGCGCAGTCACCCGCCAATCAATAGCGCGTATATCGTCACCCGGTTGATAGGCGCGAACCTCCGCGAAGTCTATGCCGCGGCCCTTAACCTTTGATAGCTTAATCCCCGATTGGCTACCCATGACCTTGGTAGATTGCGCCTGATTTATGCGGACGCTTTTGTGCCGTAAGGCTAGTAACTGGGGCAGCGAAATATATGCGCCTTGAATAACATCTGCTTCTTTCAAGGTGTCAGCGTGCTGTCTGGATTGTGAGCGCGAACTTTTAGACATTTAAGTTAGGGTACGGGGACAAGGGCGATTAGTTCATCAATAACCTGATCTGTTGTAATGCCCTGAGCATCGGCGTCAAAGGACAAAATCAACCTGTGCCGAAGCACATCGTGGGCAACATTTTGCACATCTTCAGGTGTTACAAAATCTCTATTTTGTAACCAAGCTAATGCGCGACTGCACATATCAAGGCCAATAGTGCCTCGCGGGCTTGCGCCAAATTCTAACCATGGTTTTATGCGCTCAGGAGGGCTACGTGTGGCAAGGATAAGTTCCACGATATAACGCTCAACCGGTTCTGCCATATGCAAGGCAAGCATTTCTTGTCTGGCGGTGAAGATATTTTGTTGGGTGATTAGTGTTGACGAGGGTACTGTATTTTCTGACGTTTCGGTGCGCACTAACTGGAGAATTTTTGTTTCCGCTTCTCTGTTGGGGTAATCCACGAGCACGTGCAACAAGAAGCGATCTAATTGAGCCTCCGGTAGCGGATAGGTGCCTTCCTGTTCAATTGGGTTTTGAGTTGCCATAACCATAAACAAATCAGGGAGGGCAAAAGTCTCTCTGCCAAAACTCACTTGGCGCTCACCCATGGCTTCTAGCAAGGCGGATTGCACCTTCGCTGGGGCGCGATTGATCTCGTCTGTGAGTATCAGGTTGTGGAAAATAGGACCGGGCTGAAAATTGAAAGTGCCGTCTTCAGGGCGGTAGATTTCTGTGCCAGTAACATCACTGGGCAGTAGATCCGGGGTAAATTGAATGCGCTGAAAATCGCCTTCTATGATGCTGGCAAGTTCCTTAATTATACGGGTCTTTGCCAACCCGGGTGCGCCTTCAACTAGTAAATGACCACCACATAGAAGCGCCATGATTAGCCGGTCGATTAGATCTTCTTGGCCAATTACTTTGCCAGCTAAATAGCTGCGCGCAAGTTCAATGGCGACAAAGGGTGATTGGCTATCTGCGGTATTCATATCGGACCTAATATTTGGCGAAAGCACATTGTAGCGGTCACAGTGGGAAGGTCCAGACGGAAACGCCATTTCTGTCTGGAAAAGTGTATCTAAGCGTTTCAGTGGGCTTTACTGGTGCAGCTTCCAAGGCAAGGTAGCTGTAAATCTGGTGGGACTATTTGTGTAGATTGTACGATTGCATTGGGCCGCGCCCAGCGGAACCGCTACACTAGGGGCATGATGAAATTAGCACAAAATATTCTCCTCAGCTTACCTCCGGAAGTTGCACATAATGTTGCTATTAGCGGTTTGGCTGGCCTTGGGCGGTTACCTGGACCGATAGAGCCATTATCGGGGCGTAAGGTGGATTTCCTCGGCCACGAGTTGAGCAATCCTATTGGGCTGGCGGCTGGCTTAGACAAAGATGCGCAGGCTGTACTTGGGCTTGCGAAAGTTGGTTTTGGGTTTGTTGAAGTCGGTACCGTGACGCCTAAACCTCAGCCGGGGAACCCCAAGCCAAGATTGTTTAGGTTAAAAGAACATGCGGCGTTGATAAATCGCATGGGGTTCAATAATCAAGGCGTGGAAGCAATGGCCGGGCGGCTGGAACGTGTGCGCAATAGTGGGCGCTTGGATAAAACGCTTGTTGGTATAAATTTAGGCAAAAACAAAGATACCCCTTTAGAGGGCGCCACCGAAGACTACCTAATTGGCATGCGGCGGATGCATTCCTTAGCTGACTATTTCACCTTGAACTTATCTTCGCCGAATACTCCGGGACTCAGACAATTGCAGCATGGTGATGCGTTGGCGGAATTGCTTGGTCGGGTCAAGGAAGCCCAACAGACCCTGGCCAATGGCCGCGCTGCGGTGCCTATTTTGTTAAAGGTAGCGCCCGATCTAGACGATGAGGATATAGAGAGCATTTCCACTCAGTTGGTGCAGTCAGAGTTAGAGGGTCTTATTGCGACTAATACAACTCTCGCGCGGACGGCTGTGCGTGGTCATGTTCATGCAGAGGAGGTGGGTGGGTTAAGTGGTGCGCCGTTGACTGGTAAAAGCGCCGAAGTAGTTAGAAAATTTCGAGCTAGATTACCTCTGGATATGCCAATTGTAGGAGTAGGTGGCGTCAGTTGTCCTGAAAGTGCCCGTGAAATGTTCACTGCTGGAGCGAGCGTGTTACAAATATACACATCCTTTATTTATAAAGGCCCTAAATTGGTGCAAGAATTGACCAACGATTCATTGTTGTGACCTTGCAGCGAAAACTTGCCTACTAAATGCACGATTATGTGGCGTTTTCACCATGCTTTCTATTAAATAGCTTCTAATAAATAGCGATGGGAAGATAAATGAAAATTTTGGCGTTAATGGCCGGACTACTTGTAAGTCTGCCAGCATATGCAGATGGCATTGATGGTGCTGACACTGCTTGGATTATGACCGCAACCGCTCTAGTACTGATGATGACCATTCCTGGTCTTTCACTCTTTTATGGCGGCCTTGTTCGTTCAAAGAACGTCCTTAGTGTGCTTATGCAGTGCTTTACGATTACCTGTGTAATGTCGATTTTATGGATGGTAATAGGTTACTCATTAGCCTTTGGCGACGGTGGCTCGTTGAATGGGTTTATTGGTGGTACGTCCAATTTCCTTCTTGGTGCAATTGGTCAAGAGACACCTTCAGGTACTATTCCGGAAAGTGTATTCGCCTTATTCCAAATGACTTTTGCAGTTATTACTCCTGCTCTGATCGTCGGTGGCTTTGCTGAACGTATGCGTTTCTCTGCCGTTGTTATCTTTAGCGCCGCTTGGTTGATTTTAGTCTATGCACCGATCTGCCATTGGGTATGGGGTGGCGGCTGGTTATCCGACCTAGGCGTTATGGATTTTGCCGGTGGTATTGTTGTACATATTACCGCTGGTGTTGCAGCACTGGTGGCTGCCATGGTTCTAGGCAATCGTAAAGGCTTCCCAAATCAAGCCATGCCTCCTCACAATATGACTTTGACCATTACCGGCGCTGGCTTGCTTTGGGTAGGTTGGTTCGGTTTCAACGGTGGTAGTGCATTGGCTGCAAATGGGGATGCAGGAATGGCGATGTTGGTTACCCATATCTCCGCTGCTACTGGCGCGTGCACTTGGATGCTTTTAGAAAGAATCAAATATGGTAAGGCCTCTGCACTTGGCGCTGTTACCGGTATGGTCGCAGGCCTTGGTACCATCACGCCTGCTTCTGGCTTTGTTGGTCCGGGCGGTGCGTTGATTATTGGTCTTTGTGCGGGTTATGTGTGTTTCTACGCAACTGGTTACATAAAGAGAACATTAAGGATCGATGACTCTTTAGATGTTTTTCCAGTTCACGGGGTAGGCGGTATCTTAGGTACGCTTTTAACCGGAGTTTTTGCCAGCAATGCACTGGGTGTATTCGGTGGCCAGGAAGAAATCAGCATCAGCGCACAGGTACAAATACAGTTGATTGGTATTGTCTCAGCGATCGTTTATACGGCGATTGTGACTTTCTTGATTCTTAAGCTTACTGAAGTTTTGGTAGGAAATAGAGTGGATGAAGAAGACGAGCAAGAAGGTTTAGACTTGGTTGCTCACAACGAACGTGGGTACGACCTGTAGTTAATTAGGTTGTGTGGGTTGCTTCGGGTAACCCACCGGACTTTGCTCGAACTATCGTGCAGATCTTGAGGGGTCAACCCAGGCCCCTTGTCTGTACCTTGAAACAGGGCGATTTTTTTACGCCTTAGGCTATACGTCTGACGCCCGACCCCCTTTATTCTTGCAACGGCAAATCGCTAGGCGCGTGCTGTCCCTCTATCAAATGCCCGCATCACCAGATGTTCTATAAGTTCGTCAAAACCGTAACCTATAGCCGCAGCCCCCTCAGGATATAAGCTTACTGGGGTCATACCCGGCAACGCATTGACTTCCAATAGGACAACTTGACCCGCATCGGTAAGGATGAAATCAGACCTTGAGAGGTCTCTCAGTCCCAATGCTCGGTGAGCTATGAGAGCAGTGTTTTGGAGTTTTTCGGTCAATTCGTCAGAGATTTCCGCCGGCATAATGTGGTTACTTTGCCCCGGCGTATAGCGGTTGTGATAGTCATACCATTCATTTGCCGCCGTACAAATTTCAATTACAGGGTGGGCTTTGCTGCCACTTGGTGTTTCTAGGATGCCTACAGTGACCTCGCGGCCAAGTATAAACGGTTCCACTAGACATGATCCAAAAGCTAAACACTGTGCCAAAGCAGCCGTTATATCGCCACTATTGGGTAACAACTGCACACCCAACGCGGAACCTTGGTTTAGGGGTTTAATAACTACATTGGGTCCTAGTAGACGTTCTATCTCACCAGCGGTGGCATTCAGATCGGCATCTGCTGCAACAATGTAGTCGTCAATAACCGGCAATCCTTGCCGCTTAAAGATGCTTTTTGCCACAGCCTTATCCATCGCCATAGCACTACCGCGAACATCGCTGCCTACATAACAAATCTCGAGGATTTCTAATAAACCCTGCACGGTACCATCTTCTCCAGGTGGCCCGTGGAGAGCTGGGAATACAACGTCAGGTTGTATTTTAAGCAATCGCGAAGCGCAGTCTTTATCTAGTTCTACAACGGCAACTTGAAAGCCGGAGTTCTGTAGCGCGCGTTGCACTTGGGCTGCAGATTGCCGCGAAACTTCAGCTTCCATTGAGGAACCGCCGGCTAGCACAACCACGTTTGGTTTTTTCTTTTGCATAATACTTATGGTTTTAATGAGTTGCGTGAGTCGACAATGCACCAGCGTTCATGATCGCGCCAACTGCCGTTGATATACAAAAACCCTTTCGATAGGCCTTCAAAGCCAAATCCACAGGCTTCTACTAAGGCCTGTGAGCGCAGATTTTCCGGTTGAATGTTAGCTTCCAAGCGATGCAAACCCATGGTTGAAAAAGCGAATTTTATAAGCTGTATAAGGCCTTGGCGCATATACCCATGACCTTCGTAGCATGCACCTACATAATACCCTAATGAAGCACTCTGGAAGGTGCCTCGGACAATATGGTTGACGTTTATTAGGCCGACAATATTTTCATCACTGCGCCTGCAAATGGCGAAACCTTCGTGATCTACTCGGCGAATACGTTGCATATAGAATTTAAACAGTCTGGAGGAACTAGGTGACTGTATCCAGGGTTGATGTAGAGCTTCGCTATCGCGCATTAGTCGTACAATTTCTAATTCATCCTTGGCCAAAACTCTTCGTAGAAAAACCTCGTTATCACTCTCCACTGTGCTCTCCACTGTGTTTTCCAAAGCGGTGGAGTAGGATTTCCCACAGGGTCGGTGGAATAATAGCTATACCAAATGCTAACGGAATAATCGGGTGTATTGCTCCATTTATTGCGAAGTACCAAAGCCCCGAAAGATCAAACTTCAGGGTCTGCCAAGCCAGTAGACCGAGTGTCAGCAGGGTAAATCCGAGGATCAATATAAGATGTCTTATGAGTTGCAGCATCGGCAGGTTCTTTGGTGCAGTTTCTTAGGTTATAAGTCGCAAAGTTTAGAGGTTATAAGGCTTGTATGGCAAAAATTCTGGCGCAAAACTTACTAAATAATACGTCCACCTACTAGATCACTTGGTTAGTAAACGGGTTGCTGCAAATTCAAAATATAGCCGCCACCCCGATAATCTAGCCACGCCCTGGAAAATTCCGCTAATTTATAGCGTCGCGGGACCTCACTTTGAGTTTTACCTGCTGGATCCATAACGAGCACTGAGGGCTCTTCAGAGTCAGTCAGGTCTATCCCGTAAAGTACTACAAGGTGGCCGCCTGATTGCTTTAGAGGAGCTCCTGTGAGGCTGTTCTTGTCAAAGCGGATACTACATACCACAATCCACCCTTTATTTAGGATGTCGCTAACGCTAGCCCATGAGGGCAGTGATTCAACAGCACCGGCAAGGTTCAGTGTATTCGCCGCCTTTATTGCCAGAGGCCACTTGCCATAGGCTTTGCTTGCAGGGTCATAACACTGCTCGACAATTTCTGAAAATGCAGTTTGCCCCGTCAAAGTTGTATGCACCATGGCGAGAGAGGTAGGCGAGCAAATACGGTTGCGTAATTTTGCTTCAGCTGTCATTTGGCTGAAAGCCGCAGGCTGATCTAAGCTAATACTTTTCATTGCACTAAAGGGGCACTCAAGCTCTAGTGCGCGAATACTCAGTACCAAAAGGTAATGTTGAGGCTGGTATTCGGACTCTACGGTAATCTCAAACTCGGTATTGGTGAGCTCTACTTTGCTGTGCCAGCAATCTATTTCATCGCTAACCGTGCTTAAATCAGAGTATTTTTCAGGCCATTGCGCCAATTGCTCTGTTGACGTTAACAGCGGGTTAAGGCGGCTTGAGAGACCTGTATTGGTGTCTGTTAGTGCTACTTGGTATTGGTAATTGCCTCCCTGCATCGAGAAACTAGGCACCACTATGTGCTTTTCAGGAACAGCCGGTAGAGTTATTGCGGTACGCCATAAAGACAACTTGGCGTCTGGCACCGGTTGCCATTGTGCCTGACCATCTATTGCAAGTGGATAGGCATGTTGTGTGGGGCTGTCTGTAAGTCTGTAGGCATAGTACATGCGAAGATCTTACCTTTCTCACCTTCTAATGACACCTGACTAAGCGGTTGAAGTATAACTGTGGGTCTAACCATGAGCTGTTTTTCATGATGAAAACTGGCTCTGCTGGTAAGCTCATGGCACCATCTGGTCGACTTTTGAGTAGCCCGTAGACAATTCTTATGAGCAGCCTTACTTTATATATGACCGATCACTGCGCTTTGTGTGAAGAGGTTTTGGATATGCTATTTACGGTGCCCGCAATGCGCGGTGTAACTTTGAACACGGTAGATATAGCCTTAGATGATGCCTTGGTTGAAGAGTACGGTCTAAGAATACCAGTGCTTAAAGCTAACAACAGCGAACTTGCTGCCCCTATTGATATAGAGACTTTGCAATCTTGGTTGCGCGATCACTGTAAGTAGCGGTTTGAAACTAGGTATGGTTTTTCGGGGCGAACTCTTTGCCTAAGTCGGAAAGGCGAACAGTAACTGTGCATTAGTGCTGCAAGCGTGGCTGATTTCTTCTGCGCTTGCGTGTCTGTTTTTGGCAATCTCTTGCACGACCCATGCGAGAAGGGCAGGTTCGTTACGCTTCTTCCATTTTGCCGCGATGCCGTGGTCACTGGCAAAACTCATTGGCGCGTTTTGTGGTCTCAAAAACGGAGCATCGGTTTCTATAAGCAATTTCTCTAGCGGTATGTGTTTAACCAAGTCGCGCAATGCTGCTCCGCGCTTTTGGTCACAAATCCAACCAGTTATTCCAATGTAGAAACCTGCTTCTAGAAATCCCCTCAAGTCATCTTCACTGCCTGTAAAGCAGTGGATGACGGTGGCTGGCAATGTAGTCCGGGTTAGCAGTTTTAGCGCCTCTCCGCGACTATCTCGGTCGTGGACGAAGAGCGGTTTGTTAACAACGCGGGCTACTTCTATCTGCGCTTCGAAGGCCCTTAACTGCTGAGTTTCGGTAGAAAAATTTCGATTATAGTCCAAGCCGCATTCTCCGATTGCGCAAACCCATGGGTTGCCGGCGAATTGTATTAGACGCGCAGAGCTGTCTTCACTCCAAGTGCTCGCGTCGTGGGGGTGTACGCCTGCAGTAGTGCGCAATTGGGGGTGGATTGTCGTTTCGTTTTTATTGCATAGAGCTATATTCGCTTCGACCATTTGCAAATCTGTAGCGCACAAGACAATTCCTGCAATGCCTGCGCTGCTGGCTCGAGCGAGAAGATTTTCTCTGTCTCCTTGCAGTTGTTTGTTATGGATGTTGACGCAGATGTCGATCATAAAGGGCAGTCGGAATTCAACGTGGTTGTAGCAGTTTTTCTGACTCTTGCAGAATATCCACCGGTGTTCCAAGAAGGTTGGAATAAACTACATTGAAAGCCAGTACATTCTTAACGTAATTGCGAGTTTCCTTGAAGGGAATTGATTCAATCCAAATGTCGATCGGAGTGCCTGAGCTATCTTTTATCCACCGGTCGACTCGATGCTCGCCAGCATTGTAGGCGGCAATAGCTAAAGGCCGTTGGCCGTTAAAGCGCTGAATCAGCCAGGTCAGGTGATAACTTCCTAAGGCAATATTCTTTGCAGGCGTTTTTAAGTCACCCGAGCGGACCTTGGGCAGTTTTGCTCGCCGAGCTGCAAGGCTGGCTGTAGCTGGCATCAGCTGCATGAGGCCCTGTGCACCAGCACTTGAGGTCACCCTAGATTGAAAAGCAGATTCCTGCCGGGTAATTGCTCTAAGCAAGCTACTTGGCGTGTTATTTTTATGACTTGCTGCGTTGAATAGTGGCGAGAACGCCAACGGGAATCTTAAAGTTAAGTCATCAAATGCCTCAGCCGAGTTGGCAGTTTGAATTGCCAAAAACAAGCGGCCCATTTTTAATGCAACGTAGGCAAGCAGTTGTAGCTCGCTGGGCTTCATTGTTCTTTTTGCCTGATACCACTCTCGGCGGCCATTTAGCTCGTCACCTACCGCAAATAGTTCCACCGCACGCGAAATGTCTTCACGTGCCTCAATCTGTTTTGTGGCGGCTGAGGATTCAGGGGTTATCTTATTGGCATTAAGCTGGGCGGGTAGGCTGGCTCTTTGGGCGGCTAAAAAACCGTAGTATTGGCGCTCTTTAGCAATGCTCTGAAATATCGCTTGGCTGCGCTGGTTCTCGCCAGTCATCTCTAAAGATCTTGCCAACCAATACTGCCAACGCAACTTCGAACTTTCCGCTTGATCTAGGCGCTCGATCCAATAGATCAACTGACGCCAGCGAGAATTCTTAAGTGCTGCTTCAACAATGCCGTCGATGGCAAAAGGTGATTGAATATTTGGACGGTTCTCTTCTGATGGGAATTCACCCTCCATAGCCAGGGCGACAATTATTTTTTCTTCTATGGCGCTCGCCGCACTGGTGCTGAAAGTGTGAGTGGTTTGGTACTTCTTCCAAGCCCTTGCACTGTTTGCAGGTTGTCGTTTACTGAGCCTAATGAGCCCGTGCTGGATGATCTGACGGTATTTTTCTGTGTTTTTAGCAAACCTTGAATGACCCATGAGTTTAGTCGGTTGGGTATGCGCAAGGTAATAAGCGTCCGCTGCTTTTTTGTTTTGCCCAGAGAAGAAACGCAGTAAATAGCGGGCAAGGATGCGCTGATTTCCTTGAATCGCCAGATGTAATCGTTGCCACGCAATGTCCTGGGTAAATCGCGAGGTGCTTTGCCAAGTGGCAAAAAGAGGATCACAGGCTTTGGGCTGAGATTTGGGCGAAATCCAAAGCGCAGTAGTTTGATCTAAGCTTTCAGTTTTACGCCCAACGGCGTAGAGCGCGCGAAGGTGGTAACACTTAAGTTCGGAATTTTCAGAGCCAGAATAGTATTTGAGAAATGTTTTCCAACGCCTTTTAGCACCCTGCTGTTTTAGCCAGCGGTTAAAAATTAGGGGGCTGACGGGTAGAGTACTGTGGTCTGCAGCAAATTGGCTCATTTGTTTGCCGCTGACGTTATTGAGTCGAACTCGTAGGCGATGATATTGCAGGTAAGGGTACAACGGATAATCTTGCAAACTTTTGGCTAAGCGATCTGCTTCAGTGGTTCTGTTTGCCGCATATTTTTCTACGGCAGAGATATAGGAGGCACGTTGGTCGAATAAATCAGCCGCGACGGGCTGGGCTGCTTGAGCGGTGGCACTGGTCATGAGTAGTGCCAGAAATAAATCCAGCACTCGCTTGCGCACTATAGCTTTTAACGAGAAATGTAGAGCTGTCGCGCCGAAAAATCCTAAACTTAACATCATAAGTACTACTAAATTTTGCAGGTTATCCGACATGGGTTTGTTAACCGAGCGATAAGACCCAAGTTGCAGTTAATTTAGAGCTGCACCTCTGTCTCTCTTACTCTAACCGCGAGCACATCACAGGGTGAGCCGTGAAGTACGCTGTTGGCTGTAGAGCCCAGTAATAATGCAAGACCGTGGCGTCCGTGACTACCCACAACAATGAGATCTGCGTTGAACTCTTCAGCGACCCTGTGAATTTCACTTTCAGGTCGACCAAATATGAGGTGCTGATTGTCTTTGGGCACACTAAGTTGGTTGGCAAACTCACTTAAGTGGGATTTCGCTTGCTCCTGAATCTGTTCTTGAACGGAAGACATGTCCATTGGAACATCGCCGCCATAGGCAAGGCTGAGAGGTTCAATAACATGCACGAGGTGTATCTGGCTATCTTCACCAGCCAGGTCTAGTGCGCGCTGCGCAACTTGGATCGATTCTTCTGTAAGATCGACCGCTAATACGATGGTTTGGTAACCTGACATTGCAATCTCCTTTCGGCTTTGCCAGACCATACAACCGTTGACGTGACCTAACAACAGTGAGTTTCGAATATGTCTTGGATTATTATTATTGGTGTTTTCATCTTAGCTGCTGGGCCGCTTTTCTATTTAATGCCAACTGCTAAAGATAAACGCTTAACTGCACTGCGATCTGATGCGCGTAAGCTGGGTTTTACTATTCAGCTAGATGGATTGTTTAAGCTTGATCCCACACCTGATGAGAGGGTTACTGCGGGTGGTCAAACGCGCAACACCAAGACTCAGTGTATGCGCTATCAGTTAGCCTTAGGCCAAAGTCTTAATCATCTCAGTGCTATTACACTGCAACGGATACCAGCCCATCCAACGGTGCCAGTTACCGTTATTATTGACGGGTGGGGGCTGCCTGCAGATGAAGCTAGTCTTACCAAGATGCGCGATCAAACCTTGGCTGCTTGGCAGCGGCAAAGTCAGTTATTGGCTTCATTGCATGGGGCGTTGCAGCAGATGCCAGTAGACGTATTGGGTATATCAATTGATGGGCGTAGCTTAGGCGCTTTTTGGCGGGAGCAGCGCACTGACCCATCCGATTCGATCACTACGACAGCGGCGGAACCGCTTAATGTCATTCATACAGCTATGATTGAAATCATTGATCTATTGAAATCTCACCCGTGGGAAATGGAATAACTGAACACGCCGATTCTGTGCTCAAAGAGGCGCTAAATAGAGAGCGAATTGCATTTTATTGTTTGAGATTTCTTGACAGTAGGGCTGGGCTGGGCCTATAACTCGCACTTTCCGCATCTCAGCGGAAGTTAATTGAATAATTGGTAACGGTTGTTCAGTGAGTATTTTTAACCTTATGAGCGGCAAAATTCAGCATTAGAAAATGTGCGGCTGTTCTAATTGATACCTGGAAGTATATGGCAAGATCTCTTGTAATCGTCGAATCCCCAGCTAAAGCAAAAACGATCAATCGTTATTTGGGTAAGGACTTTATTGTCAAATCAAGCGTAGGACATATTCGAGATTTGCCGGTAGGTGCTAAGGCAGTTGACCCCAAAGCGCGGGCTAAAGAGGCTCAAAAAACCAAAGCATTGAGCCCAGAGAAGAAAGCTGCCTATAAAAAGAAGCGTTCGCGTGAACAACTTGTACGGCGCATGGGGGTTAATCCCGATAAGCAGTGGTCTGCTGAGTATGAAATCCTCCCAGGTAAAGAAAAAGTCGTCGAAGAATTACGCCGACTCGCTGAAAACGCACCTGAGGTCTATCTAGCGACTGATATGGATCGCGAGGGAGAGGCTATTGCTTGGCACCTTCGTGAAACAATTGGCGGTGACGAAAGCCGTTATAGACGGGTTGTGTTTAATGAAATAACGCGCAAGGCGATTCAGGGTGCTTTTACCGACCCCGGTGAAATAGACATGGACCGGGTACACGCCCAGCAAGCACGCCGTTTTCTTGATCGAGTGGTGGGTTTTGAGCTGTCTCCGCTGCTTTGGTCTAAAGTAGCTAGAGGGTTATCTGCCGGACGTGTGCAAAGTGTAGCCGTGAGACTTATTGTTGAGCGTGAACGAGAAATACGAGCCTTTATTCCGGAAGAATATTGGGATCTATTCGCAGATTTAGCACGGCATGGTTCCGAAGACGCATTGCGTTTTGAGGTGACCAAGCAAAATGGTGAAAATTTCCGGCCTCAGGATGGTGCGACGACTCATGCCGCCCTTGAACTTATGGTTGCGCAGAGGTTTGTGGTCAAAAAGCGTGACGATCGCCCAACCAAAACTAAGCCAAATGCACCGTTTATTACATCAACGTTGCAGCAAGCTGCCAGTACGCGCATGGGCTTCTCTGTGAAGAAAACCATGACCATGGCCCAGCGTCTTTATGAGGCAGGCTATATCACTTACATGCGTACTGATTCGACTAACTTGAGTGCAGATTCGGTAGAAGGCTGTAGAGACTATATCGGGAAGAATTTTGGGTCGGACTATTTGCCTGAAACAGTTAAAAAGTACTCGAGCAAAGATGATGCT
>CAJJDH010000042.1 GCA_905182905.1 marine gamma proteobacterium HTCC2089 | reverse complement strand
ATATCGCTTTCAGCATCTTGCTCAGACCATGACTCGTGTAGTGCAGGCACGTTAGGCATTAAGTTATTAGCGTCTCTGTTACCACCACTTAGGAAGTTAAGAGGCACCCAACCACGAACGTGGATGTATTCGCTGAACAACTTAACGTTATCAACTGGGCGGTATGAAGCGCCTACTACAAATTGATCTTGCTTTTCCCAAGGAGAACCGTTTGCGCCAGCTTGGAATCTACTAAATTCGGCTGACAAATCTACAGTGTTCTCTAAACCGAGATTTGCCGCGTATTTGCCACCAAACGTGAACGTTAAGTTCTTTTCCGCTTCGAACTCGGCGTAGGCGGGAAAGTTCGGATTAGCAGTACCCGGCCACACTTCAAGTGTTTTCGCAACTTCAGCAATTATGGTTAAGTTGTTGTTAACGTATTCTGCGTAGGCAGCAACAGCATCGACATTGTCTTTACAGCCACGAAAGTGTTTAACAGGGTATTCCTGACAGTACGAAGAACCATATTGATAGCTCGCGCCAGCCAACAATCTACCTTGATCACCTAAGTTAAAGGTGTAGTTTGCGTCAACAGCAAAGTTATTTAACTTAGACGGTACGTTGGTATCTGCTACAGGTGTATTAGCATTTCTAAACTGAGCACCACCTTGGATTCCCATTGCTCTGAAGTGGAGGTTTTCTCCAGCATAACCAACGAGAGCGCCATAGGCTAAACCAGCAAATGAATGCCAGTTGGTAGAGTTAGTAAAAGGACTAACAGTGTCATTCCAACCAAATGGAATATCCATTTTTCCGAGCGATGCATAGAAATTCGAATTCGCCAGGTTTCCATACATCAAATATGCACGTCGCATGTTTACATTATTTCTAGGCAACCCAGTGATAGTAGACCCGGACGCGAAATTTTGTTCTGGGTTGTAAAGCAATTCTGCATAAGCAGTTATGTTATCGGTTAGGCGAGCTGTTACATTCAAGTTGCTCGAATGCACTACCGCCTCAGTAGAAGTTTTGCCAATTTGATTGGCCGAAGTTGGGTGACGCATCAGCCAGCCAAATTTGCTATTGGAGTTAGATGTTTGATAGTCCATCAGAGCAGTTACTTGCCCACCAAAGGTGAGTTTTTGCTCTAGTGCGCCATCTCTAATGGCCTCTAGCTGGTAACGTTGTTTTGCGTTAGTACGCAAAGAATGATCGAGGACTTTGTAGCTGTAACTCGCGTTAGTACCTACCAATCCGGAGGAGGCTTTTGTACTCGCTGGAGTACCTGAGTCATAAGATGCAGCGGTAGATTCAACTTGGGCCAACGCAGCTTTTGCAGCAGCAGCTTCGGCTTCAGCGTTCAACGTTCTCTTTTCCAGCTCGGCGATTTTCGCTTGGCTTTGTTTGAACATCTCGAAGAGTTCTTCGTTACTAGGGGTTTCGTTTGCAGTGGTGACTGATGGGACGATTAGCAGAGCTAATGACAGAAAAAGGACAGACTTAATATAATTCTTATCTTTATTTAGAGCGCGCGGGACGGTAACAGATCTCACAAGTTACTTCCAATATTTTTGTTTATTAATGGTTTTGTTTGCTTTTTGTAAAGCTCTAATTTATTCGTTGGGTGTTTAGGCAAACCAAAAAGCTTCTGACATATTTGTAGCTATTTGGTTACACGACCAGAATGAAGAATTAACAACCCGTTCTTTACAGCCGATTAGATGTTGTTAGCACGCTTACTCTGGCAGCAGTAGGTACATTTTTTATGACCCAAGACTAAAGGCATCAACCTCTCAACCGTCCAGATAGGAAGTAGCGTATTTTGCCGCTCACTGGGATCGCATTTCTTTTACCTCAGCGGAAGCAAACGGGCAATTCGTATATCGTCGCCAGCGAGTTATTAGGCGCTGGCAGCTACCATTTTACCAACTAAGGATTGAGCTTAGTGCCGCCAATACCTACTGGCGCACTGTGCCCTCCAGCACGCGCTTTAGTGACAACTTCGCGCAAAGTGTAGGGAGCATTGAGCTTTTCTGCACTAGAATAAGGGCTAAGTTCGCCAACTCGGAGATAATTGCCGTTGTCAGCGGCATGGCGAAAGTCAACTATCGCGCCCGCTGGTTCATTAACCTTACCGCTTGCACCAAAACCGTGACCCTCATTAGTTTGGGACGCATTTGTTGCCTGATAACCCATACGTTGCAACAGCTTTGGGCTTGCGCGATTCAGCACTTCAGGACTAACAGATAACATCCAGTTCTCCTGTTGTCTAATCACGGGGTGTTGCATGCCATTGAGCATAACTATGCGCGGCCTATCTGTGCGGTTGATACCGGTGCTGTGTAATAGGCGGCCGTCAGTAATGACTATTGTGCCGGCTTTGGCATCCATATTTATCGCCGGAGGTAGCTTGCCCACAGGTGCTTGCACTCTAGCTGCGTCAGACAAAGTGCGGTGGCTACCTGGGATGACCAATGTTCCACCGTTATTTTCGTCAATGTCGGTGATCACAGTCATTACGTTAATGGTCAACGGGCTTCTAGAGTCCAGTGCTATATCCTGATCCTGATGTAACGCCTGCGGTACGCCGCCCTTTAGCGAAATGGAAGCGATCAGAGAATTGCAGATCCAATTTTCTCCCAAGGCTTCGGTCACCAATTGCTCAACCAATGGACCACCCTGCACCACATCAGGATGGTGCTCCATCAATGCTTCGAAACACTGCCCCTTATTCACACAACAGTTGATGTTCTGCCCACTTGGAGTTTTTTGCGCAATGCCGGCGAGCTTTTCACCTGCGGCCTGCTCCTGAACCCGCTGACGGATAACAGCAACCTGTTCGGCTGACACTGCACTGTCAATTTTGCAGTACCCCCAGGTCAACATATCTGAACGTAGCCGCTGAATATTCTTGGTTGCAATGGGCAGGTCTTTGTCTTTCCAATATGGGTGTTTGGCGCCAACTGTAGTGTCATAGTACGAACCCGCCTTATATTCCCACTGGCCCCATTCGCTACTGCGCTTTGGCGGTACAAAGTAAATTTCAGGATTATCTTCAAGCACGGAATTCATTGGATCTTTTGCAGCCAACTCCTCGGCGTACATATGTTGGTCTGCTGAAGCTTTAGACGCAACATAGGCTGGATCAAATTCGATTGGCACTGAGGTCATAGGTTTGCAGGTCCTTTGGTTTGGAATGAATTTAGGCCAAGTGCTGAGTTACTTTATATAGGCTTGGGTAAACAGCATTAGGCATATGGCATTGGGTATATGGCATTCGAACTAGGGTGCGGTAGATGCCATTTGCGCAATACAATATGGAGTGGCTCGCGAGGCCTTATTCTAGGTAAAGATTCGCTTGAAGCGCCTAACGTTACAAGGGTGACAGCAGCTCTCTACAGCCACCCTTTACGTGCGGTTTAGTCTTCAAATCCTAAGAACGAAGTAGCTTCAGCAACACTCTTGCGCTCGGAAATCACCGCGTTTGCAGGAAAGCTATCATCCGGCCAGCCTAATGCAACAGCCTTCATAATCACTTGATCTTCAGCAATGTGTGCATGCTCGCGCACTACCGGCGACTGCATAATGCCTTGGCTATTGATAACTGCACCAAGCCCGCGCGACCAAGCCGCGTTAACTAGTGCTGTTGTTACAGCACCACAGTCAAAGGCTGTGTCATCGCTGCCTGCCAACTCTTTGTCATAAGTAATAATCACACACACCGGAGCGTCAAATTGCCGGAAGCCACGCAGCACCCAATCTAGGCGCTTTTCTTTATCATCTCGTGCAATGTCCATTGCCGCGAACAATTGCTTGGCAACCCCAACTTGGCGGTCGCGATGTTGTCCAGCAAAGGCTTCGCCGATACGAAACTCACGAGAATGCGGCACGCCGGCCAGATTGCGTTCGGTATTGCCAGCGCGAATAAGATCTAAAGGCTCACCGGATACAACGGTAAAATTCCATGGCTGGGTATTCATCGAAGACGGCGAGCGCATTGCCAATGCTAAAACTTCTTCAATCAGTGCTTTGGGTACTGGATCGGCTTTATAACCGCGAATGCTGCGGCGTCCGAGGAGGACATCATCAAATTGCACTTTCTCTCTCCTTATCAAAGTAAGGCCATAGAATACAGGAATAGCAGGAGCGTAAAAATGTGATTTTGCCTTTTTCTACAGCATTGCGCAGGTGAGGAGTAATTTTCCCAAGGCTCAGGCACAAAAAAATAAGTTGCCCAGCATACAGCCCGTTCTCAGAAGACTGCTTTTATGAACTGAGCAGGAGTCGTGTCATCGACTAGCTGATCGAAAACGCCGCAAAAACCTTGTCCCTCGACCAATTTTATCGTGAGAGCATTTGTGAGGGTGATCTTGTAGATCATTACTCAGGCAGAAGAGCGCTACTGAACTGATTCTTCCGCAGCAGATAAAGCAACAAGCTCTACAAATAAAGGATTAGGTGTTCTGTTGTTCATAGCACCGGTTGCAATATCAACTCCCAAACCGACCGGGATAACCCCTCCACCAAAAAGCCAATTTCCTGCATGTGCTGCAGTTTGTTTAAGCCCAGTTTCTGCATAAGAGCCAACCGCGACGACCGCGCTTTCGTAACCTTCTTTCTCCACGGTTACCTCCAGCGGTCCCTTCCTCTTAACGGTTAAACTGCATGGGCTAAAGCAAGTGAGTCCATTGGATAAACTAACCTGCGCATTGGCTGGGGAAGTTTCTATTACCAGCGTTTCAGTGGTTCCCCGAACCACTGTAGCGCAACCGGGCATGAGCAAAACTAAAAACAAGAAAGCAAATGTGAATTTCATTATACGACCGTCCTTTTAGGCTTCTTCTTATATGCGGCAGAGGATCCATTGCCCACCTCAAATCTGAGTCTGTAGCAAAATCATTAGCTGTGCAATCAGTAGGCACCACGTTTTAAGATGTCTCGTAGCGTTAGACTCATAGCGCTACGCCAGGTACTGCAAACATCCGGTTTCGCTAAGCAAATCACACAATGGATCGGACTGTTCGTTTTGCAGCAACTTTCTTAGCCGGTCATAACATTTCATTTGGTACTTAAATGTTGGCTGTTCAAAGACTTTTCCATTCAATTCCACAGAAAGAGTATCAGCCCCATCAGCATGGGCATGGGCATTCGCTTGCAGAAAAGGAAGGTAGTATCGAGCGCAGAACTTCAACAATGCTCCTACAGCACCTCGCTGGTTTGGAAAGTCATGCCACTCTCCTTCAATACCGCTACTGTCCTCTAGGCGGCGGACCCAGTCATAAACACTGGGCACCGTATTTCGCATAATCAACATAGGGGTATGGTCGCTCGCAAGAGTTTTTAATTGGCCAAACAAGCCAAAATCTGCCAAAGAAGGCCGCGTACCAAAAAGGAATTCATCCCGTGTAGCGAAAGTATCGAGAATTGCCAGCAGCTCATGAAAACTGCTTTCGATAATAGGTTTATTTTGTTTGGTACAACCCACAAGTGGCATACGCCCAACCTGACGCTGACGAATTTCTTCTGCTGCTTTTTGCAGGTCGCGGCCACGCAAACCGGGTGAGTTGTCACTGATAATCTGTCGGCTGCTATAGCGTTGATCAATTTCCAAATCCCAGCGGTAGTGAAACATCATTTTGGTCACCCACTCATCAGCCATGTCCTCAACAAGATAACTCAAGAAAGCCATCGCCGGATCGTCTGGGATAATCGAACGATCGCTATGTCGGTCTTCCAACATTAAGGCAAGTGGGGTCGAGTCTACGTGCAGGCTTTGATCTTCGGGTAGTCTGAGGATAGGGATGACAGGTGGGCCATCGTGCTTTATTTGCGACCGGATAGCGGGTGTGATCTGGACCCAATCAAAGGACAGCCGACGATAGTGCAGGATGGCACGCATTTTCTGCGAATAGGGAGAGCCCCCTCCTCCGTACAATTGATAGCGCTCCATAGTCTGCCCCCAAAATCAGTGCATTACTCTTTCGTACACAGGTAGTATCAATGTTGCTGGCAGCTTGGCCAAACAGCATTGTAGCGAAAAATTCAGGTTTCGGAGCATGACATAAGCCCATAGATTCGGTAAGTTCAACCCATCATACATAATGTGTGCCATTAATTTTGTACGCAACGAGGAACCAATGAACAAACTCTTCGTCCTAACACTTGTCGCTATAACTGTCCTGTCCGCTTGTAGCGATCCTGACGTGGTACCCGATAATCATCGATCCACGCCGCCACCCGCCCAGGCTTCCGGAGAAGCGGTTGAACGCCACCCGCTGAAGACCGCACTGTTCGGCGATCTGCACGTACACACAAGTTGGTCAGCAGACGCTTACGCGGGCGGCAACCGCTTGGGCCCCAATACCGCCTATAGATTTGCGCGAGGGGAGGAAGTGGAACTGCAAAATGGCCTAGTCGCAAAGCTCGATAGCCCTCTGGATTTCGTGGCTTTGACCGACCATGCTGAAAATTTCAGCACGCACTTGCCTTGCACAATTGGACCCGGCGCGGAATTCGACAGCAAGCAATGCCGAGCAATGCGGTCAGGTGAGTTGGACCAACAAGCAATGCTCAAACAAGTATTTGAAACCGCAGGGGATCGGCCTGGACCTCGCAGCCCACTGTGTGACGGTAACTTGGACCGGTGTATTGCAGCAGAAGAAGCAACCTGGTTGCGCGTGCAGGAAGCTGCTAACGCATTCGACGACCCCGGCACCTTCAGCACCTTAATCGGCTATGAATTCTCCTCTTTGTTAGAAAACTTCGGCATGCTGCACCGCAATGTCATCTTTCGTGGCACTGATGTCACGCCTCATGCAATCTCCTCCAACGACGTGGTCAATCAAGCAGATTTTTTCGCGCAACTGGATACCGCCTGTCAAGCACCTTGTCAGGTGTTGACCATTCCTCACAACACAAACTTCTCCTGGGGCAAAGCGTTTGCCCGCACCGACGAAGACGGCTACACCTACACCGAGGGTGATATTGAGCGGCGGGCGCGCATCGACCGTTTATTCGAAATCACCCAACAAAAAGGTAACTCCGAATGCCAGATTGGTGTGGGTATGGCGGATGAAGACTGTGATTTCGAGAACACCTGGCCAGTCTGCGACGACGGTCAGGGCACACAGTGTGCGTCTGGACCGTCATTCTTGCGTAACGCGCTGCTTACCGGGCTCGCCATGGGCAGCGAAGCAACTAAAAATGGCGTAACAATGCAGAACCCCTATAAACTCGGCATCATCGGATCAACCGACACCCACTTGTCTGACCCAGGTAACACCGCGCGCCAAATCCCAGCACAGTTCAGTGGTATAGATTTTGGATTTGCAGTGAGGCGTGCGCTTGAGATGAATCACGTGGTCATCGGCGCCGTGCGCAAGGTCTCCGCAGGCGGGCTCGCCGGCGTATGGTCGCAAGCTAATACCCGCGCAGATATCTTCGATGCAATGAGAAATCGCGAAACCTTTGGCACCAGCGGATCACGCATCAAAGTCCGCTTCTTTGCCGGACGCTACGCCGAAGATCTGGGCGAAAAAGACGACGCCGTAGCCTTTGCCTACGCGAATGGTGTGCCTATGGGTTCTGACTTAAAAATTCTTGATAATCCAAACTTCTGGGTATGGGCGAGCCAAGATCCACGTGCCCCCGCGCTAGATCGTATTCAGGTTATAAAAGGCTGGGTAGAGAATGGCCAAGAGCAGCAGAAGCTCTGGGATGTGGCATGTTCAGGTGAGCGCAAACCCGGCGAGGATGGCAAATGCCCCAAAACATCGGCATCGGTGGATGTCGAAACCTGCGCATTGAAAGGCGCCGGCAGCTCGGAACTACAGGCGACCTTCAGCGACCCCGACTTTTCCTCCGACCAGATCGCATTCTACTACGTGCGTGTGTTCGAGAACCCCAGTTGTCGCTGGACCACAGCTCTGGCCAACGAAGCAGACGTTGATCGACCAACAGATGTTCCCGCAACAGTACAACACCGCGCATGGTCATCGCCCATTTGGGTCAACTCTCCATAACTTACTGCTGGCCGCGCAAACGCGGCCGGTGAACTCAGCGCCCATCTTTTTAATTCAGGAGTTTTTTATATGGCATTGAGTAGCCAAGAAGGTGCATTGAACACGGGGCTACCAATTGCCTCTATCTCGGATGAGAGGCGCTTACTTTTTCCCACCCCGGAGGACCTTGATCGCGCTTGGGATCTAGGCATCTTCTATCTGAAGCTTCCTAGGAATATAGACCTCGACGGCGCTCGTCGGTTCGGCCACAGACTTATCGCACCAGATAGCCCTTACCGTCAAATCCCAAAGTACGGAGAACTAGAGGGATTTATAGCCCTAGAAAACAATCAGCAAACTAAACTGGCGCTGAGCCGTCAACATTGGGAACAGCATTACCCGTTAGAAATCGCTGAGTTTGGCCGCCAACTCGACGAAATTGGCATCACTATTCTCCGCGAGGTTTTGCGCCAATCAAACGTTCCTGAGGCTTTTTGGGAAAAGGCATCAGGCGGTTACTCCGCAGGAGCGGGAACCGCTTTTCTAAATTTCGTTCACTATGACACCCGCAATCCAGATCAGGGGCTGCGACCCCACACGGACTACGGACTCATAACAATACTAGATATCACAGCCCCGGGGCTGCAGATCAGGGTGAACGGCAAATTCACGGATGTGCCTGTTCTTCCTGGTCATCTTGCGATCCATTTTGGCGAAGCGTTGAACTTCATCACCACCCACTCGGACCGCACCGTGGGCGCTATTGAGCACCAAGTTCTCAGCCAGAAATCGACGAATCCGATCCGCCACGGGATCGTCTACTTTGCTAATCCCGACCTTGGTGGAGTGCTATGGCAATTCGATGCTAAAGGAGAGATCAAAGGCAACTCGTCAGTGGCGGACCTGTTCGCACTTCTCGAAAAGAACCTCACCGAGCAACGCTAGCGCTCGGAGGCCTAATGTTAAGGCCCCTTTTTTCGCGCTTCGCCCACTGAAATTAAAAAATGCTATTCCGCCTCGGGGATTTCTCTAGCAGCAATATATATGTTTTTGATTTTTCCGCCCTCGATCAAAACATCAAAAATTTCCTGACGCTTTGTGACCTTACCGTTTTCGGTTTCCGTCAACTCCCACCCGGTCGTCACCCACCGTTGAAGCTTGCCATCATTGCCGGTGAATTCATTGGCTATGGAATATTTATGCGTCCACTTAGGGTTAGAGGCGGGAAACCAATCTTTCAACAGCGCTATTTGGGCATCGGTGTTTTCAATGATGCTGCCGTCTGCAACCCAAGCCTTAAAATCCTCTGCATTGGCGGCGCGAATGGCTGCAAAATCCGCATCATCGTGGGCCTGCATATATTGCATCCAAACTTCGATGGTATCTAAAGAACCAGCATATAAGGGGTACTTGGCTTCACCGGTCGTATCGTAACCGACAATAGTTTTCACTTTTTGTTCGCCAGGTTCATGATGCCCCGCTAACGTAAAGATAGGGGCAACCAGCAACAAACTCATAAAGAACGACTTAGTCAAAAATCTCATTCAATCACCTATTTTTATTATTATGGTCCTTTCACACTAATGCCTACCAGCAGACGTTGTAAAGATCAGAGAAAACACTAGCGCCTCTTCCCGAGGCCACAATCCTGCTCAATTGCAGCTAGCACCTTAGCCAAAGTCCCAGTCTGGGCTGCATTAGTGGTTAGGTCTGTAAAAGACCTCGGTTGTCCTCACTAAAAAAGGCAAACCCGTGATCACGTATTTAATGTGTGTTGCTCGGCACTTGGTGCAGGTTGCGACGGGCATTGGGAATGACCACAACAACTCTAAAAAGAAGTAAAAACTTTCAGTCAATAGCGCAAAAAATATTGGATGTATCATTTAACCAACAAAGACATGGACTTTTCATTGACGGGAGATTACCGAACCGACTCTAAATATCCAATAATATTGTCAGGAGAGGTTTCACCATAAGGATCTTCAGCAAAATTATCTTGTCTTCCAGGCTCTTCGAACCACTTTTCTATAATGCCATTGCGTATAACTGCCGCATACCGCCAACTTCTGAGGCCAAATCCAACGTTGTCTTTCGCCACGAGCATGCCAAGTTGCCGAGTGAACTCCCCAGTTCCGTCCGGAATAGCTTTGATATTTAACACATTCTGGGATTCTAACCATTTATTCATAACGAAAGCGTCATTAACCGAAGCGACGTAAATTTCGTCAACCCCCAGATCTCGAATTTTCTTATAGTTGGCCTCAAATCCTGGTAGCTGAAATGTAGAGCACGTTGGCGTGAAAGCGCCCGGTAACGAAAAGACTATTGTTCTGAGTCCACAGAAGAGACTTTGGCTTGGCACATCCATCCAACGAAATGGGTTGTCACTACCTATTGAATCGTCTCTAACTCTAGTTTTGAAAACCACTTCTGGTATTTTTACACCATCTTTCATATTCCGATTACCTATTTGTGAAATTGTATAGATCCCAGGCCACCTAAGCAGGATTCATTGTCGATATTGCTATTCAATTAGTAGCGGCTAAAGCACTCAAGCATCGTAACCGGTGAGTTCAACTGGCTCATCAAAAGTTGGTTTCACCCCGCTAGCGATCACATCCGCCAAACGCCACAAGATACCGGAAGTCACTTGCTCTCCTTCCATGGCGATTATTCGATTTACTGCTAAATTCAGGAGAGCATTGTCGAAACTAGCTCGCAAATGTTGGGGTGTTTGATCAAAGACTGTTGGAATTTTTTCTTCTAGAACATTCATAGTGTTTTCCAGAGCTGCGATCGAGTAGCGCTCCATTTTTCTTTTAACTGTGCCCATATCTCGCACTCCATTTGTTAATAATAATCGCCTTAAAATAAAATGGTAATGATAATCATTCGTGTTTAGAATGTTGTAAATCCGACATCATGTCAAGGCCATATTTCAAGCATGTATACCAGGGGAAAAAAATGTCGTTAGAAATCTTGTCAAAAACCAAAATCGATTTACTTGGCGATGCTGCGCAGTTCTCAATTTTTGCAATTCGCGTTTGGTCGTCCGCTACCTATCAAAAAATTCCTATCGAAAAAGCTTTGGGCGGTGTTTTTGAGGACTTTTGCGGTTTAAAGGTGCTCGATACTTTTGACGAATGTATGAGCTTGATGGCTGTTGCTGCTTTGCGCGAAGTCAGCATCGCATGCTGCCCATCTAACGAATATGTTGTCGGCGACGAAGCTGCGGTATTAAATTGTTTCAGAGAGCTAGAGCGCCACAATACTCACTCAGCTATCGACAAAATGGACGGTATAATTCTTTCTGCGCTGAAACCAACTTTTTGTACAACCGCTGAACCCTTCGTAGAACAGCTCAATAACAGCGGGTTGTTCTTTGGAAGCCCGAACACTTTATCGCTTGTCTAGCCTCGCTTTACGCGAGTCCCATATCACTGATTTTCTTTCTGCGTTGAATTGAATTATTTTGAAGGCTCTGCTTTTAAACCTTAATCACCTCAATTCTGATATTTTTTTGAATCTAGCCTGTGGCCTAAATATTGGTGGGGTAGATCTTTAGAGGGAGCGTTGCTATGCAGCTCTCTGCGTTTTAGTTGAGGAACTTGAGATTGACTGCAGATCTAGCCTTGGAACAAGAGCCTGTAATTACCATCTGCGCAAGCAGCGTTTCGCACCAAAATAGCCCAACTGCGAGTCAGCAGCTTCATTTGCGCACTATATTGGTGCTTGATAGAGCGCTTTTTGCATCCAGGTAATTGCTGAAATCCTGTTCTGGGTCGCTGCCCTTTATTATTTTCGCTTTCGGATTACTTTGGCACGAATTAAGCATTTCAATCAGTGAGGTTGTAGAGGAACAAAGAAGTCTTCACATTTGGCGTAGGGAACTCTACCCACCATGCCTCCCCGCAAGTTCAGAGTTCCCTGCGCACTCGACCTTTACAGGCGCC
>CAJJDH010000041.1 GCA_905182905.1 marine gamma proteobacterium HTCC2089 | reverse complement strand
CGTAAGGGCTAATATCAAATTCAGCACCTGCCTCGATCAATTTTTCCCACACATGGCGACCATAATTGGCGGATACATTAATTTCATAAGAGAGTTCACCGGTAAAACTGATGCGAAATACTCTTGCAGCAACACCCGCTACGGTACCATCGCGCCAGTCCATAAAACCGAATTTATCAGCGCTCAGATCAATGTCTTCGCACACTTTGGCGACGACCTTACGTGCGTTAGGGCCGGTAACTGTGGCGGTGGCCCAATGGTCAGTCACGGAGGTGAAGTAAACCTGTAACTCAGGCCATTCGGTCTGCTGCCAAAGCTCTAGCCACGCCAAAACCCCCGCGGCACCACCGGTAGTGGTAAACATTAAATAGTGGTTGTCGGCTAGACAGGCGCAAACCCCGTCGTCAAAGATCATGCCGTCTTCTTTTAACATGACCCCATAGCGGCACTTACCCGACGCTAACTTGAGATAGGAATTGGTGTACATGCGGGTGATGAATTCAGCCGCATCGGGGCCTTGAATATCAATTTTTCCAAGCGTGCTAGCATCTAGAATACCAACACTATTGCGTACGGCTAAACACTCACGATTGACTGCCTGATGCATGGTTTCATTGTCCTGAGGGAAATACCAAGGACGCTTCCACTGACCAACATCTTCAAATACTGCCCCCTGCTCTGCGTGCCAGCGATGGGTAGCAGTGTAACGCTCAGGGTCAAATAAATCCTTAATATCTCTACCGGCGATAGCGCCAAAAGTGGTGGGCGTGTACGAGGGCCTAAAGATGGTTGTCCCTGTGTCACTGATGCTCTGACCTAGAGCATTGGCCAATATCGCCATGCCGTTAATATTGCCGAGTTTGCCTTGATCGGTACCAAAACCAAGGGCGGTGTAGCGCTTAACGTGCTCTACCGACTCAAAGCCTTCCAGTACCGCTAGTTCAATACCACCGGCACTAACATCTAGCTGAAAATCTACAAATTGACTAGGTGCGCGGCTAGTGGATTTAGTGTGGGGAACCAAAAACAGTGTCTGCTGTGTTTGCTCAACAACCTCATTTACCGCCGGCAACGGCTGCTGCGCGACACCATCGCCAAAGCCTGCTAGATGGGCTGCTTCAGCCCCCGCAATTGAGCCCTCTAAAAGACCATCGGACAGGCCAAAGGTACCGTTACAGGCACCGGCCGAACGCTCTTGCTGTTTCGATTCGCCGGGTCTAAAGCTTACAATTTTTTCATCCCAAACAGGTTTAGCCCCGGTATGAGAACTCAGGTGAATGGCTGCGCTCCAACCCCCTGAACTGGCAATCAGATCACAAGCCAAGTTTTGTACTGCACCAACCACCTGAGTGCCCTCACTATTGAGTGGTGCAACCAGAGCGGATCGCACTCGCTTGCTGCCTTTAGCCTCTATAACGCCGCATCCATCTAAAACTTGGATGCCAAGCTCTCTAACTCGGGCTACTAACTCGCCACTGGGTGAGGATCGAGAGTCGACCACGGCCACCACATGGCGGCCAGCACTTTGCCAGTCGAGTGCAGTGCGATAGGCATTGTCATTATTAGTGGCAAGAACGAGTTTCTGTCCCGGCGCAACGCCAAAGCGATTGACATAGGTAGACACCGATGACGCTTGCATAACACCCGGTATATCATTGTGAGCAAACACTAGGGGTCGTTCAAAGGCACCGGTAGCCAGAATCACCTGTTTCGCCCTCACTCTATGCATACACTGCCGAGGCCCGCAAGCAGCCTTCAAACCTAAATGGTCGGTACACCTTTCTAAGATGGTCAAAAAGTTGTGGTCATAATAGCCAAATACGGTACTGCGCCTTAGTCTCTGTACATTACTGAGAGATTCCAATTGCGAGTTTACAGAGGCAACCCAGTGACTGGCTGAGCTGCCGTCAATCAGTTCATTAGACGCTAACAAACTGCCACCAAATTCACTCTGTTCGTCGGCAATAATGACTCTTGCGCCAGTAAGTCCCGCCTCAAGAGCCGCAACCAGACCTGCGGGGCCAGCACCAACTACCAAGACATCGCAATGCTGATTAATCTTGTCGTAGGTATCTGGATCTGCCTCTACTGGAGTTTTGCCAAGACCTGCAGCCTTACGAATAAAATGCTCATAGGTCATCCACAGCTTTTGCGGGTACATAAAGGTTTTATAGTAAAACCCAGGAGGCATTAGGCGTCCAAACAAGCCTATTATGCCCATCAAATCAAAATTAACATTCGGCCAGCCGTTAACACTCGAGGCTTCTAAGCCTTCGTATAACTCAACTTGAGTCACCTTTAGATTGGGCACTGTCGCCGCACCAGAGCCCAACTGAATAATGCCATTAGGCTCTTCCATGCCATGCCCGACAATGCCGCGAGGACGAGAGTATTTAAAACTACGTCCGACCACATTGACGCCATTGGCTAAAAGCGCAGAGGCCAAGGTATCTCCGGCAATACCTTGGTAGGATTTACCATTAAAAGCAAAATTGATAATTTGACTGGGATCGGTGCGGCCAGACGTGGGAAGACGGTTTAGTTGACTCATGCGTCTGCTCCAGTAATCTGCGGTTGAGTGCCGACCAAATAGGTCTCTAAAATTTCATAGGTCAAGGTGTTGCGC
>CAJJDH010000040.1 GCA_905182905.1 marine gamma proteobacterium HTCC2089 | reverse complement strand
TTCAGCTGGCTTCCAAGACATTGACGACAGCGACGGCAACAGCGAATTCGGCGCTATTTGGGGTACTCAAGTTGGCGATTTCGACTGGGTGACTTCTTTTGGGTATGAAACTCGAAGCGAGTTAAGTATGCGTGACCGACCGTTTTCAACGGTTCCTTATGCAACTAACCCACGCGGTGGTTTCTCAAGCATCGGTCATCCTGGTGTTTATTTCATGCCTTCTGAGGCCGGTCTAGGGTTTGGTGCGTTGCCTGGGCTTTCGGCTAATGGTACGAAAGATCCAAACTGTGAAGCCTTGGGTGGCGTAAACAACAGCTTGTTCTGTCGTTTCCGTTATACCGACTTTGATAACTTAATTGAAGAAGAAGAGCGCTATCAGTTGTTCTCTGAAGTAAATGGTGAATTAGCCAATGGCGTTGGTATGCATTTGGAGTTTATGTACTCTAAAGTTGATGTTCCTGAGTGGAATACTTCTCCTTCTTATCCTCCACAAGCGTTGTTTGGCGACATTCAATTCGTTCCTGCTGACCACCCTGGTCTTGTGGCAATGGCGGCTCAATACTCAGACTTTGAGAAGTACACTACAGTACAGACCGACGCTAACGGCGACGCGGTTGCTGGTACTGGTGAGGGCACTATATTCTACGGCCGATTAGCTGGTGTTACGGGCTTTAACGAAACAAACGGTGAGGGTCGAGAAGCGAAGCGTGAATACGATACCTATCGTGTAGCCGCAGCTTTTGATGGCGAGTTCGATAATGGTGTTGGCTGGGATCTTGGTCTGACTTATTCGAACTCTCAAAGTGAGTTAGAAGGCGTTGATGCACAGCTTGGAAGAACCAAGCTTGCGTTCAGAGGCTTCGGTGGTAACTCCTGTGGAGCGAGCCTAGATACCTCGGGTGACCTTGTTCAGGGTTCTGCTGTTGCAGGTCAAGGCGGATGTCTTTACTACAACCCACTGTCTAACGCGATTCAAACGTCTTACGCGCAAGCCACCTACGGTTACGTTAACCCTGATTACAATGCAGCGGTTGCAAACAGCGATGAGGTTTTAGAGTACTTAGACAGCACCTCTACAACCGAATCTGAATCAAGCCTTTTTGTTCTAGACTTGGTGTTCCAAGGTGACCTTTTTGATGGCGAAGCGGCATGGGCGGCTGGTTATCAATACAGACAGCTTACTTTAGAAAGCCAACTTGATGATCTGATTAACGTTGCAATTAATCCTTGTAGTTTTGCGGGTCAAACAGATTGTACTTCGCAAACTGGTCGTCGTAGCTTCTTGTCCGGTGGGCGTGAAATCGATGTTGATCAAGACGTTCACTCTTTGTTCTTCGAAACGGCAATGGACATCAGCGAAGATATCGACCTTCAATTAGCGGTTCGCTATGAAGATTATGGCGACGCAACAACTTTCGATCCTAAGCTCGCTGGACGGTATGTAATCAACGACATGTTCACTCTTCGTGGATCTGTTCAGACTACATTCCGTGGCCCTGATTTAGATGCCACTAACACCAGTCCAGTAACTGCACTATCGTACGTTGGACCTACTGCAGCATTTAAGGCGATTGACTACATAGGTAATGCAGATGTGGAGCCTGAGAGCGCATTTACTTACAACTTTGGTCTAATTGTTAAGCCAATAGAAGATTTGACTATTACGATCGATTACTGGAACTACGACTTCGACAATCCAATCATTTCAGAAGATTTCAATGCACTTGTAGGCGCATATACCGCTGGTGGCGCTGCTAAAGCAGCTGTTCAAGCGCAAATCTATTGCCAAGGCGGTGTGAACGATGGTAGCTGTACAGGTGCCGGAATCGAGCGTATCGAGTCTATGACAATCAATGGTCCATCCATCGAAACGTCTGGTATCGATTTATTTGCGGACTACCAGTTTGAAATGGCTGGCGGTATTGCAAAGGTTGGTTTGGATGTAAGCCATACTCTTGAATACGTTCAAGATGCATATGCGAAAGGTGATGTACAAATCTCTGGATCTTATGATGCTGCAGGCTTCTTGAATGTAAGCCGTGGCGCTCGCCCTTTGCCTGACCTTAAGGGTCGCGCATTCGCTGAGTTTAATCGCAATCAGCACAACGTATTGTTGTATGTCAATCACATCACTAAGTACCGTGATGAAAGAGACAATGTAAACGTTGACGATCAGAACACTTTTGATCTGCACTATCAGTATTCGTTCATGGATGAAGCTGCGCGGGTTACTGTTTCTGCAATTAACTTTACAGACGAGCAGCCACCTTTGGCTCGTGTTGACCTGAACTATGACGGTTACACACACAATGCATTTGGTCGTATGATCAAAGTCGGTATCGAATATACATTCGATGCTGAGTAATACTGCATAAAACTCGGTGCCCTAGACTGAGCTTGGAAAACGCCGCTTCTGCGGCGTTTTTTTTGCCTGAGTTTTGTCCAATCCTCGGGAATAAAAGTAAACTTTTGATGATAGTGTTAACTTAGCGGTAAAGATGTTGCTATGACACTGCTCAAGGTTTCTCTGTGGTATTTCCAGCACAGGATATTTTGCGTAATCGGAACAAGGTGTTTTTTATGCTTAAACAAGCAGATTATATAATTGTAGGTGCCGGTAGCGCTGGGTGTGTGCTAGCCAATAGGCTTTCTGCGGATCCGAATAACAGCGTTCTTTTGCTGGAAGCAGGAGGTAAAGATAAAAGTCTATTTATCCACATGCCAGCTGGCTACTCGCAAATTGTGCCAACCAGGAATGCTCAGAATTACGCTTTCGAGACTCAACCAGAACCTAATCTAGGTGGACGTCCAATGTATTGGCCCAGGGGACGGGGTTGGGGTGGTTCGTCGTCTATCAACGCCATGGTCTATATTCGCGGTCATGCCAATGACTATGATCACTGGAGTCAGCTAGGTAATAAAGGTTGGTCTTATGCAGAAGTTCTGCCTTATTTCAAAAAAGCTGAGTGTTTTGAAGGTCAAGGTGACAGCCAGTATCACGGCAGCGAAGGCCCTTTAGGGGTTAAAAAGTCCGACCGAACAGATGACATTTTGTTAGACAAATTTGTTGCGGCAGGTGCCCAAGCGGGCTTTCCTCTGACCAATGATTTTAATGGTCGGCAACAAGAAGGTTTTTCTCGTTACGAGCACACAATTAAGGGTGCAAAACGTTGTAGCGCGGCTCAAGCCTATTTGCATCCAGTGTTAGACAGGCCAAACCTTACGGTGATGTCGAACGTCAGCGTTGACCGTGTTATTTGCCAAGGCAAGCGTGCCGTTGCGGTAGAAGTAGTGAGCAAAAATGAGAAGATTCGGCTGCAAGCGCAAAAAGAAGTCATCCTCAGTGCAGGTGCGCTAAATTCGCCGCAAATTTTGTTACGAAGCGGCATTGGGGCGGGTGAGGAGGTTACTCAACATGGCATTGATTTAGTCCATGACCTGCCAGGGGTAGGCGAGAATCTTCAAGATCATATCGGCGTGGTCAGTCAATTTGCCTGCACACAGCCCGTCACCTTACACCGCAGTGCCAACGTCTGGAACAGGCTCACAGCGGGCATTAAGTTCTTAGCCTTTGGCACGGGAGATGCTGCCCAACCGCCTACGGCTGGTGGTGCGTTCATTAAGTCTCATCCGGATAAAGCCATTCCAGATATGCAGATTCACTACGTCTCTGCTGCGATGAACGATGTACATGCCCGTGAAGGTGTGCCTAAGGCCCACGGATTTTCCAGCATAGTTTACTGCTGCCGCCCTCAAAGTAGAGGTCGGGTGGGTTTAAAGGATGCAAATCCAGAGTCTAGCCCAGCAATATTCCCTAACTACTTTGCCGTGGAACAGGACCTCATTGATACTCGTAATGGGTTTAGAGAAACGCGTAGGGTGTTTATGCAGCAAGCGTTTGACGAATATCGGGGTAAGCAACTTAAACCCTCCGCGGACGTTGATATAGATAATGATGCCCAAGTGGACCAATGGATCAGAGCTACAGGAGAGACGCTGTATCACCCAGTAGGCACCTGTAAGATGGGGTCGGATGATATGGCGGTGGTGGATGAGCAAGGCGCTGTGCATGGAATGCAAGGCTTGCGCGTGATAGATGCTTCACTTATGCCAACTTTAATTGGCGGCAATACTAACGCGCCGACTATTATGATGGCGGAGAAAATTTCTGACCACATTCTTGGTCGGGTAGCACTTCCGGCTGAAGATGTAGAGAGCGTAACTTAAACGGTACTTGCCGGATTAGAGTCAACAAAATATGTACTCATGGATAAAACAGTTGCGGGGCAAACTTGATAAATAGACATAGTTCAGTGTTCTGTAAAGCACCAAGGCAAACGCAGGACAGCTGGCGAGATCTTGCTTTGGCAATGCGGAGTATGTTGCTGGCGTTGTTGGCTGCGCTAGGGTGTGGGTTATTTCTCCCACCAGCGCATGCAGATTCAGAGCTAGATTTGACTCCGCTTGAGGCATCTCAGTGGAATGCGGCTCAAGCGGCTCATTTAGCATCCAGAGCAGGGTTTGGGGCGTCAGTTGATGAGTTGTCCGAGCTTGCCGCAATGACGCCACTGGATGCGGTAAATGCTTTCATAGACGGCGCCAACATAGCTCCCTCTCATTCAGATCAAATAGTTAACGACAGCTTTCAACACTCTGGTATCTTCGACCCAGAATTAGATCCGTTTCCTGCCAGTAGACCAGCCACGACAATGCTGGCAAAAAAGCAAGGCCACGCTTTAGGTGTGCAGGTCAAAACGGGCGGTAATCGTCCGCTACAACCGGTGGTGAATAAGTTCTTTTATTGGCTGCGCGCCAGTCGCTTAGAAACTGATCGTGTGGCTTATTGGTGGGCCAATAGAATGCTCGCCAGCGCGCACCCGTTACAAGAAAAAGCTGCATTGTTCTGGCACGGCCACTTCGCCAGTAATGAGGACAAGGTCCGCGATTATAGAAAAATGCTTAAGCAGTTGGAGCTTTTTCAAAGAGCAGGTTTAGGCGATTTTCGCGAATTATTGATCGGTGTGGCTCAGGATCCAGCGATGTTAGTTTTTCTTGATGCGGGGGTTAACACCAAAGACTCACCCAATGAGAATTTTGCTCGTGAAATTATGGAACTGTTTACGATGGGTGTGGGCGAATACGGCGAAACAGACGTTCGCGAAGCTGCGCGGAGTTTCACAGGTTGGTCTGTGCAAGGGCTAGATTTTTATGTGGATGCAAAAAACCATGATGCAGGTGCAAAACGCTTTCTAGGCGAAGTAGGTAATTTTAACGGTATTGAAATAATAGACCGTATTCTTGCGCAGCAGGTCACTAGCGAGTTTCTCGCCAGTAAACTATATCGCTACTTTGTTCGAGAAGAGCTTAGCGGCGAGGCGCAGGATCAGCTTGGTAGGTTGCTGCGCGAGAAGCAATACAATACAGGTGAGTTTCTGCGCACACTGTTTTTATCCAAGGATTTTTATCAAAGCCAAGGCACCCACATCAAAAGTCCTGTGGAATTGGTTATTTCAACTTACAAGAAAATGGGTTTTAGCCAGGTGCCTGGTGTCCCTGACTTTAATGTGGTTACTGGCGCTTTGGGTCAGCGTCTGATGCATCCACCAACGGTAGCAGGGTGGTCTCAAGGGCGCAGTTGGATCACACCCTCGCTGCTCTTTGAACGTGGTAATTTTGTCCTTGATGTAGTGTTTCCAGATATTGGTTTTATTCCCCCAGATCGCTTTCCGCCTTTTGTGCAGGAGGTGGCTAAGGTCCAGAGTCGCCTGCGCGAGGGTATGAGCGTTTCCGCTGCCACAAGACCAACAGCAATGTTAACTGGTGAGCAAATGGGTGGGGAAATGGCGCAGTCAAATGCGCTGGCTGATCGCGATGAGGCCTTTAATACGCGTTTAGGCAGTATGCGTGGTTGGCAAATGGCTTTGGAGCGCGTTAAACCTATCAAACGTAACCCAGCAAAAGTGAATTTGGTGAGTGAGGTAGTGGCCGCGGAGCTTACTACCCCACGTCAGGTAGTGGACTATTATCAAAGTAAGTTTTTCAGTGTGAAGTTGCCCGAATCAGTGCAGTTGGCAATGGTAGATTTTTTGGTAAGCGAACTTGGTACTGAGGATATTCAAGCTGCGCGCTCGTACTTGGAAGAGCCGCTGCGTAAGTTGTTACACCAAATGTTGAGTCGACCAGAGTATCAATTAGGCTAAGTGTAAGGAGAATTCATGAATTCATTTGCAAGTGAGGTGCGAGATGAAGCGTAGGCGATTGCTACAAGGTTTTGGCAGCTTCGCTGGTCTGCAGGTGATGATGCCGCACCTCAACGCCAGCGAGTTAGTGGCAGCCTCTCTGGGCAAGGATGACAGTCCAATTTTGGTTGTGTTGGAAATGTCTGGTGGTAACGACGGCCTAAACACAATCGTACCATTTGCAGATGACGACTATTATCGTCTGCGCCCGCAAATCGGCATTGCCAAAGAAAAGTTGCTGAGCATGGACGAGCATTTTGGGTTTAATCCAGGCTTGCGTGGTTTGCAGCGTCTTTGGAAGCAGGGTCATTTAGCCGTCATACATGGCTGTGGCTATGAAAAACCGTCTTACTCGCATTTTAATTCGATGGCTTATTGGCACACGGGTGCTCCTAATCGTGGTGATGAATTTGGCTGGATGGGTCGAGTGGCAGACCAGTTGGCGCCACAAAGGCGCGAAGAAATGCTCATAAATGTGGGTACTAGCCAGTCATTGGCGGTCAAGAGTCGGGTACATACACCGTTAGTATTTGACGATCCTAATCGTTTCCAGCGCAATAGTTGGATGGGTGAGGGACCTTCTGACATGGCAGGTGCTGCTAAAGATATTTCCGCTAATCAAGACTTTCTATTGGCAGTTAGTGAAAGTGCTAAGACGTCTTCTAGCCGCATCAGGCAGGCTTGGAACAACTACACGCCAGGTGCTGATTATGGCGTGGCGCCAATGGATTTGCCCAAAGTAGCCGCATGCATTGCTGCCGGTATGCCCACGCAGTTGTATCACGTCGCTGTGCGCAATAACGCTTTTGACACTCATGTGGCTCAACCTGCGCTGCATCAACGGTTGCTGAGCTACGTTTCCGACGCTGTACATGGTTTTATTGCTGACATGGAGCGCATTGGTCAGGGTCATCGAGTAGTGGTGATGCTGCACTCAGAGTTTGGACGTCGTCCTATGGAAAATGCTAATTTGGGTACGGATCACGGCAGCAGCAATATTATGATGTTGGCTGGCGCACCAGTGCAGTCGGGACATTTTGGTGACGTGCCGTCGTTAGTTGGGCTGCAAGATGGCGACAATATCCAATACACAACAGATTTCAGGCGAGTTTATGCAACGGTTATCGAAGATTGGCTTGGTGTTAAAGCAAATACTGTTCTGAACGGGGATTTTGCTAGGTTGCAGCTATTCGGCTAAAGCGGTCGTAGACCTATTCAGCAACCAGGTCGGAATTAAATGGCTTGAACAAAAGGGCCGGTAGCAAAATTTGCTAACAGCCTTTTTGATCGTACTTTTTAGACTCTTTGGCTTTTACCAGAGGTCGTACTTTTGTAGCTCTGAACGACCTACTACCATGTGATGCACCTCATCTGGACCGTCTGCGAAACGCAAATGCCTTAGATCTGCATACATTGAGGCCAGCGGTGTCCACTGAGAGATACCGGTTGCACCGTGCATTTGAATGGCTTGGTCTATAATCAGGCAAACTTTTTCTGGGACCATGGCTTTCACTGCGCTGACATAAACACGGGCTTCTTTATTGCCCAGTACATCCATTGCTTTCGCGGCCTGCAAGACTGCCAAGCGCATTGCATTAATTTCAATCCGCGCACGCGAAATGACTTCCAGGTTTTTGCCCAACTTGGCGATAGGCTTACCAAACGCAACGCGGGTGGCAGAGCGCTTTACCATCAGTTCTAAGGCTTTTTCGGCTTTACCAATTGACCGCATACAGTGATGAATTCGCCCAGGCCCTAGGCGTACTTGAGAAATTTCGAAGCCCCTGCCTTCGCCCAGTAAGATGTTTTCCTTGGGCACACGAACATCGGTGAATCTTATGTGCATGTGGCCCCGCGGTGCGTGGTCCTGCCCAAATACCTGCATACCTTCAAGAACTTCCACTCCCGGTGTATCCGTAGGTACTAAGATTTGTGATTGCTGCTTGCTTGGCGCCGCATCTGGGCTGGTGCGCACCATTGTGATCATGATCTTACAGCGTGGATCACCAGCGCCGGAGATATAGTACTTTTCTCCATTGATCACCCATTCATCACCTTCTAAGACCGCCGTTGTGCTGATGTTCTTGGCATCTGAAGAGGGTAAGCCTGGCTCTGTCATGGCGTAGGCTGAACGAATTTCACCGTTCAATAGAGGCTTCAGCCATTTCTCTTTTTGCTCAGGGGTACCCACACGCTCTAGTACTTCCATGTTGCCTGTGTCGGGTGCGCTACAATTGAGTGTTTCTGAAGCCAGCGGCACTTTGCCTAATTCCGTGGCAATGTAGGCGTAATCCAGATTACTTAGGCCTTCCCCGGTATCAGAGTCTGGTAGAAAAAAGTTCCACAACCCGGACTCTTTGGCCTTATTTTTTGCCCCTTCCAAGAGTTCAAGTTGGCGAGGGTGCCAGGACCATCTATCGGTCTTTTGATCTTCTAGCGCATAGAATTCTTCGATAATAGGCTCTACGTTATCTGCGATGTGTTTTTTTACCGCATCCATCAGAGGTTGGGCTTTGTCGGACATTGCCAGTTCAAATAGATCGCTGTCTAAATCTGTTGCTTCGCTCATTTTGCTCTCTTGGTGTTACTTATTTTAAGACATCTGTTTTACCTGTGATCTGGGATTACAGCAAGCGTTCGCGAGTTGCTCTAAATAAATAAAGGTAGGGACATTGGTTCAGTTTTCACAGAAGATAGAGGTTCAAGGAAGGAGTGATATAAATGCAAATTGTAAAAATATGTATGCTGCTGCTGCTGTCTTTAGCCCTGTCAGCTCAGGCTGATGGACATAAAGGTGATCATGAAGCAGGTAGCGAAGAGGGAGTACTTAACCTTCAACAAATAGCCCAAGCCTTCGGCTGGGATATGGAGAATGTTGAAATCACCACTGAAAAAGTAGCCGACGGCCTTTACGTGCTGTTTGGTGTGGGCGGCAATATCGGCGTTCTGGTAGGTGATGACGGCGTTATGATTGTTGATAATCAGTTTCCACAAGTCATGGATAAGATCGAAAAGGCTATTCAAGATATTGGCGGTGACGGCGTAGACTACGCCATTAACACGCACTGGCACTTTGACCATGCTGAAAGCAACAATGTACTAGGCCCTAAAGGTGCAACAATTGTCGCTCATGCTAAGGCGCGAACAGACATGGCTAAGGGCGGCATGATTAACTTGGTTGTAGCCAAGTATCGCCAGCAAGCCTATCCCGAGGTGGCGCTACCCACATTGACTTATGATGATGGCATGCAGATTCAGTTCAATGGCGGGCAGGTGGACCTTATGCATTTCTCTCCAGCTCATACAACAGGTGACTCTGCGGTAATTTTTCGTAAGTACAATGCCGTTCACTTAGGCGATGTATTCAATAACTCCGGCTACCCCTTTATTGATGTGGACAGTGGTGGCGATATTGACGGCATGATTAACTTCTGCAAACAGACACTGGATGCCATTGGCCCAAATGCCACTGTAATACCAGGGCATGGTCCCATTACGGATTCTGCGGCGCTAGGTCGATACATCTATATGTTAGAGACAGTGCGTGGCCGAGTTGCAGCTTTAATTGCCGAAGGTAAAACGTTGCAGGAAGTGGTGGATGCAAAAGTTACAGCAGATGACTTTGACCAGATATATGGTCCCGAGAGTGCGTCAGCAGGGTTTATAAATCGCGTTTACACCAGCCTAACACGCTAACTCTTGCGCTATTGGTACTAACTAGGAGGGCGTTGGTGTGTTGTCATTACCGCCCCTACCTCAAATACCATTGGTGCGAGGCGTAGTGTTAGCATTACAAAAATAGACAATATTGTCGGATATCGACTAATAACTTAAGTTAGCAAGGAGGCATTGTATGCAGTCAAATTCTCAAACAGGACGTCTTGATGGGCGCGTAGCATTAGTTTCTGGTGGCGCTTCTGGCATTGGCGCGGCATGTGCTGCACGTTTAGCAGAAGAGGGCGCCAGTGTATTAATTACTGACGTTCAAGATGAAATGGGTCAGCAAACTGTTGCAAGTATAGTTGCCAATGGTGGCGTGGCCTCATTTTGTCATCATGACGTGACCCGCGAGTCTGAATGGGCGGCTGCAGTTGCCCATGCTCAAGCCACTTATGGCGGGCTGAATATTTTGGTTAACAATGCAGGCATAGCTATTGGCGGCAGCATTGTCGATATGACTCTAACAGATTGGCAAATACAGCAGGCTATTAACCTAGATGGTGTGTTTTTGGGGGTGAAATATTGCATTCCTGTGATGCGAGAAACCCAGGGCGGTGGATCAATAATCAATATTTCCTCAGTAGCTGGCATTAAGGGCGCGGCAATGTTGTCTGCCTATAACGCGACCAAAGGTGGCGTGAGAATCTTTACTAAGGGTGTGGCTTTAGAGTGCGCACAAAACAGATGGCCGGTGCGAGTGAACTCAGTACACCCCGGCATCATCTCCACGCCGATTTGGGACAAAATCAATCCAGAGTTACAGGAAGCCGGTCTAAATACCTTTGATTTAGATGATATGGCAGAAGGATCTGTGCCAACAGGTGAGTTGGGATTCCCAATTGATATAGCCAACGGTGTGCTCTTTTTGGCCAGTGATGAATCTCGTTACATGACCGGCGCTGAGTTGGTGATTGATGGTGGCTTGTGTGCATAAGGCTGGAAACTAGATCGGCATTAGTTTTGCGATAAGCTAATGCCTTTAGCTAAGACTAGCCCAGAAAAAAAGCTGGGCCATGGTTGTCATTGCTATTTTGGTAGGCGTTTTTTAGCTGTCTTCTACGGAACGCTTACGTAGCCGCTGCATACCTAACAACCAGCGGTCTATGTTGTCGCCCTTGCGTCTAACGTATTCTTCAACCTCTGGATGAGGAAGTGCATAAAAGCGTTCTTCTCTAATAGTTTCCACAACGCACTCAGCCAACTGTTCTGGCTCAATAATGCCGTCTGTTTGACCGTCTCCCAGACTCCTCGGTGCCATTGCAGTGTTAACACCTTGTGGACATAAAACAGAAACCTTAATTCCATCATCTGCATGAGTGATGGATAAGAACTCTGCCATTTTTACTGCCGCAGCCTTGGTTACGGTATAAGGGCCGGTGCCGATAGCCGCCAGTAGGCCGGCAGCGGAAGCAGTGTTCAGTAAGTACCCGTCGCCACGCTCAATCATGCTAGGTAACACAGCTCTAGCTGCGTAGAGGTGCGACATTACGTGTAATTCCCATTGCATCTGCCAGACTTCATTTTCTGCATCAGTGAGCAAGCCAGAACCACCAGCCCCAGCGTTTGAGCAAAATAGGTCGATTTTGCCGTATTCGGCAATTGTTTCGTTGACCAATGCAGCTATCTGAGCTTCATTAGTCACATCGCAAGTTTTACCTGCGCAGCCAATTTCCTGTGCTGCAGCTGTCACGGCATCAGTGTTTAAATCTGCCAACACAACGGCCTTTGCTCCTTCAGCCAAAAACGCTTTGGCCATAGCTTTACCAATGCCACCACTGCCACCAGTAATGACGGCGACTCTGTTCATCATTTCCATAATGTTCTCCTTAATTTAGATTTATGTGTTTTCTTTGGTGTTAAGAAACTTCGGCGACGCGCTCGGGGCTCCCAGACCATGACCAAGCCATAGAGGGGCGAGACAGACCCAGCATCATTCCGCCTAGTGTTGCTGGGTGCAGCCAAATTTGATCGGCTACCAGCGATGTGCTGCGCTCTTCCGGGCGGTCAATGGTCATGCCTAGATCATTAGCGTCGGCCTTTTGTTCGATTTCAAAGAGCTCATTAGTTTCAGCAAAACCCATATAGAGGCAGGGGCCAATCTTGTCGAAAAATCTTGCCATAGTGGTTTCAGGGTTAATTGGGCTAATGACTTCAAAGCGATGTAGCTCGCGTTCCTTAAACAAGGTCAGGGTGCCGTTGTAACCGAAGCGGGGCGAGTCGATATTGACAAAAGATTGCGCGTCTAAGTTAAAGACTTCGGCAAAACGCTCGGTCTGCTGCTGCGCGTCCGCTGCAAGCAAGGTAGCCTCGTAAATGTAATCTATGGCGCCAATACTGGGCCTTTCCTCATGTTGGCTAATCACCAAACGCAGACCAGGAATGCCTACATCTGCGCCTATCACGTACATTTGCTCAGATTCAGTCAGTATGTTGTCGGTAAATTTGGCTAATTGCGCGGCGACACCTGCCATATCTTTAGTAGAAGCACCGGCGGCGAAAAAGTGTGGCCCCCGAGCCGCTATCGCATCTGCTATTACGCCAGGACCCTTCGGTTGGAGAATTTCGATGAAGCCTTTACCTAGGCGCAGCCGGGTTCTATCCGCATTGAGGTGTTGTATCACATCACTTCCCTCGACTTGTGCGCCCAAAAGGTCTTGCCATGCTTTGATGCAAGCATCGCTGTCCGGCACTGCCATTTGATATCTATCGATATTAGTTAACATTCTATTTCTCCCCGAATACCCAGATAAAATTGATGGCTTAAAGTAACAGATGCGCGATTAGATTGGCTGGGCGCTAAGGAAAATATTTCTCCAATAACGCCAGTAATTATAAACTTGTTGCCTAAATTGGTGCTAAGTCTGGGCTGCATCGGTGAATCATTGCCAGTACTATTAAGACTTATGTTAATGCGGGAGCACGGCGTTATTTGCCATATGCTGTCGAATTTCAGAATGCTGTTCTTTGAGCAAAATGGGGGAGTTATGTCGGAGAAAATATACCAAGCCATCGAGGCTGCGGTAGATGGGCAAGCATCAAAGCTATTAGATGTTTCCCACGCTATTCACGCAAAGCCCGAGCTCGCTTTTCAAGAGCACTTTGCCTGTGCAACGTTGACTCAGTCGTTACATGATTTTGGATTGGAAGCCCAAACTGGGGTATTTACTTTGGATACCGCTTTTGAAGCGGCTTTTGACAACGGTCTGGGCGCTGGACCTACGGTGGCTATTCTTGCCGAGTACGACGCGCTGCCGGGTATTGGTCACGCTTGTGGGCACAATGTGATTGCTACCGCAGCTCTCGGGGCTACGCTTGCGCTAAACACCGTGTCTGCAATGTTGCCTGGTCGAGTTCGCTTGATCGGCACACCAGCTGAAGAGCGGGGTGGCGGTAAAGAGTTAATGGCTCGCGCAGGCGCTTTTGAAGGCGTGGATGCGGCGATGATGATTCACCCAGCTGGGGTCAACCTTGGCACAATGCCGAGTATTTGCATTGCTGAGGTGCAGGTTATCTACCATGGTAAAGCCTCACATGCATCTGCGATGCCGCATAAAGGCGTTAACGCGCTAGACGGATTACTTTTGGCATATCAGGCGATTTCTAACTTACGCCAGCATATTAAGTCTACAGAACGTATTCACGGGATTATTGCAGAGGGCGGGCAGGCACCGAATATCGTGCCTGATTTCACGGAAGGACATTTTTATGTTCGCGCGGCAGATGAGAAAGCGCTGGCAAAACTAAAGCCGCGTGTGCAAGCGTGTTTTGAGGCGGGTGCCACCGGCAGTGGTTGCACCGTTGAAGTGAACTGGGCCAACGTGGACTATTTGGACTTGAATACAAATTGGCCATTAGCGGAGCGTTTTCAATTCCACGCCGAGACATTAGGCCGAGAGTTTCTGCCAATGACTCAGGGTAGCAAGTTTGGGGCGGGTAGCACTGACATGGGTAATGTCAGCTACCGATTACCATCTATTCACCCAATGCTCGCGGTAGCGCCTCCTAGTGTTGTTATTCATAACCCAGAATTTGCTCAGTGGGCTAGATCTGAAAAAGGTGATGCAGCAGCGATAGATGGTGCTAAAGCTATGGCTATGACTACCGCCGAGTATTTGTTGTCGCCCGAGTTACAAAGACGAACGGCTCAGGCTTTTGAAATTTCTAATGGATTGCAGTAGCGGGTAAAGAAAAGGTGGAACTGCAGGCAGCTGCTTTATAAAAGCATGTAGGTGACGAGCGAGAACACTTGTTCTGGACCCACATGCCGCGCATGACTGATTACAAGTTATTTTAAGTACGCGTCTTAACCCTTGCCTCTAGTTCTAGTGCGCTTGGGGCGTGCTTCTTTTTCAATAAATTCAATAATGATGTCAGCAACATCTTTGTTGGTAGCTGCTTCTATTCCACCCAAACCGGGTGATGAGTTTACTTCCATAACGAGTGGTCCTCGATTGGACCTTAGTAGGTCAACCCCGCATACATTGAGACCCATGATTTTTGCTGCGTTAACTGCTGTGCGCCGTTCTTGAGCCGTTAACTTTACCAGCGTTGCGGTACCGCCTCTATGTAGATTAGAGCGAAAGTCGCCATCGGGTGCTGTTCGCTGCATTGCTGCAATCACTTTGCCGCCAACTACGAAGCAGCGTAGATCAGAGCCGCCGGCTTCTTTGATATATTCCTGCACTAGAATGTTTGCAGAAAGTCCCATGAAGCCCTGAATAACACTTTTAGCCGCAGTGCGTGTTTCTGCCAGCACAACACCAATCCCCTGAGTACCTTCTAACAACTTAATGACCAATGGTGCACCGCCCACTTCGCGGATCAGTCCCGGTACGTCGTCTGGCGAATTAGCGAAAGCGGTAACGGGAATACCTATTTTCTTTCTCGAGAGAAGTTGTAGTGATCGTAACTTGTCCCTCGAACGAGTGATCGCGACCGATTCATTAACGCTATAAACGCCCATCATTTCAAACTGGCGAACGATAGCTGTGCCATAAAAAGTCACAGAAGCGCCAATTCTGGGAATGACGGCGTCGAAGTGTTCGGGGCCAAATTCTTCATCTTTATAATGAATAGAGGGTCGGTCAGACGTAATGTCCATAAAGCAGCGCACATGATCTATAACCCGTACCTCATGGCCTCTCGCTTCTGCGGCTTCCACAAGGCGCTTGGTTGAATAGATGGTTTTGCTACGAGACAAAACTGCAATTTTCATAGCTGTTCCTTAGAGCCTGTGTTTTTGTTGACGGGTTTACCTGTGACGTAGGATTTGCGTGGGTCAATCAAAAAATTTCCGCGTATAGCAGTTCTACCTAAAAGCATTCGGTAGCCCATGGCTTCTCTGTCTGCTAGCGACAGCTCTATTTGCCAGCATTTCTCGCCAATACAAATTGAGGTGGCAATAAAATAGCGCCGAATAGATTTGCCGCCTGAGTTTTTTACTTTGCGCTGGTCTACAACTCTAGCCTCGCACCAATGTTTGTTGTCTACAGAGTGTCGAGAGGGTAGCACGCAAAACTTAATCCAGAGTTCGCCGGCTTTATTGAATTCAGTGATGTTAAAAGCATGAATGCTTGAGGAATACGCGCCGGTATCCGTTTTTGCCGTCATCCGCTTAATACCCAAATCGGGTAAGCTTATTCGTTCTCTCCACCCGATAGTAGGCAGGGTCTCTGTGTTAGTGATTTGATCCAATAGCTTTCTCGGCTTTCGCAGTAGGCGATCAATATTGATGCTGTGAGTTAAGTGTGCGTTTCAAACTAGGTCATTTCGTAGGGCAGATGGCCCTAGGGAAAGTTGCTGCATTTTCTTTATTTTTTGTCGCCGCGCAAGCTATTTTTTTGATGTTTTGATTGAGACCCAAATTAAGGCGTTTTTCACGCTGCGAATTGCCTTGGGGAAACGAGCGCCGGCTTCGACTAAGTGGGCAAGCGCAAGCCGTTGGTGCGCCGAGTGACTTTACTAGCCATTACCGCAGTAACTCCAAGGAAGAGTGAGCAGGGTCGGCGACTAGAAGAGCAAACGGTTATTGGCAGTAGCACCGTTTGGGTTCGAGTTTTCTCAGTTAGTTTGGATGATTCTGGGTCATTCTGGGTTTTTCACCATATGGGGTGATTTAGGCACCACACCATCTACTTGAGGTATTGATTTCCATTCCGCCTCTTGAGTTTCAACGCCAGCTCTTGGCACGTGCGCTGCTGGGCTGACCTGCTGCATGGGGTGAATGTATCTGGGGCAGTTAATCCAAGTATTAGTGATTGAAACTCGCACGGCCAACCCAACTTCGGGCCACCGAGATAGCACGCCTTCATCTCTAACTAACTCAGCCGTGCCTTGTACCCGTACACGCTGGGGGTTTTCCGTATCAATAAATAACATGCCGATTTTGCCGTGCGCATGAATATTACCCATAGACAACCACATACCGTTACCGTCAAAGCACGGGAATAGTAGGGTTTGTTCGTCTTCAATAATCACAAAGCCAGTGTCTCCGCCTTTATGCGATACGGTTGGAAACCCTTGGGCGTCTACTGTGGTTAGGTAGAAGTTGTTGCGTGATTGAATAAAAGCTTGAGCCTCATCGTCGAGGTGAGGTTTAACAATCAGTTCTCTTAACCGTTCTGCTAAAGGGCGAGATTGAAATTCGTCCTGTAATTGCTGATGGGAAAGATCATAAAAGTCGCTCATGAGGTTAGTCCCCTCGCATATTTCGGTAGAATTGTTAGATAGAAGATTTTGCTCTTTCACGCGGCAGTCCCTATATCAAAACCATACCGCAGTGGCAGGTTAGCGTAGGTGAGCCCTACGCTAACTCGCTCTGTTGGGTGTTAGCGCTTACGCATTGCCAGACAGTACAAAGCCTTCGTAGCCCGCTGCTACCACATCGTTGCACTTCTCTACATAAGGCGGTACACCGAGGTAGGGCATGAATACCCGTGTTTTACCCTCGACATTTGCTCCCATGTACCAAGAGTTACAGCCAGGATAAACGGAAGTTTGTGCCACTTCATTTACGTGGGACACCCACTCTTCTTCCGCTTGTTGGTCAACACGGATGGCAATATGTTGATTGTCGTTCATGTACTCGATGCAGTCTGAAATCCACTCAACGTGCTGCTCAATAGAGGGCAGCATGTTAGACAGTACTGATGGGCTTCCCGGCCCTGTAACGATAAACAAGTTCGGGAAACCTGCAGTGGCAAGCCCCAAGTATGCTTTAGGTCCAGGAGCCCATTTGTCTTGCAGCTTTTGTCCGCCTTCGCCTTGGATGTCTACGTTGGTGATAGCGCCTGTCATGGCATCAAAGCCCGTAGCTAAAATAATAGCGTCTACTTTGTATTCATCACCCGAGGTAACAACAGTGTCGCCCTTAATTTCGGTAATAGGCGTTTGCGTAAGGTCGACAAGTTTTACATGGTCTTGGTTATATATTTCATAGTAGTCGGAATCTACGCACAGACGCTTACAGCCTATAGGTGTGACCGGCACCAGCTTTTCAGCCAATTCCGGATCGTCCACACGCTGAGCAATTTTTTCTTTGAAAAACTCCCGTGCTGTGTCGTTTGCCTTCAAGTCGAAAACCAAGTCGTTGTAAACAGCTAAGAATGCCAAGCCACCTTTAGCCCAACGTTTTTCATATTCTGCACGACGCTCGTTGTCACTGACCTCAAATGCGGATTGGTCGTTGTCTTCGAAGTCAGCGCCAAACCCGCGTTGCCAGTTTTCTGCCCGATACTCTTTGTATCGAGACTTCAGTTCTTTGACGTAATCTGGGTCCAGTGTTTCGTTGTACGCTGGGATTGAATAGTTAGGCGTGCGCTGAAAAATTGTGAGGCTGTTTGCTTGCTTTGCGATGATTGGTGAGCTTTGAATGGCCGACGAGCCAGTGCCGATGACACCTACATTTAGGCCGGTAAAGTCCACTCCCTCATGGGGCCATGCGCCAGTATGGTAAACCGGTACGCTGCATTCGTTCAGGCCCTCAATGTTTGGGTAGTTTGGCTTTGATAAACAGCCGGTGGCCATGACCACAAAACGCGCCTCCAAGGTTTCACCTGAGCTCAAAGTCAGCTGCCACATTTCGCTGTCTTCTAGGTACTTGGCGGAAGCGACTTTGGTATTAAATTGAATTCCGTCCTTGAGGCCAAAGCGGTCTACAACGTGTTCTGCGTACTTGAGAATTTCGCCTTGGGTCGCGTACTTCTCGCTCCATTCCCATTCTTGCTGTAACTCTTCAGAGAATTGATAGGAGTATTGCATGCTTGGAATATCGCAACGTGCGCCGGGATACCGGTTCCAGTACCAAGTACCACCCACGCCGGTGCCTGCTTCAATTACTTTGGCATTTAGACCTTGTTGGCGTAAGCGGTGCAGCATGTAAATGCCAGCAAATCCGGCCCCAACTACAATCGCGTCTAACGCTTTATCTGAATTTCCCATTTTTCTCCCCTCTATTTGTACTGCTAATTCAATGTAAAAGACGTCGGCGCAATTTAGCTTATTGCAGCGTCTGGTATCCAATTGCCATGGGCGCCGTAAGGCACGCGAAAGGGCAACTCTATTGTGGCAACGGGTGGCGCCGAAAAATTCTGCGCATCAATAATGACTAACCTAGATTTGCCGCTAGTCTCATCATGAGCCAAGGTCATAATCCAACCTTCGTCCTCATTTAGTTGAGCAAGATCTCCGGCCGTGGTCGCAGCTGGTGCGAACACGGGCTCGGCTCCGCGAACATTATGCCCCAAGAAGTGTTCCTCGCAACTGCCAGCAGGAAGGTCGTATTTGTACAATTTTGCGCCATATATTGGTTCTTCACTGTTACCCTCACCATCCAAACTCATTAAGTAACCAAACTTATTCTCAAGACCTACATGAGCATCGTTGACTCGACCAAAGTCAGCAGGCCGCTCATCTACTTTCTCTTCAGACACGGTTCCAGAGCTTAGGTCTATTTGCCACCGGTGCAGGCGTCCTACCTCAGAGTAGTCCTCAGAATCTGCGCCAAAAGCAGAGTTTTGCCTGGAAACGTAGAGAGTAATGACATTGTCTTTCTCATAAGCATTTACTGGGTGGAAAACATAACAGGGGTCGATTTCAAACCAGCGGATATCATTATTTGTGCCATTGCGCGGCATAACACCCAGGCGCGCTCCTTTATCACGCTGAAAACTAAAGGGGATTCCCGAGGCCAGCAGGTCAAGGTCGAGTGCCAACGGTAGGTCCATAAATATGACGTGGTGTTCGGTAATATTGAAGTCGTGCATCATTACCATGTTCGGCAGGTCGATACCTTCTATCTGTTTGACCTCTCCGTCTTGCCCAATACGTATGTACTTCAAAAAGGGCTGTTCAAAAGAAAAGTAGCTAAAGGCCAGCATTTCTCCAGTAACAGGGCAAATTTTGGGGTGGGCGGTCATCGAGCAGGTGAGGGCGCCGTCATAGTTTTCGTGACCAATAGTGTTCAATTCTTGGTCAATACGCCAAGGCCAGTGGGCTTCTTCAAGGCAGAGTATTTTGCCTGCATGGGCAACAACGTGGGTATTACCTTTGCCACGCTTGAGGTCACCCAGACCCGCGCCGGGGTCGGTTAACGGGTTGGTGATTTCATCAGTCTGAATAAAACGATTGCGATACCACTGTGCTTGGCCATTCGCTAAACGTATGCCGTGGACCATGCCATCACCCAAAAACCAGTGATTTGATGTGCCAGAGTGTGGGTTGGGGCCTGTACGTACATATACACCTTCCAGTTCAGGCGGAATGCTGCCGGTAACTTCTAAATCGCGAGTGGTTCTTTCCTCAAGCATGGGCTCCCAGTTACCGCGTAGGTGCCATGGTGTGGTTTGCTGATTCATAATTCCCCTTTCTTATACTTATATCTCCCAAACCAAGATATAGCAGCTATGAACAAGTAAATACAACGCCTAATTGTTACCGACGCAGTTAACCAAAGCAGGGGAGCTGTTTTTCGCTCTGCACAAGGCTGCATGACTTGGTATTAGTCCCAGTTTAAGAAATAGCTTTGGTCTTAGTTTTGGTTAGGGTTTTGGTTATGGCTGGGGCGTTTTGAAGATGTACTTTTTTCGTCGAAATACCCTATAGTAATCGCTTGGAAGGAACATGACTTTGAGAGGAGGGCTCATGGAATCAGCACGTAAATCTATATTTCCTAGCGCCAAAGACAGTTGGGAAAGTATCGCCATTCGTGAGTTGGCCGCAACGGACAAAGAACAAGCTATCAGTCACCTACAAAGCTGGAATTTGCACGTTTTTGCTCGTCGGGTAATCGATGGCGAGACAGGAGAAATGGGTAATCCAATATTGCCCAGTGATGTGATATTCGTCGAACCGCCAGTAAAAGCCTAACTTGGCAGCGGTAATAAATAAGGTTGAGCTAGCTGCAGCGCATGAAGGTGTGGCGGAACTCATTGTAGATTTACTGTTTGATAATGGCGGTATTTCCAAAGTCAGCTTAGATGCACATACCAGCAAACTATTGATGAGCGCATGTGCAGCTGAAGGCCCAGACGATTTGATTGGTCAGAATTGGGAGAAAGTGCGTGATGCTTTGTCCCAGTCATACAATAGGTATTAACAAACAGACATTGTTAAGGGAGTGGGGATGTTAGATTTAGTAATTCGTAATGGTCGAGTTGTAGACGGTACCGGCTTACCTTTATTTGCCGCAGATGTGGGAATAAGAGATGGCAAAATAGTTGCAGTCGGTAAGATCAGCGAAGTGGCCAAAGAAGAATACGACGCGAAAGATCAAATTGTTGCTCCAGGATTCATAGATCCACACACACACTTCGACGCGCAATTATTGTGGGATGGCGCGGCCAAGCCTGCAATCGAACACGGCATTACCACCATTGTTCCTGGCAATTGCTCCTTGTCTCTTGCGCCATTAAAAGCCGAGCACCGCATGAAGTTGGTGGGTATGTTCAACCAAATTGAAGAAATGCCACACAAGGCGTTTGAAGAAGGGGTTGAGTGGAATTGGGAGACTTTTGACGAGTTTGTTAGCCGAATTGAAAAAGACCTAACGATTAACGTTGCCCCTCTGGTTGGCCATAGCGTTTTGCGTTTATGGGTAATGGGTGATGCTTCTATGCAAGGTCCTGCGAATGAAACCCAAATAGAAGCCATGAAAGATTTGCTTGATCAGTGTTTGAGCGCCGGAGCAATTGGTCTTTCTACCAGCTTTGTAGATATGGATGAGCGCCTGCAGCCAGTGCCTAGCCGTTATTCAGACACCCACGAGCTGGCGGCATTATGTGATGTTTTGGCGGGACATAATAAAATCCTTCAGGTAGTACACGAATTTTACGACACCGACCTGACCTTGGCGCGTGTTGATCAATTGGCAGAAATCAGTTTAAAACATGGTATTACAACCACGCTGTCGCCCTTGTTTGTCAATGAAGACAACGCAGAAGGCGCGAAGCAAATTATGCAGCGTGTTGTAGATCAAACCGCACGCGGCGCGAGAGTTTGGCCGCAAGTGCAGACTCGACCCATTGATATTAGTTTTACCTTTTCTGTTCCTAGTTTGCTCTTTATCCGCCTGCCCAGTTGGTATGCATTGATGCGGTTTAATACGCCCGATCAAATTATGCTGACCCTGCAAAACTCAGAAGCTAGAGCCAAACTTGTAGCCGAGGCTCAAGGCATGATGTCTCTTTGGAAGCGCCTAGTGTTGCGTCAGGTGCAAACCGATGCGAATCAGGTTTATGTAGGTAAAACACTGGCAGAAATAGCTGAGCTTCGGGATACGGACCCGCTAAATGTCATGATTGACTTGTCCTTGGAAGAGTCTTTGGATGCGCACTTTCTCTCCAGCGATATGGGCCATAATGATGATGAACTAGTAGCAAGTTTCTTAACGCACCCAAATGTCATGATTGGGGCAAGTGATGGCGGTGCACATATTTTGTCGTTCTCCACTTATGGGGACACCGGCTATCTGTTCTCGCGGTTTGTGCGTCAATGTAAGGCAATGGGGCTGGAACAAGCTGTGAAAAAAATTACATCAGACACTGCGAGTCTCTGGGGCTTAGACAACCGTGGCTTTGTGAAGACTGGTTACGCTGCTGACATCACGATCTTTGATGATAAGAGTATTGGTCGCGGACCAGAGTATTACGTGCAGGATGTCCCTGGTGATGGCTATCGTTACGTACGTGATGCTATTGGAGTGGACGCGGTGATCATTGGCGGCGCGCTTGCCTACAATAGCGACTCAGGCTATACGGACGCGCGTAAGGGTCGCGTGATCGGCTAAGCGTAAGCCGTTCATAGTTTGTTTGTTCAATCGACGAAGGGAAAAAAGTTATGCAACTGTTGAGCAATGATGAATGGGCAAAGCAATGTAATAACGACGGTGAATTTGCCATTGCCGCGCGCCGGTGGCGGGGTGGGATAAAGCTGACCCTTGGCGATCAAACATTGGCTTTAAAGGTAAACGAAGGTGTTGCGCAAGGTGGCGTTCCAGAAAGCCCTGAAGGGGTCATAGAATTCCAAGCCAGCTTGGAGGTTTGGGAAAAAATGTTAGCCCAAGAACCGCCGCGATTTCATAACGATATTATGGCGAATATCTCAACAGGAATGGGTATTTCAAGGTCGGGAGATTTTTTGGCTGGTGCCCAGTACTATGGTGCGGCAATGCGTGGCATAGAGTTAATACGCGCATCCCTTACCACGCCAAACGACATTCCAGCTCCACAACAGCGCACTATGCCTAACTACACCATAGATGCGCCAGTAGGCCGCTACGTACACCTTCAGCTAGATGGCATTGATCATAGGATTTATTTTGAGGAAGCTGGGCAAGGGGGCATTCCGCTACTTTTACAACATACCGCCGGCTGTCACGGCAGCCAGTGGCGACACTTGTTCGAAGATCCTCGTATTACCGAACGTTTTCATTTAATTGCCTATGACCTGCCGTTTCATGGCAAGTCGCTGCCACCAACAGATAAGAATTGGTGGTCTGAGGAGTATGCGCTAAGGGGCGAATTTTTACGCTCCATACCTTTGGCGTTATCTCGCGCGTTAAAGATTGAAAGACCGGTTTTTATGGGCTGCTCTGTTGGTGGCTTGCTGGCCTTGGATTTGGCGCATAAACATGCGGATGAATTCCGTGCTGTGATTTCTGTGGAAGGCGCATTGAAAATTGGTGGCGATCTAGCCAATTTACAAGACTTATGGCATCCGCAAATCGGCAGTCAGTATAAGGCTCGGCTAATGGAAGGGCTTATGTCGCCTATGTCGCCAGAGTATTATCGTAAAGAAACAAGTTTTGTCTATGCCAGTGGCTGGCCGGCATTATTCATTGGCGATTTATACTATTACATAAAAGATTTTGATTTGACTGAATTTGCGCAGCAAATTGATACTGCAAAAGTTGGCGTACATATTTTGTCGGGAGAATATGACTATAGCGGTACTGTAGAGCTGGGCGAAGTGGCGCACAATGCCATTGCTGGGTCTACGTGGACTATGATGCAAGGTGTCGGTCACTTTCCAATGTCCGAAAACCCCGACCAATTCATTCAGTACTTAATGCCCATACTTGAGCAAATTTCCTAGTTTTGACGCTTGCTGGGACACCCGCCGGGAGCTTGGTAAGTACGCCGAATATCCTTAATTCACAGAGGCTAAGTGCAAAGCGGTGAGCGCCGCTGCACTAGCTTGCTTCGTCGTATGGGGTCAGCTTGTTTACACGAATGACAGCCTGCAATTCATGTACGTAATCCTTGCCGCGTTCTGAGTAACGCAGTAGCCCCTCAGCTAGAATGTGGCCTGTTATGGTGTCATCTTCGGCTCTGAGTTCAGCGCGACTCTCGCGCAAGTCTTGGTAGGCTCTGTGCGTGTTGATATTGCGCATATACGAATGTACCGCGTCACTAACACTATCGAATTTTGCGACCTCGTGGTTGGCGCCACTATTACGCCGTTTTGGAACTAGTCCGCAGCCCTTTTCGTAACACCACTGACCAAACAAGTTATTTGCTTGAACCGCAAACCTAGATGTTCCCCAGGCAGATTCCACTGCTGCTTGAGCTAATGCTAATGAGGGCGGCACAGTATCTGCCCGCATCAACAATTCGTTGATTAGGTCTTGATTACTTAGCTCTGAGTCACTTAATCGGTAAGCTGCCGCGAGTTCGGTCAACAGACTTGTATTACCTGCTGAAAGTTCGTTGTCGGCCTGTGCCGATAGCGCCAATAGTTGTTGTCTTTGGGCTAGGATATGAGTATTTCTGGCTTGGACAAGTGGCAGCATATAGCCAAAAAAAGCGGCCTTCTTGGCTTTCACATCCTGATAGGTAGAAAAGTCCGGCAGGGCCTTTGCATTCGGCACTGACTTTGGTGTCGACACAGAATTAGCCTGTTTAGCATCTGGAGCGAGCATTTGGCTTGCTGTGTAAGCAATAGCTACCAGAAAGATTAGCGCAGCAAGAATATTAGCGCTTGTGAGTAGTTTCATTGTGATATTTGTCCGCGAATATGAGTATCAAAAAAGTTTAGGGTTTCACTATTGAGTATCTGCTTGAGCTTAACGCTAGGAATTTTGCCAGCATAACCTATTCTCTGAGCGAAATTGGAAAACTGCGGTGCGTCGGAAAAGTCCATGTGCTTAGTTTCTTCAATAAGTAGTTTTTTAGTCTCACCAGTATTGTTGCTAATGAGCTGGTCCAATTTTTCATAGTTTAAGGGCGTACCTTTCCACTCGGGTTGCCCCATGTAGAGCATTGGTACATTAAGCCCAGCTGTAATTACTTCTGGTGGCACAGGGACCATCCAGCCGTCTAAAGCAATGACCGCGGAAATGCGAGAGTCTAGTGAGGCGGCCAAAATACTGGTGGCACCGCCAAAGGAGTGCCCAAATATACCTACGCGATTAGTGTTGATGTCTTTCCATTCTGGCTCTGCGGTATCAATTTTTAGCTGAATTTGGTCAAGGAGAAAGAGCATATCTTTAGCGCGAGTGGTCAGTTGGGGGCCGCGAGTTGCCCAGAAAGACTCCTCAGAATCTATACCGTCGTGGCTCGAGCGATAGTCGGCGGTAGAGCCGTCAGCGAAAACCGTCAAGTAGGCATCATATGCATGATCTACCGCAGCTACAAAATAACCTCTGCTGGCTAGCTCCTCCATCTGCACCGAATTTTGGTTTTTCATACCGCCTAAACCGTGCGAGAACAGAACAAGCGGCAGGTCTCCAAGACCTGTTTTCATTGGCGCGCTTGGGTAGGAATTAGTTTCAACGTACTGCATATGGTTGATCAAAAACTTAGGTAATCCAGAGGACTTAGCAAAGGGCTTCATGCGTAGCTTGGGGTCAGGTATGTAGGTGGCAGTCGGGCTGTCTGCTTGCTCAGCGGGATACCATATTTGCACTACAATTCGACGTTTGTCGTCAACGGCGGAAGTAAATGCCTCCTCGCGATTATTATCTTGCCA
>CAJJDH010000039.1 GCA_905182905.1 marine gamma proteobacterium HTCC2089 | reverse complement strand
GAGAGATCATGAAAGAGAAAAAACAGTCTGCTACCAAGAAGAAGTCCGCTCATGTCGACAGTGACTCGCTGGCAATAGAATATCGAGAACTCAATTTTGCCAAAGACATGGACGCCATTAAACGTATTTGGGATGAAATCGGTTGGGCTACCGAAGAGTCCGAACAGCAAGCCATGGATGTTGTTTTTGCTGTGGATGACACGGTAGTTGGCTGCGTTAACGGCAGCCCTGAGTGTTCAGTACTCGCTCAAGAAGGCATTATGCGTTTAGATCAAGTGGACTTGCCGCTATGTGTGATTGCCGCAGTGACCACTAGTCGTATTGGTCGCGGCCTCGGCTTTGCTCAAAATTTAACCGCATGGCAGTTAGCGCGCGCAGCGCAAAAAGGCGCGGCAGTGGCTGCGCTGGGTATGTTTGACCAAGGGTTTTATAACAAAGTTGGCTTTGGTACTGGCGGTTACATCAATGAGTTTGCTATTGATCCGGGCTCAATCGATGTGGCTAAAAAGCCGCGCACACCAAGTAGGTTAACCAAGGACGATTCAGCAGCAATGCTTAAGGCCATGGTTAATCGCCCGCGCAACCACGGCGCGGTAGTGATTGATAATCCCAATAGCGCGTTAGCAGAATGTATGTTGTCAGAAAATGGCTTTGGGTTAGGGTATTTTTCTGGCAAAAAGCTAACCCACTTTGTTTGGCTGTCCGCTAAAGGTGAACATGGGCCGTATAAATTAGAGCGCCTGGGTTATAGCGACGGTGAACAATTGTTGGAGCTGTTGGCGCTGTTGAAATCTTTGGCGGATCAAATTTACTCCATACAAATGATGGAACCCCCAGAGATTCAATTGCAAAGTATGCTCAAGCGACCCTTCCGCGAGCAGGCGATAGCTGAGAACGGTAAGTATTATTCCGAGCAAAATACCTATGCGTGGTATCAACTCAGGGTGCTGGATGTAGCCGCCTGCGTGGGTGCAGTGAGTTATGCAGGGCCGCCAGTGGGTTTCAACTTGTCGTTAACAGATCCGGTAGCACAAGTTTTATCCAGTGCTGAACAGATAAACGAGTCATGGACAGGCGTTGCAGGGGACTATGTTGTAGAGTTCGCTGACACATCTAAGGCGAGTCTTGTAGCTTCAGGGCCGAGTAAGGCCAAAGGCCAGATAAATCCTGCTCTGCCGACTCTCTCTTGCTCAGTAAACACTTTCAGTAGGTTGCTCTGGGGCGTTGCTAGTGCAAGCAGCTTAGCTATTTCCGATGGTTTGCAAGGGCCGCAAAGCTTGCTGGCGGCATTAGACCCAGTGTTTAAAACCAACCCGAAACCGGGCTGGGAGTTTTAGCGTAGGGGCATTTAGTCCAGTGGCTAAGGGTATCTTCAAGCATTTGTTGTCGCCATCTGATTGTTGGAATAGTGCAGTAATGATGCGCATAAGTTTGTAGACTCTGATGCTCACTAACGCAGCTTTATTGCCCGAATGAACAACGCACACCTACTTAAACGTATATGACAATTTATGCCGACATCTCATCGTTAACTGTTCTGGGTTGGCAGCCCGGGTTTATGCAAGGTTTATTGGCTATAGATGCCGATGTGCAGACAAACCTCGACCATGCCCAGGCGACACCTGCTAAATCATTGCGGTTGGTTCGAGTCACGGCAGTTCAGCGCACTGGCTTACAAGTAGCTCCGGCCCTGAGTTCTGGTATGGATAAAGTACCGGTCAGCGGCAAGTGGTTCCGCGGGGCTGAAGAGAGTAGGCCCACTGTGGGCGACTGGGTTTTGGTTGACGCTCAATCTGGTGCCCTGCAGCATATTTTGCCGCGCCGTAGCCTAGTCAAAAGGCTCAGTCCGTCCGGTGGTGGCTTGCAGCTTATTGCCGCCAATGTAGATGCTGCATTTATTGTTACATCGTGTAATACGGACTTCAGCCCTGCGCGCCTAGAGCGTTACCTGTCGGTTGTACTAGAGTCTGGCATTGAGCCGGTGCTGATTTTAACCAAATCTGATTTAACTGATGATGTAGTCGCCTACCAAGACGAGTTGCATGCTCAATTCAAAAATATTGCATCCTTTGTGGTCAATGCTTTAGATGAGGCGAGTGTTTTGCCTCTGCTACCCTGGTGCGCGGCAGGGCAAACTATCGCCTTGTTGGGGTCCTCTGGCGTGGGTAAATCAACCTTGGTGAATACGCTATCTGGGCACCAAGTACAGCTCACTCAGAATACTCGCGAGGAAGACGACAAAGGCCGCCATACCACCACTAACCGCTCGTTACATAAGTTGCCTCAGGGAGGCGTGATTTTAGATAGTCCTGGTATGCGCGAGTTGCAAATTGCAGAAGCCGAAGAGGGCGTAGATTTACTCTTTGCAGATGTGGATGAGTTGGCGCAAATGTGTCGCTTTAACGATTGTGCGCATCAGGCTGAACCCGGCTGTGCTGTGCAGCAGGCGGTGACGGATGGTGATCTAGATCCACGTCGGTTAGAAAGTTATGGCAAGCTGAAAGTAGAGGAGTCTATTAATCGTGAGTCGGTTGCCCAGCGTCATAGCCGAGAACGCCAGTTTGGTAAGAAGGTCAAAATGGCTTCCGCTGACAAGCACCGGAAAAAGGCATTAGAAGATTAGTGGATTTTACTGTTATCTCTATGAAGACTTAGCCCAGATCTTTTTTTCCAAGCCTGCCAAACGAACAGACTCTTTTTCTTCTTTTTTTGGTCTTTTTTCATTCTTTTTTTGTTTTGGGCAATTGTATTGTCGACAGCATCAAATAAAGCTCATAAAGTCCGTAACAAATTCTGATTCGCCTTCTGCCAAAGAGTCGTTCTGAAGGGTAAAGTTTGGGTATGCCGCTGGAGAGAGTTGACATTTAGTTATCCGTATTTGGCATAAACTGGCATAGAGCTTGGTTATTCTTCTATGCAAGTAGGCAAGTAATTTTCAGAAAAGCGTTTTTAAAAACAAAGAAAAAGGGAAGTAGATTGGCTAACTTAGTCGCCCCAAAAGTAAAGAAACAGGCTGTTTCAGTAACGCGTAAAATGGCTGCATCGCTACCTGGTTTGCGCGAAATAGCCAGTGAGCGTGGCTTAAAAGTGCATCATTTGGGTGCAGGTTACCCGCACCCTGAAGTCACAGATCCTAGGGGCTTTTTACAGCACCAAGAAAGCTACTTCGCACACTTGCGCGAACAAGAAGGCGTTAACGACCCGTCGGTATTGCCTGAGTATTTGCGCGAATCTTATTCTTATACCGACACTTTAGGTCCAGTTTCCGTGCGCCAGACATTTGCCCGTGTGTACGGCAAAGATTGGAACTTAACCATAGATCCCAACAAACTTATTCCTACAGTGGGCGCGTCCGGTGGAATTAGTCTAATTTGTTCTATGTTTGAGCGTAGTGGGGAACAAGTAGCTTATATTACTGATGCACCTACTTATGCAGGATTTACCGCCCGTGCCGGGCTTTGCCAACATGCCAGCATCTTCAGTGTAGACATGGACGGCGAAGGACCATTGCCAGAATTGATGCGCAAGCAAATTAGGGCGGCGCGTGAGCAGGGCTACTTTGTACCCTTCTACTACACGGTTCCCGATGGTCATAACCCGGGAGGATTTTCTTTTACGCAAAAACGTCGAGAAGAAATCCTCACAGTGGTTAAAGAGGAAGGCATTTTAATTGTTGAAGATGCACCTTATCTGTATATCAATTTCGCAGATGCGGATAAGCGCCCTAAGCCGTTTTTTAGTATGGCGCCAGATCAGGTAGTGCATCTTTTTACCGGTTCAAAGATTGGTTTCCCAGGTCCGCGTGTAGGCTTTCTTTATAGTGAGGCAGAATTAGAAATCCGCGCAGGCGAAACTGTGCCGCTGGCTGAATTAGCCCTGGTTGAATCAAGTAGTGAGCTACTCTTTCATAACCCCGGAGCCTTATTAGGCTTCGAGGCCTTGCTGCATGACGCAGATGATCAGGGTGGTTTTACTGAACTGCAAAGTATGTGGCCGCTGGCCGAGAGTAAGCTGGTTGTGTACCGAGAAAATCGCGAGATCTTGCTGGAAGTTTTACAGCAGGAGTTGGCCCAGTACCCCGAGTACTTCAGTTGGACCCTGCCTGACGGCGGCTTTTTCACTGTGTTCAGTTTTTTGGCAGGTGGTGCAGAAGGGCCTGTACGCACGGACGATGCCATGATTGAGCAGATGGTCATGCAGCATGGCTTGGTAGTTATTCCAATGTACGACTTCTACCCCAAAGACGCACGGCAAAGGGATGTAGGGGCAGGCATGAACCAATTGCGCCTGAGTTTTTGTTTCAGTGAAAGTGCAGGGCAAGCGCGCCGCGATGATATGCGCGAGGCGATAACCGCTTTTTGCAAAGCGGCTAAAGCCCTAGTGGGAATAACGGCTTAGGCTAAATTGCCTTAGTAATAGCTAATCGGTGATGTACACCGATTAGTGAGTTATGTTGTAAGTCGGTGTTCAATCTTCGTGCACAAATCTACAACGCACTGCATACCGCCTGCTTCGGCAATAGCCACCCCTTCGTCGCTAATTACACCTAGTTGCAGCCATAAGAACTTCGCCTTTACTGCAACCGCTTGGCGGGCAATCTCAGCCACAGCAGCTGACTCGCGAAACACATCTACCATATCAATGGCCACAGGAACGCTGGCAAGATCTGGATAGCAAGTTAGCCCAAGTACCTCTTGCTCACGCGGATTTACTGGAATCACTTCATAGCCTGCATCGAGCAAATAACGCGCAACACCGTAGCTAGGTCGCAGTGGATTTGCGGACAAACCTACTATGGCAATCGTCTTGGCTGAAAGAGCTTGTCTAATAACTTTGGGTTGTTGCCGCTGTAAATTCATAACCTTCCTCAGTGCGCTAATGTGGCGTTTAGTAGCGGGCTTTTTATACTGGGCCTTTTCTAGTGAGCCTTTAGTTGGTTTAGTCTGTAGTATTAGGCCCTACATTGACTCCTCCAACGGCATAAACGCTGACTCTATATTATCTTTGAAGCCAATATGGCGAAACACCTAAGGAATTTGCAGTGCAAAGAAAAATCATAGTCAGACTTGGTATTGGTTTGGTCATAGTTGCAAGTTCGATCTACTACTTCTTTATCCTTGCAACGCTCTCAGTAAACACAGTACCCGCCGATGCTCTGGTTAGAGTAGATGGTAAAGCCGTAGCTCGAACGCCGGCGGATGGCATAGAAGTTTCGGTAGGTCTGCATAAATTAGAAGTTACCCATAGCTACTACGCACCGTATAGCGAGCAAATAAACGTTGGCTATGGTGATCGTATCGTCAGGGACCTCAACCTTGAGTTGGGCGAGGGCACACTGCAGTTATTGTCTAACCCCAAAGGCGCGTGGGTGGAAGTAGATGGGCAAAGGCTTCCCGCCGTAACGCCTACACAAATCAAGCTTCCTTCTGGACCTCACGAAATCACCATGGGCCAAACTGAGCGCAGGCCCGTCAGTCAAAGTGTTGAGCTAAATGCCGGCGAACAACTTGCAGTGAACTTGTCTTTGAATATTGACCCGCATGGCACTCTAAAGTTTCAGGTCAAACCCGCTGGTGCAAAAGTAAGATTTGTTGATCAACAATTAACCTATAAGTCTGGTATGCGACTGCCTATTGGCGAGTACGGAATATCAGTGAGCAAACCCGGCTATGTGACACAGAAGCTGCGTTACACGGTCAGGTACGGTGATAACCAACGCCCTATTACTTTACAGCGTCAATACGCCACTCTTAACGTGGATGTTCGAGAAAAGACCGCGCTGGTCAACGTTAGTTATGTAAATGGTGGTCAGCAGATCAGTAGACCCTACCTGGCAAATATGCGCGTTCCTGTGGGTGAAATTAAAGTCAGAGCGGGTGCAATGGGCCATAGGACCCAAACTAAAACGATTTCGCTAGGAGCCAAAGGAGCACGACTGAAATTTGCTTTGCCAACTCTAAATGTCGAGGTTGGTAGTGAATTTTCCGACCCCTTAACTCGAGGTAGCGACCTGCAAGGAGCAAGTGGGCCAACAATGGTTGTCGTTCCAGCAGGGCAGTTTCAGATGGGCAACAATGCAGGGCCACCCTCTGAGCGCCCAGCGCATACTGTGGCATTAACCCAACCTTTTGGCGTTGCTAAATATGAAATCACCGTGGCTCAGTTCCAGAAATTTGTAGCCCAAACCAAGCGGAATGTTGATAGCCGGATTTATAAGTTAGCGGCAAATGTTCCAGTAGCCTATATCAGCTACAAAGACGCCGTGGCTTACACTCAATGGTTAAGCGAGCAAACGGGTAAAACTTATCGCCTACTCACCGAATCTGAGTGGGAATATGTGGCTAGGGCTGGTAGTCAGGCTAGTTATGCATTTGGTAATGACCCACTGAAAATATGTGAATATGCGAATATTGGAGACCTGGCGGCGAAGAAAAAATTTCGTAGCTGGTTGGTCACTAATTGTAATGACGGTCAGGTCAGGCCCGGAGTGGGAGGGCAGTACAAGGCAAACAAATTTGGCCTGTATGACATGTACGGTAACGTCGCTGAATGGGTTCTTGAGTGTGGTATGCCAGATTACAGTCTGGCCTCGGGCATTGGCAGTGATCCAACATCCGGTGCAAGCTGCGAAAACCATGGCTATCGTGGTGGTTCTTGGGATTCTACAGCCCAAGAAGCGGCTTCAAGTTATCGCAATGCTACCAGTCGGCTGAGTGATGATCGCGGCATACGTGTAATGCGCGAGTTTTAGCCGCCTCTTGCCTTGAAAAGAAGTGGGTGACGGTTATCACACTCACAGTGTCAAAGCCTGCACCATAATTTTGCTGTAAGATGCAGGGCTGAATAAAAAGAGTCGTTTAATACGCTGTATTGGCAGACCGTATAGAGATTAGAGTAAGGGGTGGAGATGTCTGAATTAGGTGGTTTTAGATCAGAAGTGCGTGGTTGGTTGGAAGAAAATTGTCCTGCATCCATGCGTACCCCAATGGTGGCAAACGAAATGCCCGGCGGCGGCAAGCGCGCACAATACAAGAACCAAGATACCAAAATGTGGTTAGACCGCTGCGCAGAGCGTGGATTTACTGTTCCTAGTTGGCCCAAAGAATATGGCGGTGCAGGTCTTGATAAAGATCAGGTTGTGGTACTGCAAACTGAGATGCGTCGAGTCAATGCACGGCCACCGCTAGTGGGCATGGGCATCAGTATGATTGGCCCGGCGTTGCTGGAATACGGCACCGATGTGCAAAAGCAAGAACACTTACCCAATATTGCGCGAGGCGATATTTGGTGGTGTCAGGGTTATAGCGAGCCCGGTTCAGGTTCAGATTTGGCAAGCCTGCGTACCTCAGCGGTGGAAGACGGTGACGATTTTATTGTCAACGGTCAAAAGATTTGGACCTCTGGCGCAGACCACGCTGATTGGATGTTCTGCCTAGTGCGCACAGATTTCGATGCGCCTAAACATGAGGGCATTTCCTTTGTTCTATTTGATATGCGCACCCCAGGCGTCAGCGTAAAACCCATTAAACTCATAAGTGGCCTTTCGCCTTTTTGCGAAACGTTTTTAGATGATGTGCGCGTGCCTAAAGCCAACTTAGTATTTGAGCTGAATAAGGGTTGGACCGTTGGTAAGCGGCTTTTACAGCACGAACGCTCGTCCATTGGGGGCATTGGAGGGGCGCAAAAGACCACTTCAATTGAAGAGTACGCCAAGCAATACATTGGTGTAGATAGCCAAGGCAAAGTAGATGACGCTGTGCTGCGAAATCAGATACTCAGCCATCGTATGAATGATTCTGCATTTGCCCTGACCATGAAGCGTAGTGTGCAAGAATCTGCTACAGGAACCGCTCCAGGGGCAGTTTCCTCAATGTTTAAGTATTATGGTACCGAGCAAAATAAGGGCAAGTACGAACTGCTGTTGTCCATTTTAGGCACTCAATCTCTAGGCTGGAGTGGCGATAACTTTGCAGCGGACGAGCTCACCACAACCCGCGCATGGTTACGCTCAAAAGCTAACTCAATTGAAGGCGGCACCTCTGAAGTGCAGTTGAATATTCTCGCAAAGCGAGTGCTAGCATTGCCAGAATAGTATTTAACCTGTGAGTATAGAAACAGCCCAACCACTGCTGGCGGATAAGTATTATCGCTGGGTAGTGGTGGCGTATGGTGTCATTGTGCAGGCCGTGAGTGTCGGCACGTTAATCTACTGCTTCGCCTTATTCTCATTGCCGTGGTTAGAAGAATTTTCCAGTAGCCGCAGAGACTTAATGCTGACCATTGCGCTGATGCAGATCGGGGTCGGCGTAGTCTCACCCTTTGTCGGACGCGCACTAGATGCATATCCAACCCAATGGGTAGTAACAACTGGGTTGGCGTCCTTAGTCATAGGCTTAACCCTAGCCCAACATGTCACCTCGCTATTTCAATTATGGTTGGTCTACGCCACATTTATGCCAGTGGCTATGGCACTAATGGGCTCGCTTGCTGCACAAACCTTAGTCACGCGATGGTTTAAGGGTCAGCGCGGGTTGGCGCTTGGAATATCATCCATGGGTACAAATATTGGCGGTATTGTCTTGCCGCTGTTGGTGGCGGGCTGGCTGCTAGAAATGGGTTGGCGAGATGTCATGCAAAACCTATTGGTCTTAGCTGTGTTGGTGGTATTGCCAACTACATGGTTAGTCCTTAGGCGTAAACCGCCAATCGCCAGCGCCTCAACAGAGCAGGTTGCTGCAGATACTCGTATGTGGACTACTAACGAAATTTTGACCACTTCGCTATTTTGGTTACCGTTTTTTGGCATAGTGCCTTTGAGTATGGCCTTTGGCGCCATGCAATTTAACTTGGGTATCATCACCCGGGACATTGGTTTGGCGCCGGATATCACCGCCAATTTTATAGCCCTGAGCTCAGTGTCTATGGTTTTAGGCAAGCTATTTTTCGGCATGCTTGGCG
>CAJJDH010000038.1 GCA_905182905.1 marine gamma proteobacterium HTCC2089 | reverse complement strand
TTCTGGTTTGAAAAATACCCGTGTCAGTGCTGCCCCTTTTGTAACACGCTGACCATGGGCATCTACTTCATGCACACCACCAGAAATCCATTGCGCATTTCGACACCCCGAGCCCCAGCGCCAATGTCCATTGACACGATAACCAGGCTGACCATTTTGCATCTCGAACATTACGGTGCCCATATCCGCAAAAACACCGCTGGTAATGACATTTGGGTTTTCTAACATTCGCTCAAGCTGGCTTGTCGGCAGCGCCCCAAACAAATACTGAGAGGTTGCGCCAATAAACACACACCACCCAGTAGAGCCGTTTGCCATAGCCAGCGTTTCGCAAATCTTGCAGAACCCCTCCGGCGACACTCCAAGGCCACCTAGCTCTTCAGGCACAACTAATCTATAAAAGCCTAGCTCGGCAAGCTGATCAGCCAAGTCCTGAGGTAACTGCCGTAACTGGTCGATTTCTCTACTGCGACGCATTAACTCCGGCTGCAATTTTTCTGCCGCCGTGAGCAATGCTTGCTCTTTTGCGCTAATTGTTAAGTTCATTCAATTCCTTACCAGAGGGCTGCCAGTCTTGCAAAAATTCAGGTTCAGCGAGCAATACCAGACGCTCGTTGACTTTATATTCTCGTGGATAAAGACCACTCGCTTTGGCATTCCCCGCGCGAATATTGTTCAACGCAGTGCGCAGATCTTTGACGTCGTTTAGCCCAAGCTTAGGCGCACCCGGCGGCCTTACCCGATGTGCACCATAAATTGCAGTAACTGTAGCTTCATGATTCATAACCGTTTCGGCGCCCGCAAGATAGTCGCCCATATTGCTATTGGACAAAAAGGCATACAAAGGTCCCGGGTAAATAAAGTCGCCACTAAACAAAAGACCACTGCTCAAATCCAGTAGTGAAATAGAATCTTCGGTATGACCTGGGGTATATAGGACCTGTAGCTGCCGCTCGCCTAGATACATTATCGAGCCCGGAGCAAGCCATTCATTGATATTCAATGTGGGCGCAGCGACACCTTCTGCGCTGCCTAAATGCTCAGAGACATTTAGGATCAACCTGTCATCTACAGCACGAGCGCGTATGTATGGCAAGTCAACTACTGCAACACGATCGAAGGTAATTTCATTGCCGGTATGGTCATAATGAAAGTGCGATGGCACAAAGGTAATAGGCAGCTCAGTGAGAGATTCAGCAACCTTGCGAATGTTTCGAAAACCAGGCCCTGCATCAAACAATACTGCGCGCTGGCTACCCACAATCAGGTAACTATAATTCTGCTGAGCATAACGCGGCTCGCCGATGGCAAAAGTCTGCGCGTCCAAAGATTGAATCGTGAAGTAATCATCAAACCAAACGGTATCAGTGCCTTCATCAGTCGCGGGATTCAGTTGCGGGGGCGCACCAGTACTAAGCAGATCAATAATAATGGCATGGCGATTAGCGATACCGCCCCAAGCAGCTAGACCAAGGCAGATTATTCCGACAGCTACATATTTCATTGGCCCTCTCCCGTTAGACCCGCCACCTTTCAACACAGGCTTATTGGCAAACAGTTAGAATCAAACCTTTAAACGACCAGCTAATGCATCTGCCAAGGACCGCCGCGCCATCTGCAAACAACTCTCATAACGCCCAATAGTGAAGTGTTGGTTGGCGCCGGTATTCAAGCCCGCTTGAATACTCTCCCCAATGACAAAATCCTCATCAAATACCTCCTGCACAACATTGTAGTTAGCCTGCCAATATTTTTCAGCTTTCTCAGTGTTTGCGGCCTCCGGAATAAGCATTTGGCATTGAAAAATACAACTTGTCTGGCCCGTGGGAATGATCGTATGTATGTATACGTGGTCAGTCATAGACTGCACAAAATTACAGGGAAAGAGGTAATTTTGCGTCATGAAATTGCGCCTGTAGGACCATTCATCTTTAGGCTGATCTTTAAGTTTTTCTATTCCTGCCAAGGGCACTGCGTGACGCACATGAGGGTATTGATCAAGGAACACACCTTGGTTGTCTAGGTAGGCCGAGCAAGCGGTATTTTTATGCGCCGAACAAAAGTGGTATTGCTCTTGGAACCCCTCCAAAGCAATGTGCCAATTCATCTCGCGTTTTACCGCCCATTCCTTAAAAACAACGTGGCTCTTTAGATCCAGCGATTCTAACTGCTCCGCCATCGGCGCCACCCAGGCGTCTATATCAACTGGCGCTGAGCTAGGCGAAGGCCGCACCCAAATAAGCCCAAAGCGTTCAAAGGCTGGCAATGCCACCAAACCTAGTTCGGATTTATCAATATCGCCAAAATTTGTATCCTTGGGCAGACCGCGTAAATTACCGTCCAAGTCGTATGTCCAGCTGTGGTAGGGGCAGGAAAACGTATTCGCTTTGCCGCAAGGTTGTTGCTCTACCCGAGCACCGCGATGACGGCATACGTTCAGAAATGCTTTTACCTCACCCACTCGATTACGCGCAATCAGCATTGGCACGCCAGTAGAATTATGGGTAAAGAAATCACCCGGAGCCGCAAGAGCGCTGGCGTGACCAACGATAATAGGGAACTGCCGAAACAAAACTTCTATCTCTCGGTTCAATCGCTCAGGGTCAGTATATTCGGTAACCGGTATCTGCATGACATCTGGCTGTAAATGAGTACCACCGTTGTCACAGTAGCCTAAAACCGTTTCGATAATTGCTCGTTCTTCGGCCTGATTAGTCTCGCTCATACCACTCTCTTCTTTGATTAACCGCCAGCCACCGCTGTCTAGGACTCAGACCACAGCGGTGAGGCATCTTTCATAAGCCGATCCATCTTCGTCATGCGCGCAACTTTTTCACCGGATTTAGCGTCGCTTAACCAAGCGGTATACCAACAAATTTCAGTCTTTGGGCTGTCCGAGAGCGCCACAACATGTCCATGAGCGAGATAGTCACGGCCTGCCACTACAGGCTGACCAAGGTACTGTACTTCTATGGAACCATACAGGCCAACATAGGGACCACTGATTGGAATAATGTGCTCCTCAACGCCTCTGAAAGCGTGAATACACTCCGCCATGGGTGCCACTCTGCCACCAAAGATGGTTGCATCTGTGTAGCAATCCATGGGTTCAGTAATCACCGCAAGCCGCTGATCTATACTCTCATCGCTCACTTGAACCGCGCACTCAGGAGAAGGGGTACCAATAACCACCGCACCTAACATACGTAGATCTTCCGCAGGCCGGTTCGCGGCTATGCGTTTGCTGACCTGCGAATCTGGGTCATCGCCTAATGATGCGGACCCTTCCATAACCATCACGCCAGATTCGTTTTCCATCCAAATTCGCGCTTTGGTTTCGCTGATAGGTTCTAATTTGCAGCAAACAGGTTCGTGATCCACGGTGGCAGCCTTGAAATAAAGTGACATACCCCCTTGGCGCCACCAAGCGTCGCCAAAATACTCTACCAAAAGCGGCGGAAACTGTTCCATGTGAATGGAACCGGCAATAGTGCCGCCTTGAAAACCTAGGCCTTGAGCAGTGTCGTCGTCATGAATGCCACCCTTTTCATCGGCTGAGGTATTTTTAGGCCGACGCCATAATCCGGTAACTGTTGCTGACATAATTGATCTCAAGTGTATAAGCTATCGAGTATACCCCACCCGCTGCAAAGGCAAACTGGCTTTGTTTGGCTGGGTTTGGCTGGGTTTCTGATTGGACTCGCAGGTGCCTAGACGCTCATCTGCGCCCCAGCCAGCTGAAAAAATGGCAATCCAATGGTGGTGTTTTAGTCGCCGGCACCATCCACGGCGCAGAACTTAGGTTCTAGATCGAGTACCGCCAACAACCGACCAAAGCCAATGAATTGACCAATCATTAAGCCTAACTCTAACACCTGCCCATCACTGTAGTGTTGCTTCAAGCGCTGAAAAAACTCATCGTCCATATTGTGGTGGTCGGTAGCCAATCTATCTGCATATTCCAGTGCTAATTGTTCGGCGACGCTAAAAGCATCCAAGTTTTTGTCTAGATCCAACTGGGTAATTTTCGCTTCTGTAAGGTCTCCTGCAGACTGCAGGAGGCGGGCGTTTAGTCAGGTAAAGCAGTCATTGTGTCGAGCAATCCTCAGACGCACCATCTCAATCAATTCTTCAGAAACACTGTAGCCCTTGCGCGCTGGGTAGTAGAACTGAAAGTAGGAATTAAACAGCTGCTGGTTGTTTGCTAGACCTCTTAGTGTTGAAGTATCTGATCCATTAGCTTGCATACTTTGCGCGGCTGCGCGAGTTGCCTCGTCTAACTCTTCGTCAGGTAATAATCTAATTCTTGTCATGTTGTGCCTCTCCAGAGCAAATTTTTATCTGTTAATAGTAGCCAAAAAAATATGCCTGCTCGCGCTCAATCAACAAGCGCGCAAACACACATCCATCCACTACATCACTGGTTGTACGCGCACGCGCCAGCCAATCACTCCCCCATCAACCCTATGCTTGGTTTTCACTAGCTGCGGTTTGTACACGCCTATTTTCTAGTTCCTTCAAAGTAGCCGCATGAGATTCTTCGTCCACTTTGTAGAGCGAAATTACCGCGATCATGCCAAGCCACAAAGTAAGAATGGTGGGCACGTAGTACGCCCCCAACAACCAAATTGACTCATCGCTGACTTGCTCAACCGTGGCGCCAGAGGGAAATTCTGCCAAGGCGAGTACAAAGGAAGCAGCCAACAGCCCTAGCCCTTGAACGGTTTTACGCACAAAGGTGACACTGGAAAAGAACACGCCTTCTGATCGCCGGCCAGTTTTTAGCTCTGCTTGTTCAACAAGATCAGCTGTCATAGAGGCGAACAAAATTTGAAAACAAATAATCAGACCTACGTCAATCACACCTGTACCAAAGACAAACCAAAATACAAATGGGTCGCCGTTTTCCGGCAGCACACCAATGAGGCGTAAGAATACTGGCAGAGGCGCTCCAAGGAAGGCTATTAAGCCAATACCCATAGCACCGTTTTTCTTCCCAAAACGCTTGGTCACGATAGGCGCTAAAACAAAACCTATAATCGCCGCCAAAAATACGCCGGTGGTAATAATGCCGGTCTCAATAGAGGTGAATTCCCAGAAGTAGGTATAGAAGTAAAAGGCCAAAGCCGCCGCGAGCCCCGTTGCAATAGCCCCCAGCAACGCAGCACCAAATAGTGCCACAAAGGATCTGTTAGCTAAAGTTTCAAAAATCTCGCGAAAAATACCCTTCAAAGTCAATGCACGCTGTGCGGGCGGACTTTTCAGGAATGGAATTTGACTGTGAGTGCCAATGGAAGAAACCATTATAGAAATAAATATCAGCAGTGAACCCGTTATACCTAGGATTTCGTAGCTTTCTCGATTGAAACGCCCATCTGGAATAGTGGCCGTGGCCAGCGCAGGGAAGATAAAGAAAAACATCAGCACGGTCATGGAATTACCGCCCGTCCAGCCAAAATAGTAACGAAAGCTTAGAAGCGAACTGCGTTCAGTATACTCTTCCGACAACTCTGGAGTGAGCGCCGAACTAGGCGTTTCGTACAAAGTAATAAACGTACGAATGAACACTGCTAAGACCAGCAAATACCAAAAGATTGCTGTATCTGACCATTCAATGGGCGGGTTCCAAAGAAAGAAGTAACTCAACGCTACCGGTAAAGCGGAGACATACATAAACGGATGGCGTCTTCCCATTTTGGAGCGCACGTTGTCTGACCAGTAACCAATTATGGGATCACTTATCGCGTCAAAGACCAGTGCGGTGGTAATAGCTATACCAACTAACCGCGCATCTAGACCAATAACCTGGCTGTAGAACAACAAAAGGAAATAGTCGAAACCATTATTCTTTACACCGTAGGCCACTGAGCCAAAGCCATAGGCGGCTTTTACCCCAAGTGACAGCTTTCTTTGCTCTTCCATTATTTTTGTTCCTTCACTTCTGTACCGCTTAATCACAGCAGTGTGGTTATTGTTGTTTGGCGTACTTTGGCTTATCCGCGGATAAATTCGCGAATAACCTGTCCTGGGCGTTTACCCGTATGTTGACCATTTGCGATGATCACCTCACCTGCCACAATTGTGGCTGCATAGCCCTTACCCTTGACCACAAAACGCCCACCGCCATGGGGAAAATCATTAACGTATTCCGGATGACAGGTACTGAGGTTGGCGTAGTCGATAACGTTAATGTCGGCATGCCAGCCTTCTCTAAGTTCGCCGCGCTCTTTCAAACCAATTATTTCTGCAGATTTGCCGGTAATGCGATGAATAGCCTCGGGCAACGTATAAACACCCTGCTCTCGGGTCAGTTCGCTAAGCAATACAGTGGGCGAATCAGTATCAGTGAAGAAGCCTACGTGGGCACCGGCGTCACCCAGCATGGGTACCACATGGGGTAACTGCATATATTTCCACTGGTTTTCAAGGTGTCCGCCAAACATCCAGTAGTTAAAAAACTCTTTGCCTTCTGAGGCCAGCAGCCGATCGACATAAACCTCTACCGGATCTTTGCCACTTTCGTCAGCCAACTGTTGAAGGCTTGCGCGGCGATTGAAATCAAGGTTTGGTGTCTCGTCTGTACCAAACGGGTGGAGCATGTGCGCCAGATTTTGCATATCACCAGCGGCAATACCTTCAGAGATAAGTTTGGCCCGAGTCGCTTCTTGGCGCATGGCCTGCACACGATCAGCAATGGTAGGTAACGCCATCAGTTCTTTCCATGCGCTGGATTTTTTAGTGAATGGGGAAAGTTGTGCTAGGCCAAAAAAGGCCCCGCTGGGGCGCGTATGACACAGACTCGCAAGGCGCTTGCCGCCTTGATTTTGTTCCTCAAAAAACTCATTCCAGCGCGAAACACCGCCATCACCTTGAGGTCCGGTGCCGCCAGAAAACAGCACCTGACAACCCAATTCGGTAGCGTCTCTGAACATTTGCAGCTCAGTTTCGTACCTAGTCTGCATATCATTGGCTGACTGAAACATTGCTCCAATGCCACCACCATCAACTATGGCTTGTTGTATGGCTTTAGTCTCACGCAAATCCGCCCAAGTGCCTGGTGTGCAGCGCCCATCCGGAACTGTGTGCAAAAGAAACCGTGAGGTAGAAAACCCCACCGCTCCCTCTTCTACAGATTGCTTAACCATTTGTGCAATATGCTCGAGTTCTTTGTCAGAGGCCTGTGCACCCTCATCCATACTCCGATCGCCCATAGCCTCGTAGCGAATGGCGGAGTGCCCAGCAAGGCCAACAACATTCAGTGCAGGTCGTAACGCCTGCACTGAATCCAAATATTCGCCATAAGTCGTCCAGTCCCACGGCAAGCCATCCATAATGGCATCAGCAGCGATGTCTTCCACAGACTCCATGAGCTCGGCTAAGTAGCGACGGTTATTAGGACTACACGGCGCGAAGGTCACTCCACAATTACCAATCATTGCAGTGGTCACACCATGATAGGAGCTGGAACTCATCAGCGGGTCCCAGCCAACTTGGGCATCTAGGTGGGTGTGAAGGTCTACAAAGCCAGGCGTGACCACTTTGCCTTTGGCATCGATAGTTTGCGCTGCGGTGTCAGTGGTAAGATCGCCAATACGGGCAATACGCCCATTATTGACAGCTATATCCGCGCGTTTAGCGTCCGCCCCGGTGCCGTCGATTACAGTGCCGCCCGAAATAATTAGATCGTATTCCACGATGCCTCCCCTCTAATGACTAATTTTTGTTCTCTCTCTTGTACGCTCCTGACAGGGAGGGCCGCCACTTCTCGGCACGTCTTCTTGCACTCCCTTATCCAGTGACTGAATTTGTCTCGTTATGGGCTGTGCGTCAAGATGCACATTCAGAAAGTCAGCGCTGCCAATGCAACAACAACGGGTTATGAAGTCCGCTCAGTCACCGCAACTCATGGCGCTAGCTACTATCCAACCAGCAAAACTCTAGCTCTAATTATTCACTGGCACGGCCTAGCGGCTAAAGACATACTCCGTGTATTATTCGCAAAACCCGCTGGCTGCAGTGATGTAGCGAGGCTGGGGTGTAAAGGCTTATGAGTCCGCGCCGGCGGTATATCTTAAATTAGCCCTGCTGGATTAACTCTGCTGGCACGACACCAGCGCAATGAGAAAAAGTACGGAAAACGGATATGGAAAACATTCTCAAAATCATCTTTTCGCCAATTGTCTTTGGCCTACTCTTCTTGGCGCCGTTAATCGCTCAATCTATGACGGCTGCAGAACTGCAACTCTTTACCCTACCTAATCTGCTTGTAGGCCTAGTTATTGGTGGCACCTGGGGATCAGTAGCACATTTCAGAGGGAGCTGGCTATGGATCAGGTAACTCAAACGATGAATTGGGACGAATTAGACCCAGAACAACTAGATGCAATGGAGCGCAAAATCGCCGCCAAGTACATTCAGAAGTTCCCCCTTGGCGTTATCATTTGGGGCTTTGCAAACACGACGATTTGGCTAGCACTTTGGCCTCTCGTGATCATGGACATTCTGCCAATTTGGGCGGCTTTTCCAATTGCCGTAGTCAACGTATGCGCAGCTTATCTGCCATCCCACGACGCACAACACAGCATAATTGCACGAGAAGGACATAAACTACGTTGGCTCAATGAACTATTAGGCCATGTGTCTCTAATCCCTTTTGCTCAGGCGTTTAGGTACTTGCGTTATACGCATTTTGAACACCATGCACACACAAACAACCCAAACCTAGATCCAGACTTTGATGTACACGCAGAGGACAGAAGGGCGTATTTCAAAAACGCTCTAATGCGCAAACAGCCCGTTGGGAGAGAAGGTAAAGACCTTTACTATGCGTCCTTAGAGCGCACTGACAACGCCCACGTGGCCGTTGATGCCATTGCAATACGCAGTCTGTATACGCTGGTATTGTTTGTTGCTGCTTGCACCGGCTATGCCATAGAAGCGGCACTATTGTGGTGGTTGCCACTGCATATTGCAGATATTTATATCCCGTATTATTTGAGTTGGAAGCCCCATCACCCGGGAGAAAATCAGGGTCGATATAAAGACACTGAGGCGTTCAAAAGCACCCTAGGTAATTTACTGTCCTCTGGTATGCAATACCACGTGGTCCACCACCTATATCCACGCATCCCGCTAATGCACACGCCTGCGGCGTTCAGAGAAATGCGACCAATATTGCAGCGCCGTGGCTGCGATTTACGCGGTATGTAGCGGCTATTTAAAAACTGGCTGAAGAGTTAGTTGGGAAACCGACGAAGTCCTCAAGATCACTGACCACTTCAAACAGGGAATCGCCGCGTTGCATATATTTTGTCTCAAAAGCAGTGATCGGCTTGTCTTCCGACAACGGCCTGCTACTGGCTTGTAAACCAACAGCCGCCAGCGCCTGCACAAATTCTTGAGCATATATCGCCCAATTGGTCCGTACTGTCAGTCGTCCACCAAGTTTTATTAAGAAGGGAAACGCCGGCGAGCCATACCAACGTTTACGAAATTGTGACGCCTTAGGATAAGGGTTGGGGTAAAGTAGAAAATGTTGTACGGGCTGCCAACCAGCACCTGACGCTAAGCGCCAAAAGTCATTCACGTCTGCGCGCAGCATTAAGTAATTTTCTTCGCCACTATTTTGCTGACTGGTTTGCCGGCTGGTTTGCCGGCTGGTTTGCTCACTAGTTAACTGACCGCTACGATGCCGTGCCAAACGGTGCTCAGACTTATCAATACCCAACACCAACGCTTCCGGAAAAGCTGCCGCTAAGTTGCGCGTGCTATCGCCGGTCCCGCAGCACGAGTCAATAATCAATGGCGCAGTGGATGTTTCTACACGATTTCGAATTGCCGCAAAAGCCTCTAGAGAATGAGCAGCAATAGGGCGCTGCCAAGGAGCGCTAAGATGGGTTTGAACGATCTCAGCAAGATCCTGGCGCGGCTGTTGTTGTGGTGATTTGTGCGAGTAGCGGTTCAATATGCATCGCTGTACGGTAAAACCCAATCATACTTGTAATGAGCCCAGCAAACATCATTTCACCACGACTATGGCTTCGAATTATTACGCCAACATGATGCTCAGGGAATCAATCTGCCTGGATTCCAGGCAAGAGGACCCGTGTTTGACGATCATTTTACTACCTTGTACGGTATCTGACTTTTACTGTAGGCGACGGGCGATCAATACCACGCAAAACACCCGCGCAAATTGCTAGCAATTTTTTCAGCAACAAGATGGAAGCCACAACATGCAAATGATCCCACTCAGCCGGATAGTTAGTTTCTGGGCCGACATTCAGCCTGACAGAGTAGCTATTTATCATGACGGTGAAACCATCACTTGGGGAGAGCTGGAACGTCAGACAAATCGACTGGCGAGAGCTTACGGAGCACTGGGTGTAGGCCAAGACGACTTTGTCACCATCGCCCTACCCAACGGTATCGAATTCTTTAAATCGACAATTGCAACTTGGAAAATTGGCGCGACACCACAGCCGATTTCGGCAAAGCTACCCAAATTTGAGCGCGATCAAATTGTCGATGTGGGCAATCCAAAACTTATCACAGGCGTGGCAGATGGCTCTCACCAAGGCTACGTGACAGTACCTGTCGGGTATGCGCCTGATGCATCTCTGTCGGATACACAGCTACCTGAAAAAACCGCTAACTCATTTAAAGCCATGACATCTGGAGGCAGTACCGGTAGGCCTAAGCTTATTGTCGCCGCCAACCCTGCTGTCTGGGACATAGACACGTGCCGGCTGCATACACAGCTCAAAGGCTCAATGCTTATACCCGGACCTTTGTACCATAACGGCCCTTTTGTCTGGGCAATGAGTGCGTTCTTCAGGGGCAACCAAATCACCGTAACAACACGGTTTGATGCTGAAGAAACTCTGGCGCTAATAGAGCAGCAAAAGATAGATATTGTTTACATGGTACCCACCATGATGCAGCGTATTTGGAACCTGCCGGAAGAAGTGAAGAGTCGCTATGACCTATCTAGCCTAAAAGTACTCTGGCACTTAGCGGCCCCCTGCCCCGCATGGCTAAAAGAAGCCTTTATTCAATGGCTAGGGGCAGAAGTAATTTGGGAACTATACGGTGGCACCGAAGCTCAGGGCGGTACAGTTATTAGCGGGCCTGAATGGTTAACCCACCGTGGCTCAGTGGGCAAGCCCAACGCAACCTGCGAAATCATTGTGGTCAACGACGCTGGCGAAAACCTCCCACCAAATGAAATAGGCGAAGTATTTTTACGGCCGTTAACCGGCCAAGGCTCTACCTATCGCTACATTGGCGCAGAGCCAAAGGCCATTGATGGCGGCTTTGAAAGTATTGGTGACATGGGATATTTCGACACAGACGGCTACCTTTATCTTGCTGATAGGCAGACAGATATGATCTTGTCAGGCGGCGCAAACATTTATCCAGCTGAAGTTGAAGCCGCCATAGACAGCTTCCAAGGTGTGCGCTCTTCTGCGGTCATTGGCCTACCCCACGAAGACCTAGGCAACTATGTACACGCTATAGTGGATGCGCCAGGGGGCATAAAAGAGGAAGAGCTGTTAAGCCATCTACAAGACAGGTTAGTGCGCTATAAAATTCCAAGAAGCATAGAATTTTCCAACGAACCAATGCGCGATGACGCAGGCAAAGTAAGACGAAAAGCACTCCGTCAGGAAAGGCTAAACGAAGCAAACTAGCCCTAGACCAATAAGGCCACACCGTACTAAGCGGTGTGCTATCTTCGATCCACAACAACAATAAGGATCGAAAATGAAAAACTCCCTCTTACTCGCTTTAACTCTGATGCTGCCAATGCTGGCTAACGCAGGTCACCACGCAGAAGGCGATTCAACCGGTCACGCAGATGCAAAAGCCATCGTTGAAGCAGCATATGCAACCTTTAGCTCGGGAGATACCGAAGCATGGACAGCACTGCATACGGATGATCTAAAATTCACAATATTCGGCCAACTACCTCAGTCTGGTGTTTTTGTAGGGCCTGAAGCAGTGATCGAAAACGTCTTCGCAAAGATTGCAATCCACTGGGCTAATTTCAAACTTACTCCGATCAGTATCACTGCCGTGGGTAATACAGTTTATGCTCATAACAAATTACAAGCAGACGGGCTAGATAGCGAGACCATGCACATGTTTGTTGTAGAAGACGGCAAAGTTGCGGTATTCACTGCTTTTGAAGATACAGACTCCATGCGCCAAGCAATGGTTACTCAATAGTAGATTTTCACCTGTCGATCTAACGGTACTAGTTCGCCAAGAACCTATAACGACCTCTAGGCCCCGTAAGATTTTTCCGGGGCCGTCTTCAAACGACTATGATGCTGAAACGGACTCAAGCAAAAATCATATTCGGTGAATTTTTATTCGCAATAGGCGCATCCATCGGGCAATGCGTAACTCCATTCACTCCTACATCGCTCCGCAGGTTGGCACCTGCGCGTAGAGTCGGGGTTCTGCAAGATCTTGTTGACGGTTCAATCCTATTCATCGGGGCAAATTTTGCATCCCAGCCAGCTATCAACGTTGTCATAGAAAGAGAGTCCTATCGCATCAATGTATAACAGCCACTATATCCATGCTTCATCTGATGCTGGAAATCTATGCGCTATTTCCTCAGCTTCGGTATTCAAAAATACCAGCGAATACTGCTGTATAACATATTGGGATTTGCGCCGTATTCCGAACCCAGTACCGGTGTTTGCGAGGCACCTACCGTTAAGTCATCACCAACAAAAATGTACGCCGCGAAATCTATATAAAAATTTTCAGCGACATTGTACTCAGCTGATAGAGAGGTATATCCCGAAGCGTCGTCAAGATTAACAATAGCTTGTATTGCCAGTGTCAACAAAGGCGTCACTTGGAATGAAAAACTCGGCAGCAGATAATTTTCACCTAACAAAAACACACCACCACGCTGATAGGGCAAGGTATCGTACAACGAGAGATAGCGATCAGTATTATCAATACCAGCACCGTTATAATGATATTCAATCATGCCAAACGTATTCCCTGAAAAAGCGTAATCTAACCCAGTTGAACCTCTGAAGTAGTCCACATCGCCTTCTACAAACGCTCCTTCAAACCAAAATCCCATTACGCCAATCTCAGTTTGTAAACTCAAACTTACCAACGATTGTCTTGCGTATTCGATATAGGCAAGAGCATAGTCTTTTCCACCGATATTATTACTAACTTGAAGAAAAGCGGCTGATCTGTCTCGTTTTCCACCTGCACCTAAAACAACACCAACATCGACTTCGCCCAGATCACCCCAAGGCTTTTGAAACCGCACTGCGTCCACCCCTGTACGGTACTCAGTATTAAAAGTTCTTATATCAAAAGGCAGAAACACATCTGTGGGATTAATAAAACGCGCGCCCCCGAATGCAATAGCTTGCCTACCAATCGTTAGGTTCCCAGCACCCAATCGCCACTGAACATTAAGGCGATCTAAGTTTTGATAGAATTGAGTTTTGCTCGACAAATCATTGGTTAAAGAAGTTTCAATGTCGCTAACGCGATAATTATCCCCAACGATATTATAAGACTGTAGATCACCGCCTATTGCACGAGAAACCGATAGCGGACTTAATTCGTAATGCAGTTGAAAAACGGTATTGTCTGTAAAAGTTTCAAGCATTAAACGACCGCTGTTTTGCGCTTGATAAATTGTATTCGTTGCAAAAAAGTTATTCGCAATAGCATCTTGGGCCACTACATAAGATTTCAAATAGCCAGAAATATTGGTTTGCGCATTGGCACGCAATTTCGAGTTATTTTGCATTTGGTATGGATCTTTGCGAACAGTATCAGAAGCTAGAGCTATACCCGATGAATGGGTTGCGACAACCTGGCCCTCTCCTTGAGAAAGCAAATCGGGGCTTGCCTTTACTTCAATGATCGCGTCTGGTGAAACCCATGACCAAACATCCTTGAACCCTGCATTTAGTGCCTGCTGCCTCAACTGCGCATCAGACGTATCAGCAATTCCAACCACCACTCGATAAAAACGTCTTTCATTAATTACCGTTTCTACAATACGCACTTGCTCGTCTATCCGTGCCTCGACTCGGTTTAAATACTCTAGAGCATTATCTTTTTCGGTAAAGCTCCCAAATACCACCACTGGCTCTGCAACACCAACTGCCGACCATAACATCCCAAGTATGATTACAACCAATGTGCACCCGCGCTTATGCATCAACGCTCAACCTGCGCATGAGAGATTAACTGCCATCTGCAAAAAAAGTACCCTTATTCACGAACTGCATATCTCATCCAATTGAATTACTCCGTCTTCCAAATGAATTAAACGATCTGCGCGGTCCATAATTTTTTGATCGTGTGTTGAAAAGACAAAGGTCATGTTCATCTGAGCATTGAGTTCTCGCATCATATCGAGCAGTGCGATGCCTGTGGTCGAATCCAAATTTGCCGTGGGTTCATCGGCCAGAATAATGTCGGGTTTGGACGCCATCGCCCTAGCCACGGCAACGCGTTGCTGCTGTCCGCCCGAGAGTTGCGACGGTCGCCGGTCGCCCAGTCCCTCAAGGCCGACCAATGCGAGCATCTCTTGAACCCGGGTTTTGCGGTCTTTTTCATCGACGCCTTGCAGCAGCATGATGTACTCGATGTTCTCTTCCGCTGACAGCACAGGAATCAGGTTATAGGACTGAAAAATAAAACCAATATGATCACGGCGAAAATCAGATAGCTGTTTCCCGGACATGTTGGCAATGTTCGTACCCGACAAAAAGACGTCTCCTGAATCCGGCTCATCGAGCCCTCCAATCAGTTGTAGCAGGGTGGTTTTACCTGACCCCGAGGGACCAATAATTGCTGTGAACTCGCCTTCTTCGATGTGGGTGCTGACGTTGGAGAGCGCGGTGACCTGGGTCTGGGCTTCACCGAACTTTCTGACGAGGTTTTTGGTTTCGATCACGGTTTTCATTATTCTGATCCTAAAGAACGCGTTGCAGTGCCTGACTTGGCACGATTCGGGAAGCGAAAACAGCGGGGTAAATCGCCGCGGCGACGGTGAGTAGCGTGACATAGATAGGGAAGGCAACAAACTGATAGGCGCGGACCTCAGTGTGCAGATTGCCGTCTAAGAGCACGCCCGACATTTCCATACGCCCCATGGGAATACCGTTTGATTCAAAATAAGACGAGGCAAGGTAGCCCAGCAGAACCCCAATAGCGCAAGCCATTAAGGCGAGAAAAAAGGCTTCGAACAAGACCAAGGCGATGATTTGACGAGGTGTTGTGCCGATGGCTTTAGCGACCCCAAATTCGTAGATGCGTTCGTAAATCGACATGAACATCGAATTGATTACCCCGAGGGATGTCAGGATGAATAATACGGCGCCCACAATCGCAGAGGCGTAGCTGCTCATCTCAATGATGCCACCAATGGAAGGCTGCAGATCAAGCCAGCCCAGTGCCTCGACATTGCCTTGGTTGAGACGCGTTAACGTCGGCAGGGTTTTGTTTTTTGCGTCTTCTGGATCAACGAATTGAACCGCAATCTGATGCACATGCCCGTCCATTCCCAGTAAAGGTTGGGCTGCACTGAGATTGATGAAGGCGAGGGATTGATCCATCTCCTCAGGCCCGAATTCAAAAAAGCCGGTCACCCGAAATAACTCCTGGGTGATCTCACCGGTGTCCACTTTTGCGGCGGTAATAATGATGCGATCACCTAGGGAGACTTCCAGTAGCTCCCCCATTAGTTTTCCGAGTAGGATCTCTCGCTTTGCGCCGGTTAAGTACTCGCCCTCATAGGTGGCTTCTTCGAGGCGGCTAACTCGCAGTTCTGAAAGCGCATCAACGCCATAAACGAGGCCGCCAGTAGTGTTGTACGGGGAGGCAATCATGCCCCCAATAATCACTCGTGGCGCGTGGCCCGCGACCCGCTCATCGGAGGCCAAGGCGGCGGTGATGGCGTCGGGATCGTTAAGGAATAGCTCGGGTTCAAAGTTCTCCCGGAATCCTTTTTGATTCACCTGCGCCTCTCCCTCAAGCGTTTTGGTGATCCCGCCGACCATCACGTCGATCATGCCCAGCATGATGCCATCGACAAGAATAATCACCACCAGTGAACTGGTAATGAGCATGCAGGTTAAGAGGGTTCTGCGAGTATTTCGAAACAAATTGCGCCATGCTAGCTTCAAACTCAGCATCAGTGCCCCCCCAAAGCAACGCGGGGCTGTATGCGCGCAGCTCTCAATCCCGGAGGAAGGCTGATCAGTGCTGCGGTCAGCAACATAAAGCCCATGGGCATGAATACGACATAGGCAGAGAGGTCACCCTTCATGGTGTCAAAAACAACCCCGCCCATGTCCACTGAGATATCGAGTTTTATGCCAACTTCGGTAAACCACGCAATGACCGGCAAAATGAGCGCGAGTCCCACAGTGATGCTGATGCTCGCGAGCATCACCGTCTCAATAAAAATGAGTTTGACAAGCTCTGACGGACGACAACCGATTGATTTCAAGACACCAAACTCCTTGGTTCGCTCAAGCACCGACATCAGTACTGTATTTAAAACGCCGATAAATACGATGAACACAATCAATGCCATCGTAAAATAATTACCTTGCTTGTCGGATTGCATGGTTCGGTAAAAAGTCGCTTCAATCTGCTGCCAGGGTGAGACCTTCAAGCTGGGCATCAAACTTTGCAGTTCGGCTGCCAGTTGTTCGTTATCGTGCTTGTCGCGCGCAAGTAAGGCGAATTCGTGAACCTCGCCGCCAATCGAGAGAAACTCCTGGGCAACGGTGAGTGGCAGAAAGACGCCGAGTCGATCAAACGAGGTGGTGTTACCAATAATGGCGGTGATGATGAAGATATCGTTCGCAATTGAACCATCAGCACCTGAGGAAATCAGAACGATTTCACCCCCAACATCCAATTTCAATGAATTGGCCAGTCCCCGACCAATCATTGCCGGAAAGTAGCCATCGGCATTTGGTTGGGCGCTAAAATACTTACCTGCGCTGACTTTTTGTAATATTCGAGTTACGGTTGGCTCGCGCTCCGGGTCGATTCCGAAGATTTGAGCGATGGAGGTCTTGTTGCCGCCGTAGGCCAGCGCGGAGGAATACACCCTAGGCGCCCACCCTGTGACGTCTTCATGATTTTTGAGCGTCGTCTCAACGACTGTTGGATTCTCGATGGTCTTATGGATCTTGGGCCGCTTCGCATAATCGTCTTTGTGCACTTGTATATGCCCAGTGTGATCCAGCGTAAAGATATCCACCACATTGGACCAACTGCCCTCAAGCAAGGACATTGAGAATACAAAGAGGATGTAACCCCCTGCCATGCTGAGGGCTGTCAACAAACTCCTACGCCTTTGCCGCAAGATGTTTCTGTAGGCTAATTTCAGTGTGAGCATGGCTAAAATCTTGATTTGAGGTTGCGCATCGAGAACGTCTGCTCTGTGATGCCAGGTGGGTCGAAGACTATTTCATCGTAAATGACCCGAGTTCTGTGTCCCGGTTTGTTCATCGGCTTAATCTCAAGGATGGACGGCATTAGTCGGCCTCCAATTTCTTTGGGCGCACTGAAAGTCATGACGCGCATCTTTTTGCCTTGGTCGTCAAAAAAGCTTTGCGAAAGAGGTAACAAGGGCGACTTTGAGACGACGTAGTCAATACTCCCCCAGACCGTCACAGTTTGCTCCTTGGGAATCAAGGTGAAGCGATATTGGTCATCGGTCTCAGTCATTTGGATGTCGTAGGCATCAACCAGTTGGGTCTCTTTCACGAGGTCGTCATTGGTGAAGTCGCTGCCCATCCACGATCCCATCATCATCGACGGCGGTACTTTGATTACTTTGTTAATCTTTGGAAAGTAATTCCACATTTCCTCGTCGCGTTTGAGCGTGGCAATACCGCGATCTTTTTTTGGTGAAAGAATGCGAAAAAATCCGAATTCCCTTCCTGCCGATTGACTTGAGATCTGCATCGACCGTTGATAACGCGGCGTTTCGATCACCATCGTAATTTTCGAATCGCTCGATGAGCCACGGTAGAGTTGCTCCATTTGGTCAATGATATCGAGGGGGCTTTTATTGTGATCGTCAGCCAGAGTCAATTGGCTGATCGCGACACCCGCTAGAATAAAAACTCTGGCCCATGAGAACTGCTTTTGGATGGCGCTCAGTGGGCCGTGGGTTCGCGTCGAAGGTTTCTCCGAAAGGGGACTGCCGAGATTCCAACGGTTCGATTTTTGCGTTTCTATCATAAGATCACTGTCCTATTCTTGCGCTAGTGATGGCGCGGCTAATCTCATCAAATATTTTTATTTTGGCAAATAAGGCTAAATCTCCCAACCCTTTTCAGCCTCCACAACCACACGCCTGTAAGCCGGCATACAACGTAAAAAAAGCATCGCAGCAGCCGGATATAAGATCGCATTTGTTGCCGCTAGCGAGTAGTGCAATAACTGATCATTCCTAAATACATAGTCGGTAAACCAGGCAACCAAGCTTATGCCTAAAGCCATGCCAAGAATACTAGTGCAAAAGATGTAAATTGCGGTTGCTTGACCACGCATACGATTTGGAGTGATCAAGGTAAAAGACGCAGCCATTACGCCAATATAGGCAGCACTCAAGACCATAGCCGGACCCAATAACAAAAAGGTAAGAGCCGGGGTACCGGCCAGGGGCGCGCCTACTACAAACGGTATTGCGATTATCGATGCGTAAAATACCGTACGCACAAATCCATCGCTTTGCCCACGCGCCACCATTCTCTGGGCAACCCAAGCAGCGCCCATAACGCCTATCGATCCACCGACCATCATTATGCTGCCATAGTAGAGGCCAATATCCGTTTTCGACATGCTATAGACCCTAGTTAGGAATTCGGGGTACCACGCCGCGTTACCGTAGCCCGCCATAGCCAGCAGGGAAGAACCTAGGAATAAATTGACGTACATGCGTTTGCGCTGCCATAAGTAGCCCAAAACGGTACGCATGGGAAACGGTTCGTCTTCTCCATCCACGCCAGCCATTGATGCCGGCACTCCCTTACGTGTGGGTTCTGGAATCGTTAACAACAACAGGCTAAGCAGTATGCCTGGCAAACCAACAGAAATAAGCGTTGCCTGCCAAGGCAACACTTCGCCAACGATTGGAAATACCAGTTCGTCAAGATTACTATAGTAGTCATATAACAAACCGCCAATAAGTAGTGCCAACCCTCCACCCACCTTTACCCCTAACTTATAGGTCGCTATGGCATAACCAAAGTGCTTTGGTCGATAGCTATCGGAGATTATTGAATAAGCCGCAGGCGCTAGACCAGCTTCGCCTGCGCCAACGCCCATACGTGAGACAAACAGCTGGGCGAAAGTTTTCGACAGCCCACCGGCACAGGTTGCAAGACTCCAAAACAAGACAGATCCTGCGATTATCGCTCGCCTGGAGAAGCGATCTGCCATTCGGCCGAGGGGAAGACCGGCGACCGCATACATAATTGCAAAGGATGAACCCATCAGCAGACCATATTGGCTGTCTGTGATTTCTAGCGTGTCGCGGATTGGGCCAACAAGTAGGCTTAAAATTTGCCGGTCGAGGAAAGATAAGACATAAGCAGAAAACAACAGTGACAGCCCATAGTTAGCTTTTGCAAGGGTTGGATAATCATTTAGGTCGACACCTGTTGATTGATTGCTCATCACTCCATCACTCCATCACTCCATCACTCCATCACTCCATCCTCGCAGAAAATTTATTCAGCGCCACCCAGAACTGCAGGCGTTTCGCAATATGTCGTTAACACGTATCTTTGGTGATCTTCTATCCGTTTTGAAAGCACCTTCGCAACCTCGGGTATTTTCGAGTTAGCCGCAAAGAGCTCTAACATACCTTTGTTTCGTTTGGTCACCGGCATAATCTCTGGTGGCGTAGCCGTAACGCACATACTCATGGTCGCCCAATATATGTCGGCTGCAGTAAGCGAATCTCCCACTAGGTATTGTGAACCACGTTCAGCCTGTCTCTTAAGACGGGTGTCGATCAGGCTGATTACTTCAGCAATTTTAGCTGGTGCAGCAACACTAGCCTCATCACTGTAGCCGTATTTTCGACCCAAAGGACCATCAGATAGGATGCGCATATTCCAAAGCAATCCGTCTTCAGCCAAGACAACGGCGCATAAACCAAACACTTCAATTCTATCTTCGTAATCCGCTGGAATCAGCGCTGGGCTGTTTGGGCTGCCAATTTTTTCAGCCAGCGCAAGTTGCTCCGTCCAGACATTTCTTGGGCGCTCTTCATCGTGAAACATAGTTGGCAAGCCCGTCTGACTCGTAAGCTCGTACAAACGCGCCTGCCGGTCTTCTCCTGTTTCTTTGTTGATCCCCATCGTTGGGTGCAATGCCCTAATTATCGGAATGTCTTTTACGAAACATATATTCTTCAGCGCTTCTGCGTACAACGCTTGGACGCCAGGAATGAACGTTATACGAGTTCCTTTAGTCATCTCGGCGGCTTCGTCGAGAGAAATAAAATTTAAGCTGTCCAGTGTATTTTCATTTGCCATCGTGTTGTCTCCGTTTTATTGCGGCTAAGTTTCGACTCATTGTCCCTGCTTGCACTGATCTCAGGAGCGCATTCAACAAGATACTTGAATGACCGAAGGTAAACTACTCACCCGTATTCCGTCACTCAAAATATGGGCTTAACGGTAAGCGGTGTCTTCCACAATAGATTAATTAACTATGAGCAATCGCAATGTGTGTTCGACACTAAGTGCAATCTAGCTACGATGAGGTCAATTTAGGATCATAATCATAGGAATTCTGCAGCTATAATGGGCTAGGTCGACAAGAAGGCGGACTCGTCGCCCGGCTGAGGTATCGCCAAGTTAAGTGCTATGCAGCAAAAATCGCACAATGACAAAAACAATAAATTAGGGTGGTAGAGCATGCCTGAAGGGCCGGAAATTAGACGCGCGGCATTGCGTATTGGCAAAGTTTTGAACGGTAAAGTGGCTCGCAGCGTGACGTTCTCACAGCCTCACCTGCAACGCTTTAATCAGGCCCTTAGCGGTGAAACTGTGTTGGACGTAAGTAGTCGCGGTAAAGCCATGCTGACCCACTTCAGCAATGAGTTAACGGTCTACAGCCATAACCAGCTATACGGGCGGTGGTATGTGGTGAAGCGCGATAAGCAGCCAGCCACTGGTAGAACATTGCGTGTGGCAATACATACTGACACCCACAGCGCGCTTCTTTATAGTGCCTCGGACATAGAGGTGCTGACACCTGAGCAATTGCCGCTGCAAAAATATCTGGCCAAGTTAGGGCCAGATGCACTAGACGCCAGGGTGGTTTGGCGTGACGTGTTGGATCAATTGAAGTCCAAACAATTTTGTAAACGTTCCCTAGCAGCTCTATATCTAGACCAATCATTTGTCGCTGGTATAGGCAATTATTTGCGCTCGGAGATCCTTCACGCGGCGCGACTAAACCCATTTGATCGACCTTGCGATCTTACTCGCACTCAACTTGGCGCGTTGTCTAGAGCAACATTGGATCTGACACGTCAGTCGCTGGCCACAGCGGGAATCACGAATAGCCCGGCGCGGGTTGCTGCGCTAAAGCGAGACGGTTTCACACGTAGTAGCTATCGTTTTGTCATATTCGATCGTCAGGGAGAACCCTGCTATCGCTGTGCGAAACCAGTTGAGCGCATTGAAGTGAACTCAAGGAGATTGTACCTCTGCTTGCAGTGCCAACCGCAGGAAAGAAACAAATAACACAGACGAGTTGAAGAATGAGTGCAATGCCACTGGGGTCACTATTTGATTATTTGCTGTGCAGAAAGACCCTTTAGCGACCTGAAAGGGGTACTGCTAGGTTAAGTGATATGCGGCACCAATCGCACAATGACAAAAGCGAAAAAAATAGAAACCTTCAACGAACTGAGGACTTGGTGGAACTCGATCTAATGCTTGCAGATGGCAATCATAAAAACGGATCTTGCGATTACTGGTTGTCGCACTGGTAACATGCGATCTAGCAAGCGGAATCACCGCCGAGACATTTGCTGATGTTATAGATAAAGCCGCCTGCACCGGCTTTTAGCATAAGGTTCCCGTATAAATTTAGCCCCTAAAACCAACGTACGCTGAACCTCTCCCGTTAAAACTATTTGGGTTTACGCGCTATCACTTTAATCTCCGCTCGTGCTCCAGGAATAACCAACTCTGTTATACCTATCCAAGTGGATGCTGGATAAGGCTCTTTGATAAATTCATCTTTCACCTTAGCCATAGCAGGAGTATTTTTCTGTAGTTCTACCATATAGATCGTAGTGTCTATAATGTCTTTGTACCCAACCCCCGCCGCCTCAAGCGTCTCACCTAGCGAGGCCCATGCGCTTCTGAACTCGTCCTCAGCAGAATCTCCGCTCCCCACAACACCTGAGAAAAAAATTAGATCATCGTGTTGTACGGCTGGCGCAAAATGCCAATTGTCGTAAGTCTGGCGCGCAGATTCTGGAACAATTACTTGAATAGACATGGACTCTCCTAATTTAAATTTTAAGGTCAGATTTCTCTAAAGCTCTTCCGGCTTCAATATAGCCGTCGATATCCAGCAGATACAACAAAGGTTAATTAGGGTAACACCATATGTATTTCCTACGCACACCCTAAACTTGGTTCGAATAATGGCTTTTAAGTCAGTATTGACTAGATGCCATTCTCATCTAACTCTAATAAGACTTTGTTAGACCAACTCAACTTTTAGAGTGCTATGCCTTTGAGATCAACTTCTGCATCACGCTTGTCGCGGCGTCGGCTCGAAACAAATCGGTGATAGGTGCGCCACCCATTATCGGTTTTAACAAGTTTGTCGTAGTAGCTGCCAGTTGACGTTAATCCCTTGCCAATTAATGCAACGATGCGAAATCGCAGCTCAACAGCATTTTCATCTGCTTCGGCATAAATATTGGTCATCATATGGGTGCGAGGGTGTGCGGCCTCGGATTCCATAAAGGCCTTGATGTCGTCAAGACCATTGCAGACCCGAGAACCAACTCCTGTTAGATCAAACACAGCGTCCTGTGTGAATACGGTATCGAGTTTCGCCCAATTTCGATCATCGATCGCGTCTCCATATCGACCAGGCAGTTCGTGAATCTCAACCCGGTCAGCAGTTGTCAGAGGATACGGTAACGCCATGATGTTAAGCTCTCTCAGTGGTGTTGAAATATGTTAATTCATAGTGTGGATTTATCCACCAGCACCGTCAACCGCACCAGATGCTGGTGCACGGCTTGAAATCTTAGTGCACTAAGCGCAGTAATTTACCGAAAACTTTACACCGGGTAAGGCGGTTACAGTTTTTGGAGCCCCGCGCACCTGTGGGATCACGGGCTTGAAGCACTGTCACTCAAGAGCAAAAGCAGAGACGTCCAAAGCAGCTTTCGTGGCGGGATCGTTAGTAAGAGCGGGTTAGGAATACTCAGATCGCTAACCAACCATACAGAAAAGCCATATCTCTAGTGCCTAACACAATAACTATTTGGTACCTGGATTTTCCTTATATCGACCGCCTCGTTCCGCTGCCAGCTTTAGGGCAGCTTGAGTTTCGGTTTTCTCTTCCGCCTGCTGCGCAGCTCTAAATTCTCTAAACTCTTTCATCCACCAACGGCGGGTCAGTTTAGGGTAGGTTCGCATGAGATTGGCAGCCGCATTTGCTCCGCGATCACGCCCAGCGTTATAACCAACAGTCTCATTGGTTGCAGCCGCGGACTGCCCGAACGGTACAAGATCCCCTTCCATCTTAGGAAGTAAGAAATACGGCATTGATATTCGCGTCTCGCCGGTGGGAATCATAGTAGTGTTAACACGATGCACCGTAGCAGAGTAACGACCTTGGCTCAGATGCATCAAAGACCCCCCAGTATTAACTATCACCGAACCGGGCACTACCGGGACATCGTAGTCCCCTTTAGCTGTCCTACATGTCACAGGGGCATTCATCCAATGCCCCTCGCCCGCCACCACTTGCAGTCCTGGACGGTCGTTGATGAGCAGGGCAACAAACGGTGGTCCGTCAATGTGCGCACCAGTCACTGTACTCGCTGACTTCTTAAACTCTTCTCGAATGAAATCTTGCTTGTCCGGTGCAATGGCATCCAAGCTGAAGTTGTGATTCAAGCTAGCAAAGAGATACGGTTCATCAAGATTAAAATATTGTCGAAATCCACCCGGATCCTCGCCCAGTGACTCAACAATCAGTTCTCCTAGTTGAAGGGTCAAACTGTGATATGCCGAGTTTAGTTTTTCGAGAGTTGGCTTAAATCCTGGCACCGTAGCTGATTCTGGCCAAGTATTGGGTCCACGAAAGAATCGCTCGTGGATAGGCTGAGATTCGTCGTCGTGAGCGCAAAGAGGTGCTTCGTCAAATCCATACTGAAAGCTTTCAATCACCTGACCACGGCCAGAGTCTGGCGGCGTCGGCAAAGAATAACCGCGAACATAAGGACTATTCTCGATGGAGGACATTTTCTTGAAGTCCATGGGCGAATCAAAAAAACCTCTAACTTCGCTGAAGGCTCGCTGCTGAAACTCGTCGTCAAGGCCGGGCGCGTTGGTGAGGATTAGAAACCCGCATTCTTCAAGCGCATAACGAAGATCCTCAAGAAACTTGCTCCTGTCGTGTTCAAGGTCAAGCCAATCAACTGATGGTATCTCTTTCAGAGAATCAGGATTGTGCTGGGTATTGTTATCTTTGTCGGACATACTGATATTTCTCGAGCCTATTTGTTATCGGTGATAACAATGGTGTCTACCTTGTCTGCCCCAGCTCTATTAGTTGCCTTCATAACGTCACCTTCAACCTTGTCTAACTGAGTTAGATACAGTGCCAAATTTTTGTGCAGATGACCGATCGCCGATTCAAACCGGCCGAATCGATAATGGGTGTTTGCGCCAGAACCAATGGCCGCCTGAATGTCGGTAACAACCTTAGCATCTTCCTTATCGCCGGTATCGGATAGAAAAGCGACGTCCTTCTTAGCCCTAGCTAAGGCCTCATCTGAAGGTTCACCGCCATCAATCGTTGGGAGCGTTAGCCGATAGTTAAAGTATCGAGTGCGAGTTGGCGACTCAGGTTCGGCAAAGCTCACGCCGTAATGTTGTGCAAGACGGGTGACCGAGGTGAAAGGGAATATACGATTGACCAAAGTAACCATACGATCGAGTGACAAGTTCTCTCGAGGTGCGTCACGCAATTTTTCAATGCGTCTAAAGGGATAGCATACTCGGGAGTTCGGCCCCTGCATTTCAACAACATTTAGATTGTCATAACCATATGGAAAGAACGACTCCGGATGGGTGGGCTTTATGTGATAACCCTCGAGCGTCCCCTCCGCCGTTAACTTCCAATTAATATCTTCGACCTTTTCATTCGACTCAAAAATTATCTGATCTTCGGTCAAAAGTGATGGCAGAGATTCTAACGCGCCAAGACCCACGGGTTCGTCCTGCGTGACAAAAACCAAACCACCTTGGATATCAACCGAGTGCACCGGCACCAAACCGTTGCTGTCTTTATCAAGATCGGGAAAACCATGCTCATGAGGCACATACTCTAATCGACCATCTAGTCGGTACGCCCAACCATGGTAATTACAACGAAAAATTTTCGTACATCCCGTACCATCCGCCAATTGCATACCGCGATGACGGCAGGCATTACGAAATGCGCGGATGGTGCCTTGCTGGTCCCGAACAACAACAATAGGTACGCCAGCCGAACTACGCGCAACGTATGAACCTGGCTCCGGCAGCGCTGCAACAGGGCAGAATGGAATTGGCAATCGGCGCATGAGCCGCCGCTCGGCATCGAAGCGTGCTTGGGAAGCGTAATTCTCAACAGGCTCGTACCACTCTTCATCACCTAAATCGGTTGTACTGTTATCAATATGGTCAAGGATGTGATCAAGGAGTTCTGCATCGTTTCGCATTTTGAATGGCCCTATGTTTGTCGTTAGCGCGAGTGAGCATAGCATATTACCAATGCTTTATTATTGATATTGTATAATAACAGTTCTCACCGACCAAACTCTACTGACAACGAACGCTGAAAGAGATCCCGTTCGGGCGCATGCGGCAGTGTGGGCGAGCAAGACAACCGATAATCTTAGACCGTCAGGATTACTTCTTCCTTCTTCCCCGTTAACTATATTCAGCATGGCATTATTTTGTGCTCAAGTTATCTTCAGAAGTTATGCCGGTGAAGCATGTGCATTTTCAACCAGCTACTCCTCGCGATTATAGGCTCACAGTAAAATATAACTTTGACCTCTGATATTAACGCCTTCGCGAATCGGTCTACACCTGATAGTGAAAGCACTGTCCCAGATGTTGCTTCTACGGCAGGAGAAAATAAGCCACACTAATTTGAGTTCCTAAAAGATTTTACCGAATATCAAACTGATGATTTACTGTTTGGCTCACACGAGGTCTTTCTCGATTTTTAGATTATCGTTATAAATAACTACTAACCCACCTCGGCCGCTTCGATACCCGGTTCGTGCTTCTCTGCAACAAAAGACACCCTCACTGGAACCTTCTGTATCTCGCAATCTCCAGGACGTCTGGCAGCAATCCTAGTGGGGCATCACGCGTCCGACTAAACCTTGAGGGTTGGCTTGTTAAGCATCGACCACGCCGCCTATGAACAGCAACTCGACTGTAATCTCTCTCCCCACCAATTCAACCAAACGACCATGCCGGGCGAGCATTTTCAACCCTAAGGCAAGAGAGTCAGCGCTAGACAGTATGGTAAAATTCCCAATACCCTTATTAGACCTGTTTATTTTATGGAGCTACCGAATGAAACAAGCACTGTTAGCCGTCTTTTTTACCTTTCTGACTCTAAACACAACGCCAGGCCTCGCTGATATCAATCTGGAGGCAACACACAAAGAAATCAACACGACAGTCTGGAAGGCTTTTCAAGACGCCTTTCAAGCACTAGATGGTAAGGCACTCAACGATGTGTACGCAGATAACGTTCTTCGAATAACAAGTGACGGCATCGATACACAAAGCGCATTCAAAGAAGCTAACGTCACTCGTTTTGCGGAAAATATTAAAAATGGCGACCGCATCGCTTTAGATTTCTGGCTTGATAGCCGCCAGACCAATGAGACAACATCATACGACGTAGGTTTCTATCGCCTGGCTATGACGACGTCAGCTGGTGCGACAAGCACTTTCTACGGACAGTTTCATATTGTTCTAAAAAACATTGATGGCAGTTGGAAAATAGCTCAGGACTGGGATACATCCAGCATTGGTGGTAGACCGATCACTGCCGAAGATTTTGCGCGAAAGGTGCCTGATCAGTTTTAGTCGTTGACGACAGTAACTTTGGGCTCAATCTTACAATTACATACCCAAACAGGA
>CAJJDH010000037.1 GCA_905182905.1 marine gamma proteobacterium HTCC2089 | reverse complement strand
CGCACGGCGTTAAAGTTATGCTGTTTCATTAACCGCAAATCCTGCTCAACTAATTCAAGACTTTCCGTATGTCCGGCAGCAGGATCATGTTCGTGTTTATTAACACCACGCACTAACAGCGGCTTGCCGTTGATACACAGTTGTCCGGAAATTATTTCAACCGTGCGGAAGCCCACATCATAGGCTTCAGATTCGACAGGCCGCTTCTTAGACTCTAACAGTGTCACTGTGACTCGATAAAGAGCAGGATACTCTGCGCTCCATTGCTTGGGTTTATGTACCGGTATGGCTAGGTGACAACGGTCTGCGTAGGCACCTTTCTCATCAATGTGAGGCGTACCAATCGGGAACGTTTGCTGAATCAGTGCGGGGGTTGCTACGTCATCACCGTTCTCTTCGGCGTAAAGGGCCACAGCCACAGAGAGACCTTCTGCGCCTTCGGTTTGAATATCTAGTTTAAGTAGGCCATCTTCATAGCGATCATCTAGTCCCGCGCTCAGGCGCAGGTCAGTCATCCTCGCCTGCGGTTTTGCTAGCAGCCAAACCGAGCGGTAGATACCGCTGAGGTTCCACATGTCTTGGTCTTCCATGTAGCTGCCATCACAGCGCCGCATTACCATAACGCTGAGGGTATTCTGCCCTGAAACAAGAAGGTGGCTTAAGTCGAATTCAGCCGGTAGGCGGCTGTCCTGAGAGTAGCCTACCCAGTGGTTGTTACACCAAAGGTGGAAAGCACTATCCACGCCATCGAATATCACTCGAATCTGTTCGTCCTCAAACCATGTCGGCGGTATTTCAAATGAGCGTTGGTAACAGCCCGTAGGGTTCGCCTCGGGTACAAGAGGAGGGTTACAGGGAAAAGGATACTGAACGTTGGTGTAAATGGGATGGTCAAACCCTTGTAGCTGCCAGTGGCCTGGTACTATCAAGTCTTGACTCTCCGGCAGCTCCTGAGGCCATACAACTGGAACCGCTTCAACGCTATCAAACAAGGCAAATTGCCAAACGCCATCTAACGATAAAATCGATTCACTCGGCAGATCAAGCCGAGCAGCTTTTTCATCCCGCCAACTGGATATTGGCGTATGCGCTGCCATTCTATGTTGGGATGTTATATCTGGTGTTTGCCAAGCACGCTGTGTTTTAAAATCCATAAGTAACACCAAGTTTGAATAACAATGAATAGTTGAAAAGGGCGGCGTTAAATATAGCAATTCTTGTCGGCACTTTGCATGATTTGGCATGATTTGACGCAATAACTGGCGAGTTAGATACATTTGCGATTAGGATTGCCCGAGCGATGGAGAAGCACTCGCTGCGAGGTGGTTTGAAAGCAAAATAAATATGCCTCACCTGCGAACAAAGCAAAATAGAACAAAACAAAGTAGAACAAAACATAACAAAAGAGAAAGCATGAGCCAGCAAACAAAATATCCGTCTCTGAATAATAGCAGTGTCTTTATTACTGGCGGGGCTACAGGTATTGGTGCGGCAATGGTTAAAGCATTCTGTGAGCAGGGCGCAAAGGTTGCATTTGTCGACTTAGATGGCGAGTCAGCTGCCACATTAGTCGATGAGCTCGAGCAAAGTGCCGGCGTGCGCCCATGGTTTAAACAGTTGGATATTACCAATATAGATGCGCTTCAATCTGCAATTCGCGACGCGTCTGACCGGCATGGTGCTCTGCAAACCTTGGTCAATAACGCAGCAAACGATATGCGCCACGCGCCCTCTGATGTCACGCCACAAAGCTGGCGGAATACGATGGCAATTAACCTTGATTCGACCTTCTTTGCCGCCCAACTAGCAGCAGAGTTAATGGCGAAAAATGGTGGTTCAATTATCAATTTCAGTTCGATCAATGCACTGCTTGGTCCAACCAATATGCCGGGTTACGTAGCGGCTAAATCAGCGATCATAGGATTAACTAAATCGCTAGCTAAGGATTACGGTAAATCTAATATCCGCGTAAATGCAATTTTACCCGGCTGGGTAGTTACCCAAAAGCAACTTGATAGCTGGTTAACTCCGACAGCTGAGGCTGCATGGATGGAGCAAGTGGCTCTGCAAAAACGCCTGTTACCTGACGATGTAGCAAGCCTAGCTTTGTTTTTGGCATCAAATGATAGTGCAATGATCACCGGTCAGAGCCTGACCATTGATGGAGGTAGAACTTAGCCTCAGCCGATTTCTATGGGCGGTGCAGGCGGCCATAGGGGTACGGTGGGTATTGAAGTGTCGGCAAATGGCTTAAAGCAGGTCAATCTTGCCAGTGGGTTGAGGTGTTTTGCGCCCTTTGTCTATCCGCAACAGTTTTTACCTTGGGCCCAGGTGCTCGCGGCTCAACGACCATCTATAGCCGTGAGCGCAGGTTTTAGAGATTTTGAAGTTGCAAACAGACGTGGCAATAGGCTCAACTGTAGTGGTAGAGACTTTGAGAAAGTACCCACCGCGCATAGTTTAGGCGCTTTAGTTGGAGGTTAGAGCTTGGAGGTTAGAGCTTGGAAGCTGTCTAACACTATTTCCACCGCCTTTATGCATGTTTCGAAAAACATGAGCCAATTCAGAAACGCTGAAATATTTAAAGTAGTAGAGTGGTACCCAGAGAGAGACTCGAACTCTCACG